>CAIPMW010000117.1 GCA_903866255.1 uncultured Chlorobiaceae bacterium | reverse complement strand
GATTGCTTTGCACATGAGCCAGTGTGGCGATCTATCGCGGATACGAGCCAAATTTGCAAGCCGTTGCTGAGTGGCATCGTTTAACTTGACACCTTTTGTCTGTGACATAATCAAATCTCCTTTTGGTGCAAGGTAATACTTCTTGAAACCTTTTACAACCTTGTGCCAGATGGTTTCATTTTCAGCAAGCTTAGCCTTGAAGTTTCCCACAGCCGCAAGACAATTTTCGCACGCAGACCCGTCGGAACGCACCGGTTCTTCAATAGCATTGCCTAATATGAAAGGATTCAGCAATAAAGCCAAGCAAAGCCTCCGCTTGTGCCGTCATAATCAATGCAACAATACCAATGGGCGGTTTCGGTCTGGACCTGCATCTCTCCCAGAGGATCGAGCGTGTAGTCAACTTGCAGCAACAGATGCCTTGAAAATATTTCCAGTGATGCATCATAAGCAACTGGATTTTTCAGCTTCGCTGCAGAGACAGGAATTATCAGCCCCCTTGGGGGTAAACCCACGCCGGGCCAGAATGTTGTGAATCAGAAAACGATGAATACGACCGTTTCCATCAGTGAAAGGTGGATAAAGACAAAGCCATACGCAATGGCTGCGGCATGAACAATGGCCGGGATATTGTTGTTGGCCATTGTTTGGTGCGCTTCAACCAGTATCCATAGGCTCACTCACCCCACCTTCCAGCAAGCCGCCTCATGGCCCGTCTCATACTCCACAAGCGGTGGCTGCTCCTTGAGGCAGCGGGCATCTGCGAGCGGACAGCGCCCGGCAAAGCGGCACCCATCGGGCAGGTTGACGGCGCTTGGAACACTGCCTTCGATAACATGGAGGCGCTCTTTTGGTGAACCGAGACGAGGAATGGACTTGAGCAGACCTCTGGTGTAGGGGTGGAGCGGATTTTTGAAAAGCTGCTCGACAGCGCCCTTTTCAACCACTTTTGAGGCGTACATCACCAGCACCTCTTCACACAGCTCGGCCACCACCCCGAAGTCGTGGGTGATGAGCATCACGCTCATCCCTGTATCGGCCTGCAGCTTGCCGATAAGGTCGAGAATCTGCGCCTGGACGGTAACATCAAGCGCCGTGGTTGGTTCGTCGGCAATGAGCAGCGCGGGATTGCAGGAGAGCGCCATGGCAATCATCACCCGCTGTCGCATCCCGCCAGAAAGCTCGTGGGGATAGGAGGAAAATCTTTCCGCAGGGTCGGGAATGCCGACCAGATGGAGCAACTCAACCGAACGAGCCTTTGCCTCAGCCAGGGGAATATCCCGATGCACGAGAATCTGCTCCATAATCTGGTAGCCACAGGTAAAAACCGGATTGAGCGAACTCATCGGCTCCTGAAAAATCATGGCAATATCGTTGCCCCGCAGTTTACGCATCTTCTCTTCAGAGAGCTTCAGAAGATCACTGCCCTTCCACAAAATTTCACCCCCCGCAAAATAGCCGGGAGGCATTGGCACAAGACGCATAACCGAGAGCGCCGTCACCGACTTTCCGCATCCGGACTCACCAACAATCCCCAGCGTACGATTCCGCTCAAGAGAAAAACTAACCCCATCAACAGCCCTGGCAACCCCGCTCTCAGTAGAGTAGTAAGTTCTAAGGTTTTTCAGTTCAAGAATTTTTTCCATATTTAACAACCTGCCCTGCACGAGGTGGTTTCAAGATTATGTTCCGCCGGGATTACGCATGAAAATATGGTTTGTACACCTCAAATGAAAACGTTATCAGATACTGAACAGCAAAGTGCTGCCGTCACCAAAAGAAATCCAGCCTTTCTCTTTGATACAGTCAGACAATCAGCGCCTTATTCCCTTCTTGTCAAAAGAGTTGAGGAGATAACTCCTGACCATGGAGTTTTTGCTCCAATCGATACTGCCGGTTTGCAAGGATCGCTCTCTTCACTCCTTGCAGCGACTCTTTTTACCAGCCAGCCAGCCTCTCTTATGGTCCTCAGCGGCCAAAACAACTTTGAACTTTACGAAAACGATGTTGAGGCCCTTCTGAACAAAGAGAGTATCTGCAATACCTCTGATGAGCTTTCGCTTTCGATTGGTGCGCTCTCAACCAAAAAAAAATCAATCGTCCTCGCTTTTTTTGATGACCTTGGTGTCACCCTCTGCAAACCTGCTGAAGCTGCAAACCGAATTTTTCGACTAAAAATTGAGCAGAATGCGGGATATGACAAGCTTCAACGCTTTCTTGAGGCAAACAGCTTTGAGCAACGGGAGTTTGTTGAGGATGAGGGTGAGTTCTCCGTTCGAGGTTCCATCATCGATGTATTCCCATTTGGTTCACGCGAGCCTCTGAGGATTGAATTTTTCGGTGATACGGTGACATCGCTTCGCATGTTCGACATCAACAGCCAGTTATCAGGAAAAACGGTGCAGACTGCCGATTTGACAGCCAGTTTTACGGATGAGAACCCCAACGGAACTGATCCTGAAACAACCATTCTCGACTATCTTGATCCGGCCACAATCATTGTTATTGATGATACAGCAGAATTTGAGTCGCATGATAATTATGATGCACTGACGGCTGCGCTCGCACGGTTCCGATGTATCAGAATTATGCCGTTCTCACCTTGTGCCATTGATTTTGGCGCTGTTGCCCAGAAAAAACTGAACGCCAATTTCCGCATTCTTGCTACCCTGCTGCAACAAGAGAGTGCCCAACACCACAAACCTCTTTTCGCCACCAGTTCACGCCGAGAAATCGCTGAGTTGACCGATTTTCTTGCCGAAGAGATGGCTCACTCGAACTGCGCGGCTCTGCTTGAGGCAAGCTGGGTACCGCTCAATCTGCATACCGGCTTTACCTTCGGCAATCTTGACCTCTATACCGAATCTGACATCTTCGGTAAACTGCATACCCATAAAGCGCACCGCAAAAGAAAAATACGAGGCATCTCACTGAAGGACCTCCAAAAGCTCAAGATTGGTGACTATGTCGTGCACGAAAATTATGGCATTGGCATTTTCAAGTCGCTTGAAACTATTTCGGTGGGTAATTCCGAACAGGAGTCCGTGCTGGTTGAATATGCCGGTGGTGATCAGCTTTTTGTCAATATTCAGAATATCAACCTGCTTTCGAAATATACGGCATCAGAGAACTCTCTTCCCTCACTCTCAAAGCTGGGCAGCTCGAAGTGGGCTGCAAAAAAGGATAAAGTCCGAAAAAATATCCGCGACATAGCCATCAACCTGATCAAGGTCTATGCCCAGCGAAAAATGCAGCCTGGCTTCCCCTTTGCCCACGACTCCATCTTTATGCGTGAATTTGAGTCCTCGTTTATCTTTGAAGAGACTCCCGATCAACTGCGGGCAATCAATGAGGTCAAAAAGGATATGCAAGAGCCTCACCCCATGGATCGACTGATCTGCGGTGATGCCGGTTTTGGAAAAACTGAAATTGCCATGCGCTCGGCATTCAAGGCGGTAGAGTCACAAAAACAGGTCGCCGTCCTCACCCCCACAACCATCCTCGCCCACCAGCACGCGGAGTCGTTTACCCGACGATTTGAGAACTTCCCGATTTCAATAGCCGTACTGAGCCGTTTTGTAACGCGCAAGGAGCAACAGGAGATACTGAAAAAAATTGCAAAAGGGCAGATTGATATTGTTATCGGCACCCACCGACTGGTCTCGAAAGATGTGCTTTTCAAGGATCTCGGCCTGCTGGTTATTGATGAGGAGCAGCACTTTGGCGTTGAGGTAAAAGAGAAACTGCGTGAGCAGTTTCCCGGAGTGGACACCCTCACCATGTCGGCCACCCCTATTCCGAGGACGCTCCAATTCTCAATGCTGGGAGCCCGCGACCTCTCCATTGTCTCCACCCCGCCAAAAAACCGCCAGCCGGTGGAGACCGTCATCACCGACTATGACCCGGCGCTGATTCAGTCGGCCATCCTGCGGGAGATCCAGAGAGAGGGGCAGGTCTTTTTTCTCCACAACCGCATTTCAGCACTGGACGATATTCTCCAAACCCTCAGGGAGCTTGTCCCCTCGGCCCGGATTGTCTTTGCCCATGGTCAACTGCCAGCCAAAGAACTTGAAAAGATCATGATGGATTTCATGCAGAAGGAGGTTGATGTGCTCATCTCAACCACCATCATCGGCTCAGGACTCGACATCTCCAACGCCAACACCATCATCATCAACCGCGCCGATATGTTCGGTCTCTCCGACCTCTACCAGTTGCGCGGCAGGGTGGGACGAAGCGAACGAAAGGCCTACTGTTACCTGGTCACACCACCGCTGAAAACGCTGAAAAAGGATGCCATGCAGCGGCTGGCGGTTATTGAAAGTTTTACTGAGCTTGGTTCGGGATTCAATATCGCCCTGCGAGACCTTGATATCCGTGGTGCCGGAAATCTGCTGGGTGCCGAGCAGTCAGGCTACATCCATGAACTTGGTTTCGATCTCTACCAGAAGATGCTTGAAGAGACCGTTGCCGAGCTGAAATCCACGGAATTCAGCCACATGTTTTCTGATGAAAGCAACAATACCATCAGGAAACAGAAACCCTGCGACCTGGTTTTCTTTTTTGATGCACTTATTCCCGACTACTATATCACCGCAATTCATGAACGATTTGCTTTTTATGAAAAAATTTCAAAGGCTCCTTCGGAGAACCACCTCGATGCTGTTACGACAGAACTAAGGGACAGATTTGGCTCTCTGCCCGAAGAGGTTTCAAACCTGCTACTACTTTCAAAACTCAAGCTTACAGGCACAGCTCTCGGTCTTGAAAAGATCGAAATCCAGTTACAGGGCACAACACTCTTTCTTCCCGAGCAGGACAACCAGCATCTTGCAAACCGTGCTTTTTTGCAATACCTCTTTGTTTCAGTGCAGGAGCCATGGATGCAAGAGTACAGACCTGGATTCACGATTGAAAAAAAGATGAAACTGACACTTCACCACCCCTCACAAGCCGACAGTTCCCCGATTATGCTGATGGAGCGATACACTGAGCTTCTGAAAAAAATTGAGAGCGAGTCGAAAGCTCAGTTGGTGTAAATTATTTCTCAAAAAGTGTCGAATGGAGAGACGCAACGATTCCTTCATGACCCCCCTTTTGATAACAACATAATTTTTCCTTCGCTCTCTGAACATAAGAAATATCTTCATAACTTCAGGGGAACAGGACATACTCTCTTTTTAACATTTTCCAGAATAGTGTATCATGAATTCTTCTGACCCCTCAATGCAGCCGCTCTCTCTTGATGAGCTCAGCACTCTTGAACAGTTTCTTGTTTCAGAAAAGACACCGCCTGATTCGCTCTCTTCTCTTGAAATGCTTGATGGTTATATCCTGATTTCCCGATAATATTATAACGAGGAAGTGCCAAACAGCACAGCAATGTTTCTAATTCCATGAATTATAGGTTATTCGGTAAGGATGTATTGCAATCTTTGAGCTTATACCCGGGAACGCCGAGCTCCAGCTCG
>CAIPMW010000116.1 GCA_903866255.1 uncultured Chlorobiaceae bacterium | reverse complement strand
CGAGCTGGAGCTCGGCGTTCCCGGGTATAAGCTCAAAGATTGCAATACATCCTTACCGAATAACCTATAATTCATGGAATTAGAAACATTGCTGTGCTGTTTGGTGCTTCCTCGTTATAATATTATCGGGAAATCAGGCTGGTATGGTGGTTACCGACATGCTTTGTTCCATGGTCAGCGATGGTTCTCAGGAAAGCCTTAAAAAAAGAAAGTTTTTCAATGTTATGGCAGATGATGTCGAGACTGTTTCTGCTTTTCTTTGCAATAAAATACTTTCGTCAACCGATCAATCGCCAAAAATCCGCTGGCTCACAAAACCTCGAATGGTTGCCAAAATCGCGATGGCACCATTCAACAAGCGCAACTTTTTTGACTGAACAGCGCCTTTGTTCAGAGTGGCAATCCATACTCTTCAAGAATTACCGGAACATATTTTGGCACCACTCTTTCGAGTAACTCCGGATAGCGGAATTTTACGTAGTAGTAATGGCGGATCAGATGATAATCAACTGAATAGTGAGCAAATCCTTCTCCTTTTGGACCAATAGTGCAAAGAAAGGTCGAAAGAATTTGTCCGAGCCAGAGGGGAATATTTCTCTTGACAGAGTACTCTTTTTGTCTCACCTTCATGCTCTCAATGATCCTTTTCGATGTCTTTTGCACAAAAGATCGGCACTCCCAGTTGCCCGATTCGGCAAAACGTTCAAGTTCACCGTCTATCAGTTGCAGTAGTTTTTTCCCCGTTTCTGTTCTTACCAGTACCCACTGGCGCTTCTCCTTCGGCAGCAGTTCAGCCCCCAGATAACCGACGGTAATATCCGCAAGAGCATTGAGATAGTCAAAACAGCTCATACAGGAAGGAGGAAAAATCCCCGGGTCAGCCAATTCTTCAGGAAGGCTGAAAAAGGGGACTTTTTCAACGTTGCCGTTTTTGTGCCAAATATGAATCCTGAAATCCTGCATGAACTCCATGGAGAGAGCCGTTGCTGGCGATTGCGATATTCTTTCAAGAATCCAGGGCCATTTTGAACGGGAGATATTGTCAACGCAGGGAATACCGATTGTGAGGATCTCCATGTCTTGAAGGTATGCAAACCTTTTCTGAAAATCTTTGAGTGTATGCAGGTGACAAGCTGCCCCAATGACAAGGATTTTTTTCATTCCAAGATGCCATGCACTCTCAAGAGATTGTAAAACAGGGGAGAGCACAGGTTTATTACCTCTGCTCGCAAAAATTTCGGCACTATTTTTTGCCAGAACAGGGAGAGAGTAAAAGTGATGGTCAGGATCGCAATGCAGTGTAACAACACCCTCTACAAGCTTCTCTTCATAAGCTCTTGTGGCCATGCGTGTGATGATGCCGCTCCATTGCGAACCAGCAATCGGTTGTTTCAGTTGTGCTGTAAAACGTTCAGTCGTGATCCCAAAACGCAACTCTATGGGATCCTCAAAACTTCTTTCACGGCCAAAGAGGTTTTTTTCCCTTTCGCCGAGCCATCCGTTTGTAAAAACACAGCTACTGATACTCTCTTCAACCGGCCAGGCCTGAATTGAGCAGAGTCCGCATGAGCTGCATAGCCTTTTTTCTGTCCAAGGCATATCTGGTGGCCCGAAAAATGCTTTCGCTATTGAAATAATGACCTCATAGAATCTGGATCAAAAGAAAGGTAAACCACTTGTCCGCCATTTCAAAAAACTTGTGACAGAAGAGATTTGCAATTGAAATGGTCAAGGTACAGGAAGTGCTTATAGCTCAAAAAAAAGCTTCGCCAGCTCTTTTCGTGCACGAACAAGCAGCTCACGCACCGCAGATTCTTCCCTGCGAGTCAGTTCAGCCACTTCACTGATTGCTCTCTTTTCCTGCTCTACCATTTGGTAAACCTCCTGCTCTTCAGCCCCAAGCTTTTCAATACATTGCAGCATCCTCAGATTGTCACTGTCGAGAGCGCTATTTTTCTCAGCAATGGGAAGATTGTTTAAGCGTCCAAACAGCTCATCGGCGGTTGCTGCGAGAGGTGCATCATTACTCACGTCACCAAAAAGCCGAACAAAGCCCATAAAGTCAAGCCCAACAGCTTCGCAGGGGGTGATACGGTTTTCAAGAATATCGCTGGCAAGTGTTCTGAACTTCTGCTGTAACTCAGGCAGCCGGACGGCAAAGTCGAAGCTGTCATCCTTGTCGCGGGCATCAGCACTGTAGGGCACCTTCATCAGCACGGTGATACCGGCAGCCTCGGCGTATCTTTCGGCAATCCCGCTCCCGTCATCGCGGTTGATGATCAAGCCGAGCAGCCTTGATTGACCTCCTATGGTTCTGAAATAGTTATTGGCCTGGCAGATATTATTTGCCGTAAAAATAGACTGGCGATCATTGTTGGTGACAAGAATAACCTCCTCACTGAGTGAGCGGGCGAGTGGCGTGGCGAATCCTCCGCAGACAACGTCGCCAAGAAAGTCCATGAGGATGACATCAAGCTCCCATTTGAAGATGCCGAGCTTTTCGAGCACATCAAACCCCGAGATAATGCCCCTGCCGCCGCATCCCCGGCCAACCTGCGGGCCTCCAAGCTCAATGCCGTAAATTGGCTGCGGAAAATCTGCTATATCCCTGCGAAAGACAATATCGCTGATGGCAACCTGCTGGTTTAGTCCGTTTTTCTCTGCGAACACATCGGTCAGTGTCGGTAGTGGAATGCCGCCAAAGAGGGATGTGGTGGAGTCGTGCTTTGGGTCGCAACCAAGTTGCAGCACCCGTTTGTTCATCATGGCAAAGGTGGCGCTAAGGTTTGTTGTGGTAAAGCTCTTGCCGATGCCGCCCTTGCCGTATATAGCTATGGTTCTTGCTGCCATTGTGTGCTGCTTATGGTTGTGCTGTGACAGGGGAAGTGCGTTCCCTCCTGCTCCGTACCAGTTTTCCAGAGCAGTATCATCTTCAGGCAGTCGGGATCGGTGAATGCTTTCTGGTAGGCATCAGTGATATCTTTTCCCACAGAGCGCTGGTGGGTAAAAATCCTCTCAGCATTAAGTTTGTGGCGGCCGATAAGCTCTCTCACCCTTTCCAGATCTCCCTTGGCCCACTGTTTTGCCGCCATAAAAGAGAGCTCTTTCTGAAAGGCCTGGGAGTAGTCGATATTGATTCGCTGGTAATAGCCACCGAAAATCACCTTCCCGTGGAATTTCAGAAAGCGCAGACCTGTATCAATGGCGCTCATGATGCCGGTGCTGTCAATCATAACGTCGAACTCATGACCGGCCAGCGCTGCCGAAACATCCTCTGTCTCAGGGTCAACCTTCAGCTCAGCAGTTGAGAGGTTCAGCCTGTTCTTGTTGGGTTCGGTTGCCGCAACCAGTTTGGCGCCCATAAGCTGAGCCAGTTCTGCGGCAAGAATGCCGACCGCGCCCTGGCCGAGTACCAGCACCTTCTTGTTTTCCACCTCTGCAAGATCAACAATATGTAAGGCCGTTGCCCCAAGCGGCAGCGCAATGCCCGACTCTGGATGCTCAATATTTTCCAGTACCGTAATACTCTCGACCGGGCAGACGATAAACTCCGAAGCACCACCAAAAGCAGCATTGACTCCCTCATAACCGAATGAACCCGCAACGTAGGCAAACTTGCCGATCAGGCTCTCGTTGACATGTTCTCCAACCTGAATTATTTTCCCAACAGATTCATAGCCGGGAATAAAGGGAAAGATAAAAGGCCATGACGGAATCAGGCCGTTCCAGGCCATCTTTTCCGTACCGGTGCTGATAGACGACCAGAAGGTTTCAACAAGCACATCGGTCGAAGAGAGTGGTTTCAGGGTGACATCACAGAGTTCAATCTGCCGGATGCCGGTGAATACTATTGCTTTTGCTTTCATAACTCTGTTATTCTACAAAAAGATGATCATGCCGTCTGGCCTCGCTTGAGTTTTTTCTCATTATGCTTTTCAAGAAGCAGGCGAATGACGAATTGTGCCGCATTGACGAGGTAGCTCAAATAGGCAAGCAGAGCTGTCCATATCAGTGTAGCCTCATCAAGGCCCATAAAGAAGAGAAGAAAGTAGGAGAGATGCACCACCATGGCGATGGCGCTGCCAAAATCTTCCCAGAAAAATTCTGGCGCAAAGGCAAATTGGCCAAAGACCTCCTGTTCAAAAAATCCCCCTGTCACAAAAATAAGGACAAGCATGAGGGTTTTCAGGGTGACAAAAAAGGTGATCCAGGCAAAGTTGTCGATCCCGTTGTGGGACTGATAGAGCCAGGTGACCGTCAGGCCGGCAAGAAACATGACAAACTGGATTGGGGCAAGGATGCCCTGCACTTTTGTCCAGACTGATGCGTTTCTGCGTTCAAGTTGTTCTGGTGTGTAACGAGGCATAAAAGTTGGAGGAGGATTTTTGATGAACCGCTGTGTAAAAAGGTGGCTGAATATAGTAAAAACGATGCAGGCGGCAAACCCGGCAATAGCCTCATTTGATACCCCAGTCGTATACATTGTAGAGTGTCGAGATCATGTTGACATCTGCATTCTGGATTCGGTTGCTGAATCCCTCAAGTTCATCATAGTAGTAGAGAAAGGTTCTTGGTTGTTCGTCATGCAGGATCTTCTGGTATCTCTTCCAGAGCTCCACCGAGCGTTCACGTGAAAGTGGGCCACTGAGTTCTGCTATAACAGTATCAAGCTCCTGATGCTGAAAGGCTGATGAATTAAAGGGGCGCTCGGCAAAATTTGAGCCCCAGATAATGAGCTGGAAGGGGAGTGTTTCGGCTGCCATCCCCGACAGTGCGGCATCGTAGCGGTACTCATTCTGGTTTTTATTGAACACCAGCCCCTCATCAAATTTCAGACGGCACTCAATACCGATCTCCCTGAGGTTCTGCTGAATTATGGTTGCCGCATAGTTGCGCCGTGGGTTGCCGACCGGAGCTGCCAGTTCAAAAGAGAATTTCTTGCCACTCTTTTGCAGAATGCCGTCAGGGCCCGGCAGCCATCCAGCTTCACGCAGCAGCGCTGATGCTTTTTTTGGGTCATAGTCATAAGGATCAAGTGAAGCATCGGTAAGCTCCCGGTAGGCAGGCGAAAGAGATGTGTTGACAATGATGGCGTGATCTGGCCCCATAAAACCGTCAATTATTGACTGCCGGTCGATAGCAAGGGTCAGCGCACGTCGCACCACTCGGTCACCGAAAAGGCTATGCGGTTTTATCTGATGGTTGTTGCGGTATGATGCCCCATCAATAGTAAGCCAGACGATACTGTCGAAATAGCGGTTTTTGACCGGTTTGATCATCAAAGAAGGGGAGCTTCTTGCAAGCTCTTTGAGATCCTTGGGATTGATGCCGCCCGCTGAAAGCATGGCATCTATCTGGCCTGATTTCAGCATGGCCAGCCGTGTGGTATATTCAGGTATCACCAGAAATGTCAGGTTATGAACAAGTGCCGGGTGGGGCAGCGTTGAAGTGTGGTTTGATACCAGTTCGAGACTTTGCTGGCGGATCCACTTTTTAATTGCATAGGGACCTGCGCTGACAACTGGTATTTCACCTGCACGGGAACGGATTTGATCAGGAGAAAATGCTTTGAAAATATGCATGGCAACCGGCATCAGATCATTGAAATGGTCAAGCACAATTTCGGCAGCCATTGGTTTGTTGAAATGAAGCACCAGCGTCGAATCATCAGGAGTTTCAACTGCACGCTGAATATCAGCAGTTCCATCCGGCAGCAGCAGCAGATCATTAAGATAGTGCTGGCGAGTACTGGCAATCTTCGGGTTTTTGTACAAGCTGTAGGAGAACTTGAAATCGGAAGAGGTCACCTTTTTCCCATCTTCCCAGAGAGCGTTGTTTCGCAAGTGGAAGGTCACCGTTTTGCCATCATGAGCAAACTCCCAGCTTTTTGCTGTACCAGGAAGAAAAATGATTCCACCATTATTTTTGTCATAAGCTGGTTTTACCAGCGAAGGATAGAGCAACTTGCACACTTCCCGCGACATGGAGAACTGGATTAGCAGGGGGTTGAGATAGTCGAAATCGGCCGAAATAGCCGTAACAACCCGATCACTCCGCAACTCATCACTATTCTGACGGCATGAAGAGGTACTGAGAAGCATCATCACCATTGCAGTTGCAATAACAAGGCGTTGCAGGAGATTGTGTCTCATTCCGTTGTCATTTGAGGTTAAAGATGTTTCCAGGACAAAGTAGGGAAAACAATGGATAATGGCCAATGTTGTCATACGCAAAAAAGCCGCCTTATGGTAAGACGGCTTTTTTGTTTTGTGTGTAATCGTTGTCAGGGATATTCCCTGTGCAGTCAGCAATCAATAATTATTGACAAACCCGGTCTCGCTGATGATACGTTTTCCTTCCGCCGTTTTTGGCAGATCAATAAACTGCTTGATAGCGCCGGTTGGTTGACCGTTGGTATACATAAAGAGGGGGCGGTGGAGCGGGTAGGTGCCATTTTTGACCGTCTTCACGTCTGCCTCCACACCATCAACCAGAAGCGGCTTTACTGAACCGTCAACAAAACCCATACCGATATAGCTGATTGCAGACGGTGTCGTTGCCACGCGGCTCTTTATGGCACCATTGCTTGCCTGTGTTTCTGCCCGTTTGGAAATCGGGTTATCCTTGCCCATGACCAGCTCTTTAAAGGAGTCTGCAGTGCCGCTGTTCGATTCCCGCTGAATAACCACAATAGCCGAGTTTGATCCCCCAAGCTGATTCCAGTTGGTGTATTTTCCCATGTAAATACCCCGGATCTGCGCTTTTGAAAGCGCGTTGATGCGGTTGCTCGGATGAACAACAACAGAGAGACCATCAAGGCAGACAAGGTGCTCAACAGGATTGACACCCCTGCTTTTTGCAGAGGCCTCTTCCTTGTCTTTCATCGCACGTGACATGGTAGCAATATCACAGGTTTTGTTGATCAGGCTTTTTGCTCCGTTGCCAGATCCGGATTCGCTCACCGAGACCTGTACGCCGGTGGCTTTGGTAAAGTGGTCTGCAAATGCTTTGGCGACAGGTCCAACGGTCGTTGAACCGTCAATAACTATTTTACCTGCGGCACCGGCCGTTCCAGAAGACATAACGCTGAAAACTGTGGCGCCTAAAAGTATTTTTTTGAATAAGTTCATGTTGATTGACATAATTGGGTTAAAGAATTTGATAAATAAATCATCGGTTGTTGATGATAAACCGGCTTGGCAAGGTGCTCCTTAAGATGCAGGAACAACCTTGCAAACCAGCCACACAACACAAAGAAAGAACAATATACATATACTTTTCAGAACTTGACGACGGCATCAAGCTGAAGCTGATTAAGGGTCGGGTCACCAGGTGCAGGCACAATATTTTTGTAACGGTAATACCTGGCTCCGATATTCATATTCTGTACCAGATGATAGGTACCTGCAATTTCAAGGCCCTGAACGTTATAGATGGTGCCATTGACTTTCCTGTCAGAATCAGTAAACAGCGGGAAAACGGCATCTCTTTCAATACGGTCGTATTTCAGGTCAATCGCCCAGTCACCAACCTGCTTAGCATCGCCAATAGTAACTCCGGCAAGCCAGGCTTTTCTCTGGTTGTCATCTATACTCGAATATGTTGCATGACTTGCACTGTTGAAGGCATACTGAGCGTAGATTTTCCAGGGAAGTGTTTCGGTAATCTGGCCGCCAACTTTTCCAAACAGCTCAACAATCCTGTATCCCGAGTTTGGATAGAGAGCGACTGGTGGAGCAGAGTAGTAAGTTCCCGCAGACGGGTTGATACCAACTGAACCCTTGTCTCCCGATGTACTCAGATTGTTGATTCGTGAATAGTTATTGTATCCTGCACCAAAAGTGTAGCCTATATCATTGATTTCGCCTTTGTACGCACCCTGAAAAACGTAAAGGACGGGATCACCTGTCGTGTTTGATGACCATGAGTTAAGAAGGTAGTAACCGGCAATGGCAATCAACCCCTCTTTTTCCTTGCCTTCAGAATCTTTACCATACTGAAGTGTTGCGCCCTCAATGGTGAGATCTCCATCATAAACCAGATTATCTACTCTGACAATTGTATTGGTGATATCTCTTTTTCCGACGATAATATTTATTTTTCCGTCAAGGCCGTACGATCTCGGGTGGTAATCAATGAACTCCTCATTAAGATAAATGCTTTTAGGCTGGAACAGACTCCCGAAGTTCTGGTTGCGGGATATGGTCTCTCCCGGGGTATCGCTGCCAGTCGCAAGTTGCACACCGGCGGAAAGCTCATCATTGATCCATGGATAGACACCAAGCCGAACACGGGTTCGGGCGCGGCTTGAGCTTGCGGCAGGGGTTATATCCGTCGTTTTATCGGTGCGCTGGTACTCCCAACGCTCTCTTACATCTCCCTTCCAGTTCCAGTCTGCCGCCTCTGCATGGTTGAACCCGAGGGCAGCGGCCAGACCGACTATCAATGCAACTTTTTTCATAACAACTATTTGGTTTATTTTTTTGACTTTCAGTTTCATTTCATTATTCAGATTGAATAACATCTCTATCCGCAACACAAGGTACCATTCATTCTGTTGAGGAATTGTTACAGCAGTGCAACAAGCCTGTGAACAAATGGCAGAGGAGTGCCGCCGAACAGCTAAAGAAGCAGCCAGGCAAGGAGCCCGAGTGTTCCAACTCCTGCCAGCGCCGTCTCAGTACTTACAGCGCTATCGTTGCCAGCATAGGGATCAGCGCCAGTGGTAAAGTCATAAGCTGTGCTTCCGGCGTAGTGATTTCCTGAGCTGTCATGGATTGATCCTTCCCCGAACGTGACAAAATATTGCGTTTGGTAATTCAGGTTGGCCGTTGGGTTGATGATCAATGTTGAGCCAGAAATTGCCAGATTGGTGCTTGTTGCCGCATTGTAGCTCTCCACAACGGTGCCGCCTGGTGAACCGCTGTGGATCTCTATGGTGCCGGTACCTTTCTGAATCACTTCGCTGAACATGAGCTCAATATTACTGCCGATGGCGACTCCTGTTGCACCATCTCCCGGGCTGAATGTTACGACTGCAGGTGGAGTTGTATCATCCACAGTCAGAGTAAACGTATCGCTGGCCGTGGCGCTGCTTTTGTCCGTAGCAGTTATTTTTACATCGATCGAACCAACATTGGCGTGATCTGGTGTGCCACTTAAGGTCATACCAACCGGCAGCGGAGTCTGGCCGCCCTTCGATGGATCGTAACCGATTGTGGGGTCGAAGGTGCTTGCACTATAATTGGCCACCCCCGCAGCTTTTGCATAGGCATTGTAGGCGGTAACATCCCAGGTGCTTGAATAGCCGGCCCATCCATTGTTCAACTGCCCCCAGTCCTGCCAGGTCAAGCCGAAATCCTTGCCGTACAGATACTGGCTGGCGGCTATCTCATGTTCGATGTTCATGCCATCGCCGATAAAGAGGATGATGTGCTTGACACCAAGATCTTTTGCCGCCGAGGTCATCACCTGATAAATCTGTGTGTCATCTACAATATTCGTACCGGGATACCAGAGCCCGGCATACTGGCTGAACAGTTGAGCGCCAGCGCCTCTTGCCTGAAGCGTCACCAGTTCATTTGTGTGGCCAGTTGTGCCGTAGGTTACCTCACCGTTGGGATAGGTGGATTTGCTTGCACCCACAACCTCAAGAGGCAAATTACCTTTACCCGGCTCTTCCTGAAGGCGCAGATAGCTGTTCGAGTGATCGCTGGTGACGATCATCAGTGTATTTGACCAATCCATTCCGTTCTTGCCTGCGTCCAGCACAGTCTCTGCTGTGGTGACTGCCTGTTCGAGGTCATAAACCCCGCCAACCATATTTTCGTAGCCATTGGCATGGTTGCTCCAGTCAATATCACCCTGCTCGAACATCACAAAGAAACCTTGAGGATCCTTGTTCAGCACCGACAGAGTGGTGAAGGTCATTTCTGACAATGTTGGGTCTTCATCCACTCCTGGTGTCGAATCGGTTGTGCTTCGGGTAATGGTAGGTGTTCCGGGAGTGTCCGCGACATTGTAGTATTCAAAATTTCCGCCCGAAGTGCCGAACAGTCCAAAAAGCTTTCCGCCTGCTGTAATGTCAACTGCGGATGCGGCAGTAGCCAGGAGAGTTCCTCCGTCCACGCCGGTAGCTCGCTCAACAAACGTATAGGGTGTTCCACTGGTACCCGCCTTGAACGCATCGTAGTCGTCATTATAGCCATTGAGATTAATATCTGTACTGGCCTTTGCCGAATTGGTGACTGCCTTTGCAAACAGGCTGTCGAGTCCGCCCCCAATCACCACCTCAGGCTGTGTATCAAAGAGAATTTCGTGGGCAATATCCTGATAGTTATTGCGGTTGATATTATGGCTGACAAAAGAGGCTGGTGTTGCATGAGAAAACGGCACAGTGCTGACCACACCTATGGCGAAACCAAGATCGGCTCTCAGGGTTTCGGCAATGGTCGTAATTTCGCCACCAACAGGATCGCCACTCTGCCATGCAACATTGCCGCCATCGGTCTTTACTCCGGAGCCAATGGCTGTACCGGCAGATGCAGAGTCTGTTGATGGCCACGCATCAGAAAGAGCAAAATAGGCATCTCTTGCAGCCCCTACATATTTCAGCGTACCCTGAAGCTCACTGTCGAATTTCAGCCATGACGGCAGTGGGCTGCCATCGGCCAGAGTTGCAGTATAGGTGAGGTTGTCACCGGTATCCAGATCGTGAAATGTTCCCACTGGCACCAGCAAATTGAATGGCTTGTTTTCTGCTGTCGATACATTACCGACAGGATGTGCCACAGCAGGCGCATCGTTCAGATTTGTCAAGGTGAACAGACTGATCGTTTTTGCATATTCGTTGGCAACAAAAAGCAGATTTTTTCCATTGGGGCTGCCATCACTCGAAACGAAGGTCAGCCCTTCGGGGCCACCCCCGGACTCAGCCCCATCACCGGTGAGAGCTTTGGAATCATCTGGATTGTGCAGAGTTTGGACAAAACTGACATGTTGTGGATCGGTTACGTCATAAACCATAACAGCGCCTCCAGCACGCTCCAAACCGACGAAGGCAAGGGTTTTTCCTCCTATTTTACCGATAGCAATGCCTTCAGGTTCAGGGCCTTTGTTGTCGGAACGTGTGTCGACGAAAATGCCGGAGGTCGAGGGATCAGCCGAATTGAAAGAGCCTGTCGAAGCTGCAAACTGCTCGATTTGCGATCCGCTCTCGAAAACCAGTGTGCCATCAGCGTTAAGAATGCTGAAGGATCGGGCACCATAAGCCTGAATTTGTTCGATAACTCCATCGCCGTCAATGTCTCCGCTGTTACCAGGTGCAAGAGAGATTCTCAGGTTACCTATTGCTGTGGTACTCAGCAGATTGCCATACTTTGCAATCAACTCCGGGTCCAGGGAAAAGTTTTTCCCGCTGACCGGATCTACAGACTTGCCTATATCTTTAAGCTTGACGGCATCAGGTGACATAAAGTCATTACGGTCATCTCCTTCATTGGCGATGATATAATACGTTTTACCATCACTGCCGGTGAAAGAGCCGATTCCATCAGGCATATACTGACCAAAAACAGGGAGGGTTGTCGATGGGTTATAGCTGCCATTGTCAGCGCCGTCCAATGGAAGACCAAGCCAGCTTTTCAGGCCGAGAGGAACGATATCGGTAATTGTGCCAGTTGCTATATCAAGAATGCCGATGGCGTTGTTTTCCTGCAGAGTCACGAACGCTGTTTTCCCGTCAGGAGAGATGCTGAGGTATTCTGGTTCGAGGTCATTGGCCACCGTAACTCCATCGAAGAGGCGTACACCTTCTGCTCGCAATTCTGCAAATTTATCGTTGAATGCTGTAAAAGAGGCCGTTTTAACTGTTGCTGCAGCAGCGCCATTGCTGAGATCAATGATGCTGACCGAACCTTCCGGGTTACTCGCCAGACTGGCCATTTCACCTTCGTTGGCAACAAGAACCGTCTTGCCATCAGCACTGAAGGTCAACATGTCGGGATTAGCTCCAACAGGGACGTTGCCCAACGTCATCAAGGCGGAAGTTACATCACCATCAGCATCAAGAAAGAAGACTTTCCCCGGCAAAGTCTTGTCTGCATCAGCCACTGCCACAGCAACAATGCCGTTCTTGACGGAGACACTGTTCAAATCGTTACTCCCAAGTGGGATAGTCCCCAGAAGAGTCATCTTGAGTTGAGCATCCACGCTGACAACCTGTAAGCCCAGTCCTGAGGCTGAGGTGACGAAAAGTCGTCCGCTTGCTGCATCAAACGCTGAAATTTCAGCTCCAGCGAGAGAGATTGTAGAGGCAAAAGCGAAAGATTCAGCTCCACTCGGTGTCAATCCAGGTGCTTTACCCACTTCGATATCCTGAAACGATGGCGCATCATTACCGTTGTGATCCTGAACAGCGTTGACATCGTTACCTAAAGTGACATCTGCATAGGAAACCTTGACTGCCTTGCTCTGATCAAGAGTTGCTGCAAGTTGCAGAATAATCTGGTTATTGACCACTTGCAGACTGCTGATTGTCTGGGCGGTGCCTCCGTTGCTTACAACAAACTGACCGACTGATGGTATATTTACTGTATCAAGTGGAGCATCAAAATACAAGGTTACAACATTACCCAAGCCATCCACACTCGAATTGATGAGTGCGGAGTCAATGCCATCAAAAAGTTTTATTGCCATTATGGTATCTTTATGGTTTATTAGGAGTCGTAGAACAATTTCATCCCAAGAATTATACAACTCATCAAAAGCATAATTATTACGACGCTGTAACGTTTTGGTTGAGATAATGAAAACTTCTCTTATAGCCTGGTATCCGCATTAATAAGCAAATGGCTATCATTTAGCAGGATAGATGTGATATCCTGATGGCTTGATTTTATTGCTCTCGTTATGGCGATTTAACATAATTGTAACAATACCTTTGCTCGGGTTTTCTATCTTTTTTAATGCAAATTGTTCTTTTCTCTATGGTTTTATACATCTATTATTCTTTAAAAAAACAAGATTAATCAGGAGATACACCATTGTTATTTGTTTCAGCAACAGCAGAGGGCAAAAACGGTCTTTGGACAACAGTCATTTCATGTGCAGTTCTGCTGCCATAACGGCAACAGGATAATTAAATAGACAAAATTGCTTTATTGTTTGATAACTGAGTTTTACAAAGGAGATATTCATCATGGGGAAAAAAATAGTACAAGTGACGTTTGCAGATGTTATGGGTAATTGTGATGCGAAAGAGCATATCGATTGTTCAAACAAGGGATTAACGTCACTATCAGGCTGCCCGGAAAAAGTAAAGGATTTCAACTGTTCAGGGAACCAACTCACCACGCTTGAGGGGGCACCAAAAAAAATTAAAGGTAATTTTAATTGCTCAGGGAATCTCTTGCAATCACTCATCGGTGCTCCTGAAGAGGTACATGGTGATTTTGACTGTTCAGATAATCGGCTGACCACTCTGGATGGTAGCCCCGTTTTTATTATGGGTGATTTTTCATGTGCCGGAAACCAGTTGACATCGCTCAGAGGGGAGAAGAGTGATGCAGAACTTTCAGGATCCCCTGATGTTGTTGAGGGAGATTTTATTTGTTCAAGGAACAAATTGACAACACTTGATGGCGCTCCTCATATTGTTGGCGGAAATTTTGATTGTTCAGATAACCAGCTTGATACCCTCACAGGCGTACCCAAAAAAATTCATGGCGATTTTTATTGCTCAAACAATCAACTGATTTCTCTCGATGGTGCCCCTTGTTGCATAACAGGTGATTTTGATTGCTCAGGGAATCAGTTGACATCACTGAAAGGTGGGCCTCGAGATGTTTCTGGAAACGTTGACTGCTCGGGCAATCAATTGAACTCTCTTTTATGGAGCCAGAAAAAGATTCATGGTTTTTTTGACTGTTCTGGGAATCGGCTGACTTCACTCAAGGGCGCTCCAGAAGAGGTTAATGCTTTTCTCTGTTATGGTAATCAACTGACATCACTCAAGTGGGCACCTGAAAAAGTCAGGGGGCATTTTGATTGCTCAGGAAATCAGTTGATTTCACTTGAGGGGGCTCCCAAGAAAGTTAAAGGAAACTTCAACTGTGCAGGGAATCAATTATCCGCACTGGACGGGACTCTGAAAAAAGTTGGAGGTGACTTTATTTGTGGTAAAAATGGCCAGCCGTTTGATGATGCGCAAGTACGAGCGGCTTACAATGTTAAAGGGAACTGCATTTCATGATCTCACATCCACGTCACCCAGATTCATCTCTTGCGATGTAAACGCGAGACACTATCAACAGGGTGAAAATTCCGCAGAAGGGCTATCTGAAAAGAAAGCCCTTTCTGTTTTGAGAATACCATTAACTCATTATTGTAGAATAGTAAAATTGTTTTTACTGGTATGACTGAAGTATGGCACAAATAAAAAAGCTGCACCATAATGTGACTTATGAGACAGCCTCATGTTTGTTGGTGAGGTGTTCTATTGAAAGGCGTTGGTCAAATCACCCACTTGAGGGCGAACTCCCGGTAACGGCTCAAGCTCAAACCGCTTTGTTATAAATTTCAGGATAGATGTTGTATCGTACAAGGTATGATCAACAAAATGAGCCTTGACATAAGGTGATATGATAATGGCTGGAATACGTGTGCCTGGCCCCCATCGATCTGCTTTCGGTGGTGCAACATGATCCCAAAAACCACCGTTTTCATCATAAGTTACAATGATTGCCATTTTTTTCCACTGTGGACTGTTCTGTAACTCATGGATCACTTGTGCTATATGGGCATCTCCTGACATCACATCAGTATAGCCAGGATGCTGATTTAGATTACCCTGAGGCTTGTAAAAAACAACAGCGGGCAGCGTACCTGCTGCAATATCTTTCTGCAAATCCGAATAATCCTTCAGATGCATTTTTCGTTCAAGTGAGCCCTCCGTTGTTGTTGGGTCAAATCTTTTAAAATAATTGAATGGTTGGTGGTGCGGCTGAAAATTTGAGCTTTTACTGTTATAGATCATGCTACGATTATTCAATGCCTCAGTCCAGGCTCCAGCGTACCAAACCCAATTTACTCCCTTTGCGCTCAAGGCATCGCCGATAGTCTTGAACTCTTGAGGAGGGAGAGGGTTTTTGGTCAAGTCAGCAAGTTGTGAGTTTCCGTTTGGAGCTGGCGGGATGCCACTTGGTTGATAGGTCGGCTGCAAGGTATTCACCGCATAACCATCATCAGTCAGTGCTTGGTCGGCAACGTAAACAGCCTTGCCTGTTGTC
The DNA here is from genome assembly GCA_903866255.1 of uncultured Chlorobiaceae bacterium. Lineage (GTDB taxonomy): Bacteria > Bacteroidota > Chlorobiia > Chlorobiales > Chlorobiaceae > Chlorobium. The sequence continues at coordinate 16,754 of CAIPMW010000116.1, read as the reverse complement.
CCACTGAGTGGAGAGTTTGCAGCAAGAGTGAGCTTGACCCTACTTTTGTCAAGTTGACTTTTGAGGTTGTCTGGCGCACCAGGGTAGAAGGGAGTAGATGCCGCAATCAGCCAGAAATGGTTCAGAAATGATCCTCCAAAAGCGCCCATGAAAAAATTATCTGCTAATGTGTATTTCTGCGCTAATTTCCATAGTTGCATAACAGAACCATCATAATAACCCATTGACAAGCCACCAGCATCCGACCATGCTGCAAACATGTTATTTTTACCATTATTTATCTGCATCTGGTTATTATAAAACCGGTGCACTAAATCCGGCGTGGCTTTGTCTGGCATTATGCCTCCAGGGACATCGCCAGGTTGAGCATCAATTCGGAATGGCTCATTTGGCAACTCCTTGATAAAGCTCAGGTTATTACTGCCAGATGTGGGCAAAGAATTCCACACTGACGGAAGCTTTCCAAAAGGAGTAACTCCATCCCTGTCGAGTTGTTTGAAATCGTTACCATCCGTATGGTTTCCATGAGCATTTTTTATAATGCCATTTGCCCCAGGAAACAGCCCATACAGATTATCAAAACTTCGGTTTTCTGCATAAATCACCACTATCGTTTCAATTTTCCGAAGCAAAGGCGCTTCATTTTTTCTGGCACCAACGGAATCGCTCCATGCTGAAAACATGAGAAAGGCAATCATGATCGGCAATTGCCATTTAATCCCGGGTAGGTTTTTTCTCATCATATATTTGTTTTTTGTGTTGTGTTAAATTGTGTCATATTTGAGTATCTCGTGTACCAGAAGAGGTTGTTGATATTGAAAATTACTCCAAAGTTAAAGCTGTTTGCTTGATGCGAAGAGCCACTTTTTTGTTACCGAATGCTGCTTGACGTATATTTTTTGCTCTTTCTGCGTCGTCAGTTGTTCTCTGAGCAATGACAAGTAACAAAAACAAAATAGTGTTGAGAAATTGTTACGATCATGTGAACTCAGCAATTGCATGGCTCTCCGCGAGCTATATTGCAGGCAATTATGAATCACAGCAAAGATGATCTCTATATTTTGCATGATTAATATTGCAAAAAAATCTGAAGCAGGAAAAAAACGTGTGAAAAAAAGAATATTGGATCGGTACGAACATACGGCCGATGGTATCGTTATTATTGATGTCTCTGCACGGCGTGTTGAGGATCTGTATGAAAACTTCGACAAGATAGCACCGTACCATAAAAAGGATCTTGATGAAGATTTGGTGTATTATCTGACCGATTGCGTGACTGAAATTGGTCGTACCGACTTTGTTGTCAGGTTTATGTTTGAGCATTTTCCATCCGAAGAATTTATGCTGCGAGTACGTACCAGCGTCCATAAATTCTTTATGTATCAGCGAGAGCGAGAGCATGCGGCAATGAATAAAATGTTGAGAACTTCAGTAATTCTCCTCACTATTGGCATTGTTATTCTCGGGCTCTCACTCTGGGTAAATCATCTGTTTTTGGAAGAGGGTAATCCATCCTTTCTTGACAAGTTTTTTGCCGAAGGGCTGACCATTGTAGCGTGGGTTTCGTTGTGGGAGTCGCTTGCTACGTTGTTGCTGAACTGGCTCCCACATTTGTTCCAGATGAGGCTTTTCAGGAAAATTGCCGAAGCTCCGGTGCAGTTTCAGCAGCCCTCGGAACCACTTTCAGACCAGCATGATGGTTCAGCATAAAGAATCAAGCGATGGAATTTTGTTAATCCAGGAGGTTATTTTTTCCTCCAGTTCGTCACGCACATCACGGAAAACCATCAACTGCTCTTCTATTGAACCGGAAATCACCGCAGGATCATTGACTGGCCAGTAATAACGTTTTTCATTTGGAAGCCCTGGCCAGACCCTCGGGCAGGTTGATTGTGCCTTGTTACATACAATCATCATGTAATGAATCATTTTTTTTCCAAGGTAGAGATCTACAGCCTTGGGTTGTTGAGAACTGATATCAATACCAATTTCCTTCATAACCTGTATCGCAAAAGGATGGACTTGATTACCAGGCTCAAGTCCTGCGCTCAACGCTTCGAAACGCTCACCAGCCAGGTGGCGAAGTATCCCTTCGGCCATCTGGCTCCGACAGGAGTTGCCGGTACAGAGAAAAAGCACGTTTTGTTTTTTTTGCATAGAGAATGTTGATTAATTTGTTTACCTCATGATCCTGTTGTTTCACCAAAATATTTGCCTCTAACCCAGAGTGCGATTTTCGAATTGGACACACAATACGCAGCTAATGCAAAAAATTTAATGAGAATCCAATGTGGAACCAAGGCTCCGCAATGGGGTTCCTGTAACCATAAAGTGAATTTCTTCTGCAATATTGATGACATGATCGCCTTCCCGCTCAAGCCCTTTGGCAATAAATAAAAGGAGTATTGCTGTTTTAATTGAATCAGGATTATGTTGCATCCTATCGAGTAAATGTAAAAAAAGTTTACTGTATACACGATCCAATTCATCGTCGCTGCTCCACGCTATTATTGATTCTTCAACATTGCGTCTCTGGTAGGCGCCCATTACCTGCTGAAGCATGGAGCTTATTCGTTCATTCATCCAAATGAGCTGGCTGCCGATCTCCTCATCCACGGTTCTATCCAGCTCCAGAGTACGGCGGGCAATATTTTTTGCATGAGCGGCTACTCGTTCCAGATGTGCGGCTATACGGCCAGCGGCCATAATTTCACGAAGATCCTGCGCCATAGCCTGCTGTCGAGCCAGAACAATGTTCATCTGGAAAAGTATCTGCTGTTGGAGCTGATTGATGACAAGGTCACTGTCGATAACGACCTGTGCCAAATCATGATCGCTACTCAGCAGTGCCTGCATAGCATTCTTAATTGCATTTTGGGTAAGATCGGCAAGATGCTGAACCGCATCTCGCAGCAAGTCCAGATCCTGATCGAAACTTCCCAGGGTATGTTTTTCCGGCATAGCAATCTTCTCCTTGTTTATGATCAGCCAAATCGACCAGTGATATAGTCGTTCGTGCGTTCAGATTTTGGTGTAGTAAAAAGTGTCGTTGTGTCAGAAAATTCTACCATCTCACCAAGATGCATGAATGCTGTGAAATTTGAAACCCGAGCAGCCTGTTGCATGTTATGCGTAACAATAACAATGGTAAAACGATCTTTGAGTTCAACCAGGAGTTCTTCAATTTTAGCCGTCGCGATAGGATCAAGAGCTGAACATGGTTCATCAAGGAGCAATACTTCGGGTTCCAGCGCAATGGCCCGGGCAATAACAAGTCGCTGCTGCTGGCCGCCTGACAGGCTTAAACCATTTGAATCGAGCCGATCTTTGACTTCGTCCCACAACGCAGCTCCGTTAAGTGCACGTTCGACGGATTCGCTCAATATTTTCTTGTTTTTCACCCCCATGGTTCGCAATCCATAGGCAACGTTTTCGAAAATCGATTTGGGGAAAGGATTTGGCTTCTGGAACACCATCCCGACGCGACGACGCAGCAATGGAACCTTGACTGCTTGATGATAAATATCGTCATTATCGAGGAGTACCTGGCCCTTGATGCTGCAATTATCAACCAGATCGTTCATGCGGTTGAAACAGCGCAGCAAGGTGGATTTACCACAGCCACTGGGGCCGATGAACGCAGTGACCTGCTGTTTGGGAATCTGGACGTTCACATCAATCAATGCGCGGGTTGTGCCATAGTAAAGGTTGAGATTCTTTGCTTCGAGGCAAACAGTAAACGGAGCACTGGTTTGAGAACCACTCATCCGCCCAAGTAAGTTACTCATGTCCAGTGTTGAGGTTTTCGGTTGTATCGTATTCGCTTCTGGCGTACTCATCAATTGGGTATCCGGTTTGTAGGTTGGTTTGAATTGTACATCATATACCTTCCAGAACACGATAATTCTCGCGTAACTTATTACGGAGTGAAACCGCTGCAAGGTTGAGCACCACGATGACCAGGACAAGCAAAAAGGCTGTAGCATAGACCAAAGGCCGCGCTGCTTCTATGTTAGGGCTCTGGAAACCAACATCATAGATATGGAAGCCCAAGTGCATGAACTGCCGCTCCAGGTGAAAATAAGGGAAATGTCCATCGAGTGGAAGACTTGGGGCCAATTTCACCACACCAACCAGCATCAATGGTGCGGTCTCTCCTGCTGCGCGAGCTATGGCAAGAATCAGACCGGTCATCATGGCTGGGCTGGCCATGGGCAATACAGTACGCCACAGGGTTTCCGCCTTGGTTGCACCCAGTGCCAGACTGCCTTCGCGAAGACTGCGCGGCACCCGTGCCAATCCCTCCTCAGTAGATACAATAACAACCGGCAAGGTCAGAATGGCTAACGTAAGAGATGACCACAAGATACCTGGACTTCCAAACGTTGGAGCCGGCAAGGCTTCAGAAAAAAAGAGTTGATCTATAGTGCCTCCCAGCGAGTAGACGAAGAAACCAAGGCCAAACACGCCATAGACGATAGAGGGCACTCCGGCCAGATTATTAACCGCAATGCGAATGACTCGGATAAACATACCGTGGCCAGCATACTCACGCATGTAAACCGCAGCGATCACCCCAAGCGGCATAACGAGAATCGACATCATGATGACCAGCATTACCGTACCGAAAATTGCAGGAAATATTCCACCCTCGGTATTGGCTTCACGAGGATCCTCTGTTCCGAAGGCGTAAAGCTTACGGAAGTAGAATCCGATTTTGTCGCCGATGTTCAAGCTATTGGCGCGATATACTTCTGAGACTTTAGAGAGAGGCACATCAACAACCTTGCCATCCATCACTTCAGCACTCAGAGTGTCACGCCCGATTTCCGCTCGCAATTTATCGAGACGCGACTGGATTTCAGCAAATCGTCCGTTAGTTTCAAGACGCTGATTCTGAATAGATTGGTTTGCTGCTTCGTCGAGTTTACCAGCTAACTGCAACTTGCGCTCTTTCAACCGCAGTTTCTCAAGTTCGAAATTGACATCACCGATCTCCTGTTTCTCGATACGAAATATTTCGTCAAACAGCTTTCGAGCACGTTCAACCCGCTTTTGCAACTCCGGCAGAGCGAAATCGCCGTTGGCGACAACGACACCATTTTCTTTGACTGATTTGAGGTGACCATAAAAATTACCCCATTCACGACGCTCAACAGTCAGAACATTATCAGGATAGGTAAACTTGCTCAACAATGGCGCAGGGTACCATTTGAAGTCAAATCCGGCTACGTCGCGATTGCCTGATTTAAGCAGATAACGAGTGGTAAATTTCTCATTACCGGGAATGGTGAACCCCGACTCAACGAGACGCCGAACGGCAACTTCTTCGCGTTCTCTGATTTCACCAATAAGACGGATTTTGCTGCCATCTTTTTCGATAAATGCTGTCTCGACTACCTGCGATGGCCAGAAATAGGGGAGCCCTCGAGCTGCGGTCATCCATAACACACCGAACACCATCACCAGGGCGACGGCAAGTCCACCTGCCGTACTCCATATCCATGGGGTACCTGATTTGATCCACTCTTTCATGTACTACTCTCTCTTTAAATGCTCTTGTATTTGGTACGAAGCCGCTCGCGTATCAGTTCTGCAAGCGTATTAACAATAAAGGTAAAGGCGAAGAGAACAAGCGCGCAAACGAACAGCAGACGAAAATGGGTTGTGCCTACCGCCGCCTCAGGCATTTCCACACCGACGTTGGCCGCAAGCGTGCGAAATCCGGTAAAGATACTCAAATCCATCACCGCAGTATTGCCGGTGGCCATAAGCACAATCATCGTTTCGCCAACTGCACGCCCCATGCCAATCATAACACCTGAAAAAATGCCGGGACTTGCGGTGAGCAGTACGACGTTTTTGAGAGTCTGCCAGGGAGTAGCTCCCAATGCCAATGATCCGGTGGTAAGATGTTTTGGGACACTGAATATTGCGTCTTCAGCAATTGAAAAGATAGTGGGTGTTACAGCAAATCCCATGGCAATGCCAACTACCAGTGAATTGCGCTGTTCATAGCGGATCCCCATCTCGGTTGTCAGCCAGTGGGGCATGTCGCCGCCAAAGAGATATGCTTCTATCGGATGTCCCAAATCATAAGCCATCCAGATGCCAAAAATGACCACAGGCATAAGCAGGGCTGCTTCCCAACCAGGACGAACGCGGTTGGTAAGGTTTTCAGGGAGATAATGCCAGAACAACGCGGCCAGCATTATTATGGCGGGTACCAAAACAAACGAGAGGAGAATACCCGCCAAATTGTTTTCGACCAGTGGCGCGAGCCATAATCCTGCCAGAAAACCGAGAATAACCGTTGGAAGCGCCTCCATTATTTCGATGGATGGCTTGGCCCAGCCACGCATTTTTGGTGACATAAAGTAGCCGCCATATATGGCAGAAAGAAGAGCTAACGGAGTAGCAAGGAGCATAGCGTAGAAAGCGGCCTTGAGTGTTCCCAAAGTCAAGGGCGAAAGGCTGAACTTTGGCTCAAAATCATTTGTAGAGGCTGCAGATTGCCATATAAATTCAGGCTTGTCGTAACTCTCATACCACACTTTTTGCCACAGGGAGGAAAATGAGACCTCAGGGAACTCGTTATGCACGTTAGCAACGTAAAGTTTCCCGTCCGCGCTTTGGATTGCAAGACCATTGGCTCGTGGTGTTATTTCTGCAGCTTTAATTTCACCCTTGCCTACCAAATCTTGCCATAACAATTTTTGAGAGGTGGCGTAATAGAGGCCGACCGAACCCTGGTTGTCAGCCACAACAAAACCTTTACGAAAATATTCAGGGACAAGGGTTGTGACTTTCCCTTTCATTGGCTTGAAGTCGCGAATGTGAGTCAGCGTATAATTGTTGTTTGCATCCCGGACGAGAAACCATTGACCAAGATTACCTTTGTCGGTACCCACTATGAGCGAAAACCCTCCGCTGAGGATATTGAGGGCTGTCAATTTTTCGCCATCAGCAACAACTTTCTGTTTCTGCACTAATCGCGGCTGCGATTTATCCGATATATCAAAATGGGTGACAAACTGACCACCGTGCCCTATATATAACTCGCGTTGTTTGACCTCAATAATGATATCCTGTATATCACCGGAGACCCCTGTAAGAGTGCTCGAAACACTTTCGACCTGATTTTCGTCAGTCAAAAGATTTTTTGTCGAAGTCAATCCCTTCAGAAGCAACCGACCATCCTTGGTCAATGCCACCATGGTAGTTGCATCACCCTTGCCTTGTATGGCGATTTTCTGAATCGCAGAACCGGTTTTGTCAAGCACAAGAGGCGTTTCACCAAGGGGGTACTCAATCGCAGGCTGAATAACTCGTTTGTTGGCGGCATCAAACGTAACCGTATAGGTTTGTTTGACAACGACCGCACGCCCGTCAGAGAGTCCATAAATAGCGGTGTAATCAGAAGGGTCCCCTGCTCCAAAACTGGTTACGGCAACACCATCAGGGATTTTGATGTTAATCTCCCCGAAGGGCTTTCCATTGTGCATATTGAAGAAGTGCACCACTCCGTTATCAGTAAAACGTGCGCCAATTTCGCGCTGTTCTTCTGACGAGATATGAACCGTATTCGCAGATATTCCACCAGGCATCTTATAAGATGTCCAGTCACTGACTTCCACAGGCTTAAAAAGCGGATATGAGACACTCGCCAAATAGAAAAAAATCAGACTGATAGCAACGATGACACTGATACCCCCAAATGTCATCACATACTTCACAAGGCTGTCTATCAACAAACGACCACGCATAGCACCGGTAATCGTATGCAGATTTGATTTGGTTTCATCCATAATGCAGGCCAGTCACTTGGTCGATAATACAATGATTATAAAAACCGGGTCAACAGTGCCGTCTGACCCGGATACTCTTTGTTCCTCTTATTTTGCACTGGCGGAATGCTGGTTATGAAAACGCTCAATTGCGGCAACCGGCTTGCCTGATTTTGCTGATTCCTTGTTGAGAGCATAGATCACGGTTTCACCTTTCGGCCCGGCACCAATCTCGGTAAAGGTCAGCGAAACGTCACCCTGCTTGAGATAAGCATGCATATCAGCCCATGTCACAAAAACATAGTATCGACCATTTTTGAAGACTTCACCGTAGAACGAACCGGCAGGTTGTAGCTTGCCATCGTACAGCAACTCGGCATCAGTAGGTCCACCACGTTTGACATCATCCTTGGTCATGCCAAAAACAAGCGTTGCGCCATCAGGGCCTTCGCTGATACGAGTGCGCCTCAGGGCCACCTCTTTCGTCTCTGCAAAAAGCTTCTGTAAGTTGAAATCGCCCAAAACGTAGACTCTCTTGTCCAAAAATGTCATATAGAAATTCTGTTCAGGAACCTCTTTTTTTTCAGCCGCAACAACAGGAGTTGCATTTTGCGGAACAGCATCCTGCGCTTCGGAATTTGCCATCGGACCACCAAAACCCATGGCAACGACCAGCGAGGTGATGAGAAGGTGTTTGTTTTGCATAAAATTCCTTTGTTTTAAGGGGCATGGATTCCGTCCAATACGTGACCGGAACCCAATGCGTTAATGAGCATGAAGAGGTTTATTTCAGGATTTCAGCCAATGCTTTTGCTGCCAATTTTGATGGAAGGGGAACAAAGCCATCTTTTACAACAACAGTCTGACCCTGTTTGGAGAGGACCATCTTGAAGAATTCACGTTCCAGAGGGCGCAATGGCTGATTTGGTTTTTTGTTCACATAAACGTACAGGATGCGGGCAAGCGGATAAGTGCCATCAAGAGCGTGTTTTGCATCTGCCTCAACATAGGGCGTTCCATCTTTTTTGGCGAGCGGTACTGCGCGAACACCTGAGGTCTTGTAACCGATTCCAGAGTAGCCGATTGCGTTCAACTGACCTGTTACACTCTGAACCACTGATGCTGATCCTGGCTGTTCGGCAACGGTTTTTTTCATATCACCTTTACTGAGAGCATGCTCCTTGAAGTAGCCATAAGTACCCGAGACGGAATTACGGCCATAAAGCGAAATGGCACGATTACTCCACTGACCGGTCAAACCAACTTGACCCCATAGAGTGATGTCGGATGATGCGCCTGATTTACGTGTGGATGAAAAAATCGCATCGACCTGCGTCAGGGTCAAGCCTTTGACTGGGTTATCCTTATTAACGTAAATTGCCAGAGCGTCCATTGCTACTGGAACAGCGGTTGGTTTATAACCATGTTTACGCTCGAACGCTTCGATTTCCTTGTCGTTCATCACGCGGCTCATAGGACCAAAGTTTGAAGTACCTTCGGCCAGTGCAGGAGGTGCAGTTGCTGAACCGGCCCCCTGAATCTGAATGTTGACATTCGGGTAGGCTCGCTTGAACTCTTCGGCCCATAGCGTCATCAGATTGTTCAGGGTATCGGAGCCAATACTGGTAAAGTTGCCGGAAACTCCGCTTGCTTTCTGATAAGTCGGCAATTTCGGATCAACCGGAACGGCTGCAGAGAATGCACTCTGACTGAGTAATGAAGCAGCAACGAAAACAAGTGCGGCTATAATTTTTTTGTGAATCATGTTTTGTATACTCCCTTTAGGGTTATAATGAATGGTTAAATGAAAAACAGTTTCAAAGTATTAAGCGAGTAAAGAAATAAAGCATCCCTCACACCCGATGAGAGCGACTCAAAAATTGCTGTTGCTATTAATTCTTGCATACTTGATGATACAACAATACTTGACCCTTTAAAATATGCCCAATGTTACATCTTTGTTAAGAATCGGATTATTGTTTCTGAGAAGTGTAAACTGAAAAAGAACAAGACAAAGGTGGCTTATAAGAGCAGGTCATCAGTTTCGCTTTCTGCCCTGGCCATTTAATAGAGAAGCTTTGACTTTCAGGCCAGCAGATGAAGACGGGAAAAAACATAGTCAAGAGAGTCTTCATTCAGAACAATCCTGGAAAAGCCAGTTGAGCTGAGCTCCATTGGCCGATTATCCCGGTCACTCTCGAATTTTTGACTCTCTTTGCCATTATACCAGCCGACAAGCCTTATGGTGTTTCCCCCGATTTCAAGGGCTGTGATGCCACGTTTTCCGATAGCGCAACCGGAGTTGAAGAGACTTGGGATAGTGAGGTTGTGATAAATGCCACTGCGGAGACCGATTTTTTTTCCTTTCCTGTAGCAGGCGGCAAGTTCGATTTTGATTGACTCCATCTGCTCCTTGATTGCTGTTCGATGTTCGCCTTTAGCCGCAGGATACATCCGGCAAAGATCTTCGATCTTGTAGTTCAGATAATCGACTTTGGAAAGAGATTCAAACAGGGGACGATGAGTATGGCCTATGATGGAGACAATTTTTGCCTGGTTGGAAAACTCATAAATCGATTTTTCAACCGCGAACCGTCGTCGGCTGTTGTGGGCGACTGAAAAGTTCTTGATACCTGCAGGCTTGGCAATGTAGCGGAGAAAAAAGATTGCTGCACGGCTGACAACAGGAAATGTCTCCCACATAAACACCGATGCCTGATGACCGTGAAAAAGCAGGAGAGTCTCCTCGCCATACTTGAATTTCACTGATTCTGCCAGTGATGATGCAAGCCTGTAATTTTTCTCATGAAGCAACGGTGCATCATGGTTTCCACAGGTTTTCCAGAAAAAGCCGTTCTGCTCGAATGTCTTAAACAGATTATAAAAATCTCTCCATTGCGACTCAATGCTTTGCAGTGGAAACTTCAGCAACTCTTCAATATCACCATTCAGTACGAGACTATATTGTTGAGGGCGATAATAACGTTCGAGTATACTTTTTACCAGTTCGGCATTCCTTCGGAACTCATCGAGCCGACCACCATTGCCCATATGCAGATCGCTGAGGACAAGAACTTTTGAGGAGTGATCAAGAGTAACCGTTTTGGCGGTATCAAGCAGGCGTTCAAGAGAGGGGTGCTTTCGTTTATGCAGCCACATCAGGTTATTTCCAAAGCAGAACGCGCTGTTTGAGAGTCTATGCATGAGCGAATATTTCAAAATTTCTTTAGAGCGGATCGCTTAAGAAAAAGAGCCTGACTGTTTACTGGCGGGGAGTCATTATTAATTTTTGAGTATGCGCCCAGATCATTCATCTGCCATGCCTTGACATTATCGCTCAAAAGGAGTTCAACATCTGACAGAACAATTTTTATCAGTGCTTTGTCGAGCACCGGAAAAAGTGTTTCAATCCGATCATCAAGATTTCTCGGCATCATATCAGCACTGCCAAGATAAAGCTCCTCTTTTCCTCCGTTATAAAAGTAGTACGCTCTGCTGTGTTCAAGAAAACGCCCGATGACGCTGATCACCCGAATGTTGTCGCTCACCCCGGGAATGCCCGGTTTCAGGCAGCATATTCCCCGTACAATAAGGTCGATTTTCACCCCTTCACAAGATGCGCTGTAGAGTGCGCGGATGGTTTTTGGATCAACGAGAGAGTTCATTTTCATGATTATTCTTCCGCTTTTTTCCTGTCGACTCCATTTGGCCTCACGCTCAACCATCTCAATAATCCTCAGGCGAGTGTTGATTGGTGAGACAAGCAGTTTTCTGTATGCAGTATGTTTTGAATAGCCGGTTAAAGCGTTGAAAACCTCTGCAACATCGTTGGCAAGCTGTTCGTTGGTGGTGAACAAACTGTAATCGGTATAGAGCTTGCCCGTTGAGGGGTTATAGTTGCCCGTGCCAAGATGGAGATACCGCTTCAGCTTCTGCTGTTCACGGCGCACAATCAGGGTAAGCTTTGCGTGGGTTTTTACTCCCGGCAGGCCGTAAGCCACATGGACACCGACATCTTCAAGTGCCCGTGCCCATAAAATGTTGTTTCCTTCGTCAAATCGGGCCTTGAGTTCCACCAGCACAGCCGCCTGTTTTCCAGCTTCGGCGGCTTTCATCAAGGCCTTGACAATAGGGGAGTTGCTTCCCACTCTATAAAGTGTCTGTTTTATAGAGAGAACATCAGGATCAAGAGCTGCCTGGTGAATAAAATCGACAACAGGCTGAAATGAGTCATAAGGGTGGTAGAGAAGGCGATCTTTCGTGCGTATCGCTCTGAAAATATCCGCTCCAAATTCCTCTTCAATCCGATTCGAGGGCACAAAAGGTTCATCTTTAAGTGTTGGCCGTTCTATTTTCAAGAGATCGATGAGGCAGCCGAATCCAAGCGCTCCATTGATCTCATAGACATTTCGGGGAGCGACGCCAAGATTTTTAATGAGTAGCACTCTCACATAAAGCGGCATAGCCGGTGTGATGTCAAGCCGGACAACACTTCCATAGCGGCGAGACCGAATTCCCCGCTCGATGGTTTTCAGCAGATCGCCAGCCTCATCCTCCTCAATTTCAATATCAGCATTCCGAATCAGCCTGAAGAGGTGCGATTGTACAATCCTCATTTTGGGAAACAGGGGCGCAAGATTACTCTCAATGAGATCTTCTATCCAGATATATCGGATAATTCCGTTATCAACCTGAAAGCCCTTGATATCGTTCAGCCTCAGAAGTCTTGGCAGAATGCCCGGTACCTTCACGCGGGCAAATTTCAATAGCTTGCTCTCTTCATCTTCCAGCTCAATGGCAAGGTTGAGAGAAAGATTCGACATAAAGGGAAAGGGATGGCCAGTATCAAAAGCCAGCGGGGTCAGTATTGGATAGATATCCTTGCGGAAATAGAGACTTAACGCCCTCTGTTGTGTTGTTGAGAGTTCGGAGATACGAAGGAACTCTATACCCTCTCGTTGCAGCGCAGGCTGAAGATCGTGATAAAAGCATTCGTTTCTCTGGATGAGTTGCTGCTGCACCAAGGTGCGAATCTTGTCGAGCTGTTCGGCAGGAGTATAGCCATCAATCGTGCGTTCCTGAATTCCGGCCTCATATTGCTCTTCAATCCCGGCAACACGGGTCATAAAATATTCGTCAAGGTTAGAACTGAAAATCGAGATGAATTTTACCCGTTCCAGGAGAGGATGTGCGTCATGATCAAGCGCCTCATCCAGCACACGTTGATTGAAATTGAGCCAGCTTAGCTCCCTGTTCACATAGAGGGATGTGTCAGTAAAATTCTGAGGAGCCTGACGATTTATGGTAGTCTCATCTTCTGTCTTCATAACAATCATCAAAAATTCCAGATTATCCTATCTTTTTGTGGTGTGTAAATCTCAATCATGAGAGTAAGTTATCAGGTACTCGTAGGCCAATTCCTTATGTCTTATAATTTCTCCTGTTACAAGAAAAACTACTTCATTGGCTATTCGGGCAGCATGATCAGCCATACGCTCAATATACCTTGAGATGCTCAAAGCTGCTATGAGCTCATCAACATCCGAATTCGGGCATTTCATAAGTGAGGTAACCCTTTTGAACACCTTCCGGTGAATAGAATCAATAACTTCATCCATTTCGCTGACACGCCCGGCAAGAATGTGGTCTTTGGCGATAAAGGCTTCAATAGACTTGTTAACCATCTCACCAGCGTGTATGGCAATATTTTCAAATTCAAACGATTCGAGCATCTCAGGGCTGATTGCCGGTATACGGTCAATAATATGCAGACTCAAAGCTCCGATATGTTTTAAATCATCATTGATCTTTATGATGGAGACAATAGCCCGAAGATCCCTTGCTACCGGCTGCTGTGTGGCAAGAAATGCCAGACAACGTTCCTCAAGATTTACCTCAACCACGTCGATCTTATTTTCTGCCATCCTGATTTGGTATGCCCCCTGCTCATCATGCTCTTTAACAGCATGAAGGGCGGCAAGAAAATTTTCAACAACCTTTTCGGAGAGTTGAACAAGAATCTGTGAGAGTTCTTTTATAAGAAGATGAACAGGCCGGTCTGGCATAACATGACATTTTTTTTATCGTTATTTTCAGGTAAATCGGATAGAGTAGAGTGCAACTTTTCTGTGACTTACTTTTAAATGTACCGCAAGTTACAGACTTTAACATTAACAGGCAATGGGGGTTGTGTTACAAGTATGAAACATTTCGCCATATTTTGGCTTCCTTTGGAGTGGCTATTCCTGCTGGCGATACACACCATTATTGGTTACGCATACTCACGAAGCAGATAGACCTTAAACCAGTCCACCTGATTTTTAAAATTCATAGCATTAAGTTCAGCTTCAATTGCCTCTTTACTCCGCATTGATTGCATAGTGATTTGTAAGACAGGGAAATTCCAATCACCACTGAATATTCCTGCGTCATTGATTATTGCAGTTTTTACTCGCAATTCTGATCCGTATGTTATGGCATACACTGCATGTTTATCGTATATAATACCATTAAAATTATTGGTAACATTTTGTAAAATGCGATGCTTACTCAGCTTCTTGCTTATAGGTTTATGATAATTTAATGTATCGCATTTGACGGTCTTGTGTGCCAACTCAAGAAAGATTGTTGTTTTTTTCATCATTGAATCATCAAGATCAAATCTTTTCCCCTCTAAAAGCAAAAAAGAATAGGGCGGAATCTCTGCAACAATTGATTGATGTGCCTTGAGTATTAAAGGGGGGTTACACTTTTTTAATTCTAATAAATATTCATCATTATCGATAGATGCAAATATTGAGTAGATGACGATGGTGCGATCCTTCATATTTCTCAGATCAACATATCTTATGCAAAAGGGTGAAATTGGATTACTCCCAAACGATATTCTTGCACTTACTTTTGTGCCAATTTTTTGCAATCCAAGATAGAGGGAAATTGGAAAAATGAGGAGACCAGGAACGACTTTAAGAAACTCTTGGAAAGAGAAAAGATATTCGGTCATTATATAATAGGTGTGATAGAGCCATTTACTGAATAGTATCCCCATAATTTTTTCCCAAGGTTGGAAACCTGTAACAATAATAAAGATCGCAATAATTTGAAAGGTTTGAAGCTTTTTTTTGTTGATCGCCAAGCCAAAAGGACAACGACACTCAGTCGTATTGTTTATATCATTAATTAAAATGGATATTATTATTTTTCATCATTCTGGAATAAAAATCTAACTTTTTTTACAGTGCTGACAGGGATGAAAAGAGTTTTTCTATATTTATATGAAAACCTGGAACAAAAATTGTATAGGGTGTGTTAAATGTATGTTAAGAAACTGCAACAAATTACTGGACTGAGAGTTGACAGCGGCTCTTTTCAGAAGATGTTCCCGGAATTTTATGTACATTCGATGGCCCTGTTCGAATGGATTGTAATTGATCGTATCCAATTTTAAAAGAGATAGTTATGTCAGATCCCATATTGCTTGTTGTCGAGGATGACCAGGATCTTGCGCTTCTGGAGGAGTACAATCTCAATCGTTCCGGGTATAAATGCCATATTTCAGGAAGCGCTGAAGATGCTCTCAAAGAACTTTCCCGAAAGAGTTTTGATCTTGTGCTGCTCGATATCATGCTGCCGGGGATAGACGGGTTTGAACTCTGTCGGCAAATCAGGCAGCATCAGCTTTACAGGGATATTCCGATTATCATGGTTACCGCAAAAGGGGAGGAGATCGACCGAATTCTCGGATTTGAACTCGGTATTGATGACTATGTCGTCAAGCCGTTCAGTTTTCGTGAGCTGAACCTCCGGATCCGCGCAATTCTCAAACGCGGTCGCCGTCAAGGGGGTAAAATGCAGGAAATTCTTAAAACCGCAGGTCTTGAAATTGATCTCGCTCGTCACATTGCTACTCTTGATGGCAGAGAGCTTGTGCTTACCCTGATGGAGTTCAAACTTCTTGTTGCGCTTCTTAAAAGAAGGGGAGAGGCCCAGTCACGCGAGCTGCTGCTCAGTGACGTATGGGATATCGACAAAAACATCAGTACAAGAACCATCGACACGCACATAACGAGAATCCGTGAAAAGCTGGGAGAGACGGGGAGTATCATCAAAACAGTGAGGGGGCTTGGCTACAAGCTTGAGGAATAAGAGGATAACTAACGATTGAGAGAGATGATCAAGTCCTGTTTTACGCACAGGCAGGGGATTATGATGAGCAGCGTCAGAGCTTTCTCCTGGCAGAACTCAATGGATATGCTTGGAAAAGGTGAAAATATTGCGTTTTTTATGGAAAATTAGTCAAGCTCATTTGGCGAACATCTGATAACTTCTGATCATATGAAGAGGTGCATTATGCGTGCACCTGATTGTCGTTTTCAACACCAGCTTGAATCGGACGTTTATTCAACCATCTAAATCATCTCTTTTATGTCAAAAACTGTTTTAGTAGAAAAAATTGCCGAACAGGCCAACCTGACCAAAGTTGATGCCGATCGTGCTCTCAAAGCCTTTATTTCCGTTGTTTCTGAGTCTTTGAAGAGTGGAGAGGATGTGGCGCTTGTCGGGTTTGGTACGTTTTCTGTTGTTGAAAGGGCAGAACGACAGGGCCGTAATCCCAAGACTGGTGAGGTTATTTCGATTTCCGCCAAAAAAGTTGTCAAATTTAAACCCGGAAAGGCGTTAAAAGATGAGGTTGAGGGATAAAGAAGCTCAACAAGGATTGCGGTTCATACTCTTTTACTTATAAGCACCAAAAGCATTGGCCCATGGTGCTTATGTTATTTTCCTTCCTTTTACAGAACCAGTTGCAGAACTGATACGGATCGCTTGCATCCTGATTTCCCGATAATATTATAACGAGGAAGCGCCAAACAGCACTGCAATGTTTCTAATTCCATGAATTATAGGTTATTCGGTAAGGATGTATTGCAATCTTTGAGCTTATACCCGGGAACGCCGAGCTCCAGCTCG
>CAIPMW010000115.1 GCA_903866255.1 uncultured Chlorobiaceae bacterium | reverse complement strand
TTCCCAGAAAGCTTGTGCTCGGAAAAATAGTTATAATTACAACTTGCATTCTCTTGGAAATCAGGGATAAATATATGGTAACGTATTTTATTTTATAAATATATTTCTTTCATCGTTATATTTCTCCCGGGAAATCAGGTTTTAACTGATGTCATTTACAAAACATGTGACAGGCAAAACCGCCAAAGAATACAAGCAATACAAAGGGCTTAAAAAGGAGAACCTGCGTGACAACATGAGCAATAAAGAATTGGTGATGAATATGCTGGCAGAGTTGTCCACCAAAGAGATTTCAGAAGTCGTTAACCCTCAGTCGTTTGCAGAACATGAGGATGTGGCAAAACGTGGTGGCGGTGTTGCCAAAGAAGCTAAACTGAAATTGGAAGCAGAAACGGGTAAAAAGGTTGTCAGCGCGCAAAACGCCAGGCAATTGCAGTTATCAAACAAAGGCAAAAAGAATGATTAGCTACACCACGCCCATCGCAGAATCGAACAGCTTTATCGTACTTGATAAATACGTCAAGGAGTGGATGGTTGCCGAAAGCTACCAAAGCGAATGCGACTTGGAGCGGGAATTCATTCAGGATTTGCAGAATCAGGGGTATGAATATGCCCAAGGGTTAAACTCGCCCGAGAAGCTGCTGGCCAACGTACGCGAGCAGTTGCAATCGCTGAATAAGATGCAGTTCTCAGACGGCGAGTGGTTGCGCTTTGTAGAAACCTGGCTGGATAAGCCCAGCGATAGTATCGTCGACAAAACCCGCAAAATTCATGATGACTATATTCATGATTTTGTGTTTGACGATGGTCGCATTAAGAACATCTACCTGTTAGACAAAAAGAATATTGCCCGCAATAAGGTGCAGGTAATCAAGCAGTTTGAGCAAGCCGGAGCGCACGCCAACCGTTACGATGTGACGGTGCTGGTCAATGGCTTGCCGCTGGTGCAGATCGAGCTGAAAAAGCGCGGCGTGGCCATTCGTGAAGCCTTTAATCAGGTGCACCGTTACAGCAAAGAGAGCCTTAATAGTGCACATTCGCTGTATAAATATTTGCAACTGTTTGTGATCTCCAATGGCACCGATAGCCGTTATTTTGCCAACACCACTCAGCGCAACAAAAACAGTTTCGATTTCACCATGAACTGGGCGAAAGCCGATAACAGCCTGATTAAAGACCTGAAAGACTTTACCGCCACCTTCTTCCAGAAAAACACCCTGCTCAATGTGCTGCTGCATTATTCGGTATTTGACGTGAGCAACACGCTACTGGTGATGCGCCCTTACCAGATTGCTGCTACCGAGCGCATTTTATGGAAGATTAAGAGCTCGTATAAAGCCAAAAATTGGAGCAAGCCCGAAAGTGGCGGCTACATTTGGCATACCACCGGTTCGGGTAAAACCTTAACCAGCTTTAAAGCGGCGCGTTTGGCGACTGAGCTGGAGTTTATCGACAAGGTGTTCTTCGTGGTGGATCGTAAAGATCTGGATTACCAGACCATGAAGGAATACCAGCGCTTTTCGCCGGATAGCGTCAATGGCTCTGACAGCACCGCCGGACTCAAGCGCAACCTGGATAAGGACGACAACAAAATCATTGTCACCACCATCCAGAAGCTCAACCACCTGATGAAAAGCGAAGGAGACTTGCCTGTTTACAGCAAGCATGTGGTGTTTATTTTTGATGAAGCGCATCGCAGCCAATTTGGTGAGGCACAGAAAAACCTGAAGAAAAAATTCAAAAGGTTTTATCAGTTTGGTTTTACTGGCACACCGATCTTTCCGCAAAACGCTTTGGGGGCCGAGACCACTGCCAGCGTGTTTGGTCGTGAATTGCACTCTTATGTGATTACCGACGCCATTCGCGATGAAAAAGTGTTGAAGTTCAAGGTGGACTATAACGATGTGCGCCCTCAGTTTAAGGCGATTGAAACTGAACAGGATGAAAAAAAACTCAACGCGGCAGAAAACAAGCAAGCCTTGTTACACCCCGACCGAATCAGGGAAATATCCCAGTACATTCTGAATAACTTCCGGCAGAAAACCCATCGTCTGCAAGCCGGTGCCAAAGGCTTTAATGCCATGTTTGCGGTGAGCAGTGTCGATACCGCCAAGCTCTATTATGAGTCGTTCAGGCAATTGCAGAAAGAGAGTGATAAGCCACTGAGGGTTGCCACCATCTTCTCCTTTGCGGCCAATGAAGAACAGGATGCTGTGGGCGAGATTCTGGATGAAAGCTTTGATGTATCCGCCATGAACAGCAGTGCCAAAGAGTTTTTAGGCGCGGCTATTGCTGACTATAACGCAGCGTTTAAAACCAGATTTGGCCTGGACAGCAATGGCTTTCAAAACTATTACCGCGACCTTGCCCAGCGCGTCAAAAGCCAGGAAATAGATTTGCTGATTGTTGTTGGCATGTTTTTAACCGGTTTTGATGCACCGACGTTGAGCACGTTGTTCGTTGATAAAAACCTGCGCTATCACGGGTTGATGCAGGCCTATTCGCGCACCAACCGTATTTATGATGCGACCAAGACCTTTGGCAATATCGTCACCTTCCGAGATTTAGAACAAGCCACCATCGATGCCATTACGCTATTTGGTGATACCAACACCAAAAATGTGGTGCTGGAAAAGAGTTATAAGGAATACATGGAAGGCTTTACCGATGTGATCACCGGTGATGCCCGACGGGGCTATAGGGTGGTGGTAACGGAATTACAGCAACGCTTCCCCAACCCTGATGAGATTGTTAAAGAGGCCGATAAAAAGGCTTTCGCAAAATTATTTGGTGAATATTTGCGCGTAGAGAACGTGCTGCAAAACTACGATGAATTTGCCAGCCTGAAAGCCTTGCAAAGCCTCGATATGGAGGATGCAGAGGCTGTTGAGGCATTCAAAGCCCATCATTATGTAAGCGACGAAGATCTTAAAGCGTTGCGAGCGATTAAGATGCCAACTGAACGTACAATACAGGATTACCGCTCAACCTATAACGATATTCGCGATTGGCTTCGCCGTGAAAAAGCAGCCTCCGACAAAGAGAAATCCACCATTGATTGGGATGACGTGGTTTTTGAGGTAGATCTGCTCAAATCACAAGAGATCAACCTAGACTACATTCTGGAATTGATTTTTGAGAACAATAAAAAGGTTAAAGACAAAGAAGCGCTGGTTGAAGAGGTGCGTCGGGTGATTCGTGCCAGCCTTGGCAACCGTGCGAAGGAGAGTCTCCTGGTGGATTTTATCAATCACACCGATTTTGACACAATTAATGATAAAGCCACTGTTATTGATGCCTTTTTCACCTTTGCGCAAGCCGAGCAGCAACGCGAGGCAGAAGCGCTTATTAGCTCTGAGCACCTGAATACAGAAGCTGCCAAGCGTTATATCTCAACCTCGCTGAAGCGAGAATTTGCCAGTGACAATGGCACTGAGCTCAATGCCATTCTTCCTAAAATGAGCCCGTTAAACCCGCAATACCTGACTAAAAAACAGAGCGTTTTTCAAAAAATTGCCGCTTTTGTTGAAAAGTTTAAAGGTGTGGGTGGGCAGATTTAGGCGTGCCTGCACGCTGATCGATGGGTAGTAGAAGCATGCATAACAAGTTGCTGCGCTCCTGATTTACCGGTGAGCAAGGCGTTGTGTGTAAAAAAAAGGAGAACATGGGAAATACCAGTCATATCAATGTGTTACGGTTATCCTGACGACTATTGCTAAAAAGTTGGCTGAATGAAAAAAAATCTTTTATTAAGCTGAACCAATCGGCTGATAACACCCATTTAAGGCTATCCCCTCATGATCGGAAACCCGCTCTTGCCAGAAATCAGGGAGCTGATCGAGCAGCGCAACTTCAGCGCCCTCCAGAGAATTTTCAATGACTGGATGCCGGTTGACCTTGCAGAACTTATCTCCGATCTGCCCGAAAGCGAACAGGGCATTCTCTTTCGGCTGCTTCAAAAAGACATTGCAACAGAAACCTTTGAATATCTCGATTTTGACTCGCAGCAGAACCTGCTGACTGCGCTCACCAAAAAAGATGTCACCCACATTCTTAACAGTATGTCGGCAGATGACCGTACAGCACTGCTTGAGGAGTTGCCGGGCACGGTGGTACAGGAGCTGTTGAAACTGCTCTCCTTCAAAGAGTTCAAGATTGCCAAAACGCTGCTGGCCTACGCAGAAGGAAGTGTGGGTCGACTCATGTCGCCCGACTACCTCAGCGTCAAAAAAGATTGGGATATCAACCAGGTGCTCGACTACATCCGCACCTACGGCCATGAGAGTGAAACCCTGAACGTCATCTATGTCGTGGACGATATTGGCAAGCTCAAGGGTGAATTAATGGCAAGGGAACTTTTGCTCTCTGCCCCTGAAAAAAAGGTGAGCGAGATTATCGACGAAGACAAGATGATCACCCTGACCGCCGCACAGGATCAGGCAGATGCACTTGAAGCCTTCAAGCGCTACGATACGGTTGCGCTGCCGGTGGTGGACTCCAATGGTTATCTGATTGGTGTGGTAACTGTTGACGATATGCTCGACGTCGCAGAAGAGGAGGAGACGGAGGATATACAGAAATTTGGCGGTATCGAAGCACTTGAGGATCCCTACATTGATTTGCCAATACCAGCGCTGATCAGAAAACGTGCGGTATGGCTGGTGATTCTCTTTATCGGCGAAATGTTGACCGCTTCGGCAATGGCATTTTTTGAGGATGAACTTGCAAAAGCAATTGTTCTGGCAACTTTTATTCCACTCATTATTTCAAGTGGAGGAAATTCGGGCTCGCAGGCGGCATCACTTATTATTCGTTCACTGTCGCTTGGCGAGATAACGATCAGCGACTGGTGGAAGGTGATGCGCCGTGAACTGGCTTCCGGCTTGGCGCTTGGCTGTATTCTTGGCATTATTGGAACATTCAGGGTCATTCTCTGGAGCATGGCCTTTGGCAAGTACAGCACACAAACGCTCTACATCGGTGCCACCATAGGCATTTCTCTTGTGGGGATTGTGCTGTTCGGTACCCTGACCGGTTCAATGCTCCCCCTGCTGCTGAAGCGGCTTGGACTAGACCCGGCAGTCTCTTCTGCGCCTTTTGTGGCAACGTTGGTGGATGTCACAGGAATTGTTATCTATTTCAGCGTAGCATCGCTCCTGTTGGGTGGTATTCTTCTCTGAACAACTCTTGAAAAAGTATGGAACAAAAGCGCGAATCACTGGAGTTTGATATTGTCTTTGTCGGAGCCGGGCCTGCCAACCTCACTTCGGCCATCCATCTGCAGCGCCTGATCAAACGCCACAACGCACGGTCAGCAAATCTGCTCGAACCGACGATTGCCGTCATTGATAAAGGGCGATACGCGGGTGCCCACCTGCTCTCAGGAGCACTGCTTGACCCGAGAGCTTTTGAGGAATTTTTTCCCGATTACCGCGAGCAGGGTTGCCCGATTGAAGCCACCGTCAGCAATGAATCGATCTGGTTCCTCCAGAGCAAGAGAAAATTTTCGCTTCCCTTTGTCCCTGAAAAATTCAGCAACAAAAGCTCACTGATCGTCTCGCTCAGCCGCCTCGGTACATGGATGGCTGAAAAGGCTGAAGAGGAGGGCATACAGCTTTTCGACAATACCGCAGCCGCAGCGCCTTTTATCGAAAACGGCAGACTTGCCGGCATCATAACCGATGACAAGGGGCTCAACAAAAACGGCAAAAAAAAGAGCGGCTATGAAGCGGGATTGCTACTGAAAAGCAAGGTAACGGTGATCGGCGAAGGGTCAGACGGATCGCTCACCCGACAGCTTGGCAAACATTTTCCAACCCTTGCTCCCGCCCAGCGCTACGAAACCGGGGTAAAAGAGACATGGCGCATACCCGAAGGGCAGGTTATAGCCGGAGAGATTCACCACACCTTCGGCTTCCCTTTTGAGGCAGATGTGTACGGCGGCGGCTGGCTCTACGCCCTCTCTCCGACACTCGTATCCATCGGATGTATCTCCGCATTGGGGCCCGATTCCCCCCTGTGCGACCCCCATCTTAATCTCCAGCGGTTCAAACTTCACCCGCTGATGGCCAACATCCTCAAATCTGGCAAAATGGTTGAAGCGGGGGCAAGAACCATAACCTCCGGCGGCCTCGATACCATGCGACCGCTCTCCGGGCCTGGCTATCTTCTCACCGGTGAATCGGCAGGAATGGTGAACATGCAGCGGCACAAGGGGATACACCTCGCCATGAAATCGGGCATCATTGCCGCCGAAACTCTCTTTGAGGCGCTGCTGCACAACGATTTCTCAACTGAACTGCTGAAAAGCTGCGACGAAACGTTCAGAAATTCATGGGCTTACGATGAACTGTACGCCGCCCGAAACTACCGCAAAGCGTTTGACAGCGGGCTCTATCCCGGATTGATTCAGGCGGGGCTCCAGCTTAGCTTTCCCGGCCTTTCAATGAAAAAAAATCAGATAAGTCTTCCCGGCTTTTCACCTCTCCCGAACCTTGGACTGAAAAAAAACAAAGGGGCTGCCGCCTCAATACCCGAGTTCCGGTCAGATGGATTCAGAACGTTCAGCAAAGAGAGAAGTCTCTTTAATTCAGGTGTCATGCATGAAGAGAACCAACCCTGCCACCTGCGCATCAAGGCTGAAGATATAGTCGAAATCTGCCTGAAAAAGTGCACCATTGAGTTCGGCAATCCCTGCCAGCACTTCTGCCCAGCAGCGGTGTACGACATCATCACCGAGCCAGCGCCTGCGCTCAAGCTTAATCCGTCGAACTGCCTGCACTGCAAAACCTGTGAAGTGGCTGACCCTTACGGAGTAATCACGTGGACGGTACCTGAAGGTGGCGGAGGGCCGGGGTACACGATGAGTTAAGGGCAAAATTGACTCCAATGAGCAGATGGAGGAGCAACATGTTGTGTATAGACACGCACGGCCTTGATGGATTTGCCATCATCACTTTTTTACAGAGAAATATCCCTCTTTTCAGATTATTCACTATTTTACGGGATGGATACCGGCGGTAATCAGCCAAAAGAAGACGATAATGGAAGCACCAGACAATCAGCCACCCCTTCAGGAACAGATACCTGTCGAAACGCAAATATCGGCCTCACCTTCAGAGAGAAGCGCTGGCTTTTTTCAGGATGATGACGGCTCGGTCTCCTCTTTGCGCATGATGTGTATGGTCTCTCTGATGGGTGCCATCATGTTTGGACTGCTGACTCTCTATCTTTCTCTCAAAGGAATAAATGATGGCGGGAATGGTATATACTTCACCCTTGTATCCCTTATTGGCGCATTTGCACCCAAGGCAATTTTTAAAGCTGTTTAGAACAGGTGTGGCGGTGAACGTAGAAGGACTGCATCAGAAATAATCCCTCTTAATAACGTTAAGACAACAAAAGGAGAAAACAAATGGCAGAAACCGAAACAAAAAAAAAGAAGTCCGGCTTTCTGGAAGAAGATAGCGGAGTTCGCTCTTCCATGCGCCTTATGAGCATGATCTCGCTTGGAGCATCTATCATGTTCGGGGTGCTGACTCTTGGTTCCAGCCTCCATGATGCACTCTGGGGTACGCAAAAAGATGCAGTATCGAGTGCCCAGTCGGATACGGCCAAAGCTGAAGGCAATACCAATGGCCTCATACTCACGGCTATGTTTCTTGTTGGCGCATTTGCACCCAAAGCCGTTCAAAAATTTGCCGAACAGAAAATAGGCCCGGTAAGCCCGATCAGCAAAAAATCGGATCCACAATAGCGCTGTAACAACGCCAGAAAAACGCACAAATTTACCTTACAGCCTGATTTCCCGATAATATTATAACGAGGAAGCACCAAACAGCACAGCAATGTTTCTAATTCCATGAATTATAGGTTATTCGGTAAGGATGTATTGCAATCTTTGAGCTTATACCCGGGAACGCCGAGCTCCAGCTCG
>CAIPMW010000114.1 GCA_903866255.1 uncultured Chlorobiaceae bacterium | reverse complement strand
TGCTCATGTCCCGGAAGATGTGGATGTCAAGTCTATCCGCTTGGGCTTGGGGTTGACTCAACCGGAATTTTCTTTGCGGTTTGGTTTCGATGTTCGAACGCTTCAAGATTGGGAACAGAAACGCCGACAACCTGAACGAGCGGCACGGGTTCTTTTAACAGTCATTGCTCATGAACCTGAAGCTGTCAGTCGGGCTCTGGCTCATTAATTCAGAAGATTTGGCGAAATCAGCGCGGACGCGAGGAAAGAATTTGTTTGTGGCTTGTGCCGGAGAATTATCTGGTTGTCCTTGCAGAGCGTGGTGACTACATCCTTCCATGGACAGCTTATCTGGTTGAGCAGCCGCATCAGCAAAGGAAATTACAGAAGGAATATGAGCGAATATCAGCGGAAAAAGCTGAAGCCGCCCCGAAGGACGGCCTCGTTACTCCTGCCACATATAGTAGATGAGTTGCCTTGATATCGTTCATTACATCTTCAGCTTTTATTTTGCATCAAGCAGGACTCAATCGAACAGACTACCTCGATCGATAAAGCCTTTGTTCACCAAGGTCGTCTCTATCACTCTTGTTGAAACGTTGAAGTAGTGTGCCGCTGCATCCAGCTTTTCTTCTCCAAAGTCTTCACCAATGAAATCCTTCAAGGCATCGGACGGACAGAGAAACTCCTGGGCGAAAGCTCGCTGAAACTTCTGCCGGGCAGTTTTAACGGTGGTAACCGGCAGAAACTTGTCTGTATCTGGTGAATAGAGCCGATCACCAACCAGACGTAAAAGGGCAAATCGGTGATTGGTGGGATATGAGGTGTTGAGGCAGACATCAAGATGATCCGGCGCTCCATCACGAAAACCAACCGTCATGGGGCTTTTTGCTCTATGATTGTTGGTGAAAAAATCGCTTGAGAGTGAAAAAAGGTCTATCAACTGTTTGTTGCTCGCGGGACCATGGGGCAGCGCCCAATACTTTCTTGCTGCGCGGGCCGCGACAGCCGCTCTTTCCCATGGCAACAAGGAAAAATCTATGCAGGCAGTCTCTGTTTTCAATGCTTTGGTATCGGGCACAAACATTCGTTCGGTATGGCCCTGAACGTTCCTGAAAAGTGTATCAAGAATTTCTGGCGAATCTGTTGTGCTTTGAGCCAGCACCTCAGCTACTGCGTCGTATCCTGATAGTTCGCCCTGGGCAAGCAGCGCAGCCATAAGCTCTTCAGGCGCTTCGTCGGGGTCATAACCCAATAATGCCTCCATCTCTCGCCACCGTACGGATGATGGGTTGCTGCGCTCTTCAACGATATTCTCCCGGAGTTCTTGCAGGAGGCTCGTTTTGCAGCCCATGGAATGCAATCGGTCAATCACGGCATCAGCAAAAGAGAGTGCTGTGGCTTCGAAGGTCGCCAGCGAAACAAACTCGCAAATTCCATTCAGGTATCGCACCATTTGTCGGCTGGCTGGAGGAGTTGCATTCATCCTGATCAGCAGCGCGAAGCCATCACTGTTGAAGCTCAAGTCGGGCCAGAGAAACCCCTGACCGATAGCGCCAAGCCGATGACTCATCTCCCATGATTCTGATAAGTTACGCTCTGGCTCACGGACAAGGCGCCACCAATTTCCAAGTAACCACACCGCCATTGCATAAGCCGAGAGGCGTGCGGCAGGTCGGATAGTTTTAGCATTGATATCTTCAAGTTCCGTAATGACTACTCCGCCAACGGTTATTTTAATATCAGCAAAGGTAAAGCGCTCCGTTTCATCAGGCGTGTAACGTTCAAGCCATTCAAAATCAATTGCAAATGCTTTACTCATTGATGCTTCTCCATTTCAAAAGAACTTGCCTTGCAAAGGGATCGGTATCGGGCATAGGGTATCCATGATAAATTCCTGAACTGGCGTTTTCAAGTTGTGCCTCAACTGGAGAAGCGTCCAAAGTGACCGCCCAGATGTTCTGGGGAAAACCTTCACGACGTGCTTCACTGACCATCCCTTTTCTGGCCCCCTCTTGTAACAATCGTTCTGCTTTGGCTTTTGAAAAGATTCCAAGATCATCACAGAGTGATTTATCCGGCCTTGGTTGTGCTGGTGGTGTTAACCCAAAGTCACCGGGATTGCGTTTGTGTTCCGGGTTTCCGCCGTAACGAACGCTCTGGGCAATTTGTTCCAGCAACGCTGAACCAGGATCAGTATCAAAACGACGCTTGGGATTATATCCTGTTTTTCTTTTCATTTGAACAGGCGCTTTGTAAATTTGCTTCGGACTGCGTTGAATGTTCTCTTCGATGATACAACAATTGATCCCATAAAAGCAAAGCATTCTCCAACGCATGGCCTAAGCCCGCTCGTAAGGATAAACGTTTTTGTAGTTCCTGTTGAAGTAGGAGCCTACCGAAGGGGCGGTTTTCAAATTCTCGAATTCGTGCTCCTGAACACCTTTGTAGGCGTATGCTGAACCGTCAAGAAATTGAATATACACCGTTAAATTTTCGGCATCGTAACCGACGGCAGTGATGTTGGTTGATGCCACTGGTTCCATGGTTTCAGGGATTGGCATTGTCGCCTCCTTGGGTAAATGATTGGTTTCTCCAGTTGCGTACACTCGTTTCGTACTCTTCAACATCCGGGCTGGCGTTTGCCCAGAGTTTTGAGGCAATTGGATCAGAACTCTTTACTGCATTGTCTGCCTGATAAAACTTGATCCGCGACGGAATCCGAACGGCCTCTCCACTGACAATGGCTTCGCCGGTTCGAAGGCTCGACAGTACCTCAGTCATTTCTCGTAACTCCATCCTGCATCGCTGATGAAACATGCCCTTTATCCCGGGTGTTTGTCATTCTGAGGGCGATCATGGTTCCGCATTGGCTCAACACGGTTTCATCCAATTCTGATGGCCGCTGGGTCACAAGCAGTAATCCCACGCCATATTTTCTGCCCTCTTTTGCAATTGCCTGAACGGTTCGTGAAGAAATAGACTCTTCGCCTGCTTTAAGGTAAGCATGAGCTTCATCAAGAACAATAAGCAAGGGCTGCTTTTTTCCGCCAACAAGTGTGTTTTGCCCCCAGTAGAGCGCATCGTATATGATTTTGAGAATGCAACCTGAAATGGTTTGCATGATGTTTGACGGAATTGCTGACAGGTCTAAAATAGAGACTGGAAATTCATGTCCAAACCAGGTTGAGAAAAGGTTCGGCAGGTCATTTGGTGTCGAGCCATTCAATGAAGGGGAATACCCGTCTGGTCTGAACAAAAAATTATAGCTTTGCTCGAGCAGTCGGGAGCGCATCCCTTCAAGAAATCCGAGCATTCCTTTTGCTTTGTTGTTCAAAAAGGGGGCGCTGCTTCCCAAACCAGCCGTTGGGTAGTGGTTTGACGTAAGGGTTATTGGATCACCCTTGGCAAGAAGGGTTTCAGGTGTTGTTCGGTCAGCCTTGAACGTCATACGCTCATAATCATCAAGCTCAAACCAAAGTTTATGAATAGAAAACGGGATTGGGCTGTCTGCCGTGATGGCTTCTTCGCGAAGTCCTCCGATAGCCACCGCTGAAACGCGTTTCAGTTCCAGTACTTTGCCCCGGATATAATCTTCATTCTGGTCGGAGAGCTTGCCCGGAAATATTGCCATCAACTCTTTGAACGGTAATGCCCAGAAGGCAACGCACAGTTCCTGTTCATCAGTTGCACTGTTTGCCC
>CAIPMW010000113.1 GCA_903866255.1 uncultured Chlorobiaceae bacterium | reverse complement strand
TCAGGTGCGTTGTTTGTCCGGCATGACCCACTGAAACTCAACTTCTTCCCTGCTATAACCCTGAATGGCCAAGTTACCCGTTGAGTGGTTTCTTTTTTACTGCAAAAGACACTCTTCGCCGGGGCTCATGAATAATTCAGGCTAAAAATAAAATCGGTTCTTTTTTCGTTAAAAATGTGTTTCTTGACTATTGGTTGGCTTTCACCAATCAGGGGCTCCTAATCATGTGTACCATAGAAAACCATGCAACTCCTTCTTGAAGTGCCAAACAATCTGCCTGATGCAGCACACTGCACACCGCAGCAATTCATAAAAGAGGCAAAACTGGCCATGGCCATCAAACTTTTTGAAATGAACCGGCTGTCGTCGGGAATGGCTGCTGCGTTTATTGGGATGAGCAGAGTCGAATTTCTTGCTGATCTGCACCGGTACGGTGTACCAATGATTGATTTGGATCAGAATGAACTTGCCCAGGATGTCAGCAATGCCTGATCAAGCTAAAGAGGTTGTTATCAACACCACACCGCTTATTGCTTTGACCGCCGCAACCGGCAATCTTGACGTACTTCGTTGTCTGTATTCAAGGGTAATCGTGCCCTATGAGGTGGCCAAAGAAATCAGGGCTGGTGGTCGTGATGCTTTTGGGGTCGAGGTGTTTGAGCAGGCATCCTGGTTAGACATTAGCCCTGAGCCAATGGCGCTCATGCCCTATCTGCAAAACACGCTCGATAGCGGAGAAGCGTCGGTCATACAAACGGCCTTACAGCTTGGCATCAATCTGGTATGCATTGATGAAATACTTGGCAGGCGTACGGCTCGTTTGTCAAACCTGAATGTTACCGGTGCTATCGGCGTACTGCTCAAGGCAAAATCCAAGGGGTATCAAGTATCAATGACTGATGCAATAAGCCGGATGCGCGAGCACGGCATTTGGCTGAGCCAAAATGTTATCGATTTTGCCCTGACTCACTAACTTGATCTCCTCATAGAGAGTTTGACGGATAACGTTTGTTGTCTGCGGTTTGAATGGATTTAATTTTAGGTATCTGTTCCATCTTTAGACTCGATTAAATTGTGGATTGAGCAAATCAACTCATTGAGTTTGTCAATAGTTTGACACTGTACCCACTCTGATTGAAGACGTTATGAACAAGAAAACCCTTGCATTGACTGAGGAAAACGAAAAATTAAACAAAAAGCTTGCACAGCTTAATGGAGAGTTTTTAGATCTGTTTACCCGTCATAAAGAGATGGTGGATGATGAGTACGTTATTCTGACTTCACTTTATCTTGAAAAATTAGGCTGTTTTCAGCTTGAGTTGCTTCAAAAGAAAACCGAAGCAGCTCGGCTTAAAATGAAAATGAGCATGATACCGTCGGCAATAAACAGAGATGAACATCCCGATTTACCAGCGATAGAGAATTTGGTCAATATTAGATTTCAGGAATATTATGCTGAAATTGAAGCACAAGCTGCCGCTTTGGATCAGGCAAAAAAAGTGCTTTCACACCTGGTTTCTGCAGAAGATACCCTGAAACTCAAAGAATTGTTTCGAGTGCTTTGCAAAAGGCTTCATCCCGATCTGAATCCAACGCAAACGGAAGATGAAAAAGATTTGTTTACCAAGGTAAAAGCCGCTTATGAGCTGAATAAAATACATGAGCTTCAGAATATACTTCTCTATCTGGATGAAACTAATAATGACAAAAAGCAACTTTTCTCAACGGATGAGAAAATTGCAAGAGTTGAACATCTTGAAAACAATATCAAGTCGTTACAATGCAAAATAGCGCAATTACATGAAGCATTTCCTTTTAATGTCAAAGAATTGATTTTTGATGAAAAATATATAGTTGAGAAGCAGGAAGAATTGCGAAATGACATTGAGAAATTTGATGAACAGATAGCCAAGTATTTAGATATCATCAATTTAATGACAGATGAATGAATCTATCATACCAGTAACGCCAGGCTTGCTGGCTCTCCTGAGTAATTTGGAAAAAGGTATTGTTCCTTTTTCTCAGGAAATATTTCTGATGGACATCGTTGTAGCCGGTACAAGTTATTGCGCCGGGATTGATGTAATTGATGCGTAAATAGTGCCGGAGAAAGTTTTGGTAATGAAAAGGGAGCCTGATAATAAACATGACAAGTTTGCGATTGCACTGTATTGTGAAGATATCCGAATTGGATTTGTGCCTGCAACAATGAATTTGGTCTGTTCACGCTTAATGGATGCTGGAAAAGTATTTTTTTGCAGGGTAGTTTCGAAAAACTGGATTGATAAATGGTTGCAAATTAATGCCAATATCTATATGGTTGACTAATTGCCGGATGGGGAGAAGCTTATGCTTTTATGTTATAATTTTCATAATCTGTCCTTTTGGATAACAACAGGCATAAACTGACCTCCTTATTTACTGTATGAATATCTCCAACTTTTTGCCTAACGCGTCAGCATAGTGAGAGAGCGTTGACAGTCTGATGTCTTCTGCATGGTTTTCGATGCGGGAGATGGCTGATTTATGAGTCTTGAGCTTTTCAGCAATCTCATCCTGAGTCATACCAGCACTCATCCTTGCCTGTTTCAGCAAAACGCCAATCTTGAAGTGTTTGTAGCCCTCGTCAAATGAAGCAGCAAACTCCGGGTCAACAGCTTTACGGTTAGCGATATATTTCTGCAAATCACTCATGAATTTTTCTTTCCTGATATTCCTTTTTTCTTTGTTCTGCTAACGCAATTACCTGATGCGGAGTTTTCTGGCTCTTCTTTGAAAAACCATTTGTCAAAATAACAAACCGTCCTTTATCCAGGAATCCAAATAGCCTGAAAGCATTATTGCCAAGCTGAACTCTAACCTCCCGGATGCCATCACTGTTTTGCAGTTTTTTGGAATATTCCTGTGGTACCATCGGTAACGATTCGATCAAGTTCAGCACCCAGACGATTTTTTGACTTTCCTTGGCCGAAAGTGAGTCCAAAAATTCCTGAACAGGTGCATTCCCTGTCGGGGTTCTATAAAAAATAATCTCTCACATAACTGAATGTCAACAAATAGCAAGCTAAAAACCTAAACTGAGCGATACTCAAAGGCAAGTACCAAAGTAAGGTCCGAAATACAGCAAAACAAAACAGAATAAAAATTTATAGCCAAAAAGCCGAAATAAACCTGATTTATACAAAAAAACGAATATCCATGAAGGTGCTGGC
>CAIPMW010000112.1 GCA_903866255.1 uncultured Chlorobiaceae bacterium | reverse complement strand
TGCAAGGAGCTGAATGCTTCGCAGATAGATGGCAAAAAAGCTTAAGCACGCCCTGGTCGTTAACTGGTCATCTGTTGCTTCGATTGCCTGAATTTGTTCTTTCTTTTTCGCCGAAATGCTGGTATCTTTTGCCATAAAGCTCTCCACCTGTTGGGTTGTGTGATATTGAAATGGTAATTGCAACTTTACTCATTCTAATATAACACTTTATCCTCTCAGATGGGAGCTTTTTTTATGCAAAATCGATTAGATTAGGATTAATTCATTGGTCATTTCAATCTTCACAAGGCAACACTTAGGAGAATCCACCCATAAAAACATAACAAACACTCAATTTTCTGTTTTTCCATAATAAACAATTTGCATCATCATAGCCAACAATTCAGGAATAGTGCGCCAAAAACGGGCACCTTGCGCCGCAAGTTGCATAGCGTGTTCGTACGCAGCCTTGCCTTCAGTGTAGTCACGAGTGGTAATACCATCGGCAAGAAAAACCGGTTTGCCACTGTTGAGCGCCGCTTCAGCAAGCGTCAGGTTGACAAGGTTGCCTGAGCCAAACGGCACCTGACTGAGAATAACAGCATCGGCATCACCCACCATCTTCAGCGCCTGTGCAATAACCTCAGAACCAACCGGCGAAAAGGGCTGCTCCAGCACCGCCGGAATGTTGAGCGCCCTTGCAGCTTCAGCATCGGAGTCGAGACGGTTGAGGACACCGGTGGTCACTTCGTACCCCTCAATCAGCAGCCGGCGATAGAGTTCAATGCCGCTTCCCCCACCGGCAATAACATGCACACTCCGGTTCAGCTTCTGGCGATGCCGCAGGCTGTCAATCGCTCCTGTCACCTGCAGATAGCCGGTGTAGGGATCCTGCTGCACATGGAGGTCGCAGTTGTAGACGCGGCTCAGCACCTCTGGCTCCAGCACCTCAACCGGCGTTCCGGCCTTTACCAAGGTGCCAGCTTCCATAAGCAGAAAACGGTCGGAGATACCTGCAGAGAGGGTGAGGTCGTGGCTCACCAGCAGGATGGTCATCTGTTTTTCGCGGTTGAGGTTCATCAGAATCTGAAGCACCTCCTGGCGATGGTTGATATCGAGATGGGAGATCGATTCATCGAGCATGATGATTTTCGGATCCTGCGCGAGCACCATCGCCAGGGCAACCCGCTGCTGCTCCCCGCCGCTCAACTCGGTAAAAAATCGCTCCCGCAAATCGAGCACATCGGTGTAGATCATGGAGCGCTCGACAAGATCGTGGTCAACCGGGGAGGGAGTTCCCCACCGCCCCATGGAGCTGATTCTGCCGTTCATCACAATCTGATCGACCGTAAAAGCCATCGGCGACTCGATTTTCTGCGGCACCACACCCAGCAGGGATGCACGCAGAGCCGGTTTGATATGCTGCACATCCTGACCAAACAATTCAACCTTGCCTGAGAGTGGCTTGAGAAGAGCGGCAGCAGTCTTCAGCAGGGTGCTTTTTCCGCAGCCATTCGGGCCGATAAGGGAGACGAACTCTCCCTCTTTGACGGTAAAGCTGACGTTATTGAGGACCTTTCGCTGCTTGTATCCGGCAGAGACGTTCCTGAAGGTCATTGCATCGTGCTGCATCATGCTATCCATGCCTGTTTCATTCTCCTCTGAAGAATAATGAGAAAAAATGGCCCGCCGGCAAGGGCGGTCACCACACCGACCGGGATCTCAACCGGAGCAAGCAGGGTTCTGGCCACGGCATCACAGACAACAAGAAAAACACCCCCGCCAAGCGCGGCAAGAGGAACAAGCTTTCGGTGGTCAGGGCCGAAGATGGCACGCATGACGTGAGGCACAATCAGCCCGACAAAGCCGATCATCCCTGAAAGTGAGACCGCGATGGCAGCCAGAAGCGTCGCAAACAGCAGACCGATAACAATCACCAGATCGGCATGAAGCCCCTGATAATGGGCCATCTCGCGCCCAAGGGCAAGCGCATTGAGGCGTGGGGAGAGAAGCCATATTCCGGCAAGCGCCCCGAAAAGCAGCGCAGCCGAGAGAAGCTGCTGGCCTGCCGAGACTGGCTGGAGACTGCCAAGCATCCACCAGATCACATTGTGCATACCCTCAACGCTGGCAGTCGAGACCAGAAACATGATAATGCTTGAGCAGATTGAGCTGACAATAACACCGCTAAGTATAAGACTATAGACGGATGGCTGACCACTTGTACCCTGGCTGGCGATGCCATACACCACCATCAGCGTCACCACCGCCGAAAGAAAGGCGACAACCGGCAGGCTGAACGAAGCAACAACTCCCGTCCCGGCAAGTATCGTCAAAGTGGCACCCAGACCAGCCCCGCCACTCACTCCGAGCACATAAGGTTCAGCCAAGGGATTACGCAACAGCGCCTGAAAGACCACTCCGGATGCCGAGAGCGCCGCACCCGTCATCATCCCCATCAGGAGACGGCTGAACCGAAGCGAGAGAATGGCGCTGCCCGAAGGCGACTCTAGATCAGGAATTCCTATTCCCGAAGGGCCGAGAAGCATGGAGAGAGCAAGCAGCACCATGAGGGCCGCAAAAAAGAGCAGCATCCTCAACGCCGCCCTGCTGTGGCTTTGCGTGGTAAAACTGTTATCGGCACAAACCACTGAACGCTTGAGACGCTTCATATCCATTAATCCTCAACACCCTTCTGCGCAGGAATACCCTGCTGATAGGCATGCTTGATCATCGTCATCTCCGTTACCGTATCAGCAACAGCCACAAGAGCTTCAGGCGCATTGCGGCCCGTCATCACCACAATCTTGCCATCCTCAGCCGAGCGAAGCGCCTCAAGCAGCGGCTCAATAGGGACAAGATTCGCGCCAAGCGCAAAACAGAGTTCATCAAGCAGCACAACATCATAATCAGGAGAGGCAAGAGCAGCAATTGCCACATCAAGCCCTGCCCGTGCAGCAGCTCTATGCTCTTCCATCTTCGGGCTCTCCGGATCGCGAGGCAGAAATCCCTTGCCGAATTGCTCCCACGCAACTCCGTCGAGCTGACTGAAAAAGCGCTGTTCACCAACAGCATCATCAGATTTTACAAACTGGATCACTCTGGCTTTCATGCCGTGGCCGAGTGCCCTTGCCAGCATTCCAAAGGCTGCTGTGCTTTTGCCTTTACCGTTTCCGGTGAAGAGGAGGATACGTCGTGGGGTCATGGGGGGGGTTAAGTTTCATTTTTGTAACTTGTTAAGATCGGTTTCTTCTCAGTTCCAATGTTAAACCCATAATTTTTGCATAGTTCGATAACAGAATCATATTGATAATAATTAATATATCTCCAAAGCTGAAGCCTGACGCTCTTACTTTTTCTATCGTTATTAGTATCACCGATAATTTCTATCCAATAAATAATATAAGGCTTCAGATCATTCGCAGTAATAAGTTTACTTTTGAGATAATTCTGAAACATTCCAAGCTTAAACAAAAACGCATCCATAATTAATCTAATAACTGCTTCTTCTGGAGTAAATGTTTTTTCCTTATGATGTTTTAACGAATTTTCAAACAGATGATCATTAAAATAGAACTTCTTAGTCTCCTCTACATTTATATTTAAAGTTGTTATATCTATATTATTCCAATCAAGCATTAAAAATGCATTTTGTACATCAGAATCATTATTAAACTCTTTGATTTCTTTGACAAGAAACTCAGATTTTTTCCATTTCTGTGCTTTTGAGTATTCAAAAATACCTTTAATTAAGGTGAAAATAGATATTAATGGCACAAAAAACTCAAAAATTATTTTAATTATATTTATTGTTTCCTTAAAATCCATAACAAAACACTTAGCAATAATGAGTATAAAAACCATACTATTACGAGGAGATTTTTCTTAAATGAACGCCCCCCGGCGCAAGGTATCTTGTTTTTGAGAAAAGTTTAACAAAAATCACCGCAACCGTTTGTAAATTTAACACTTAGAGATTAAAAAGCCCGTACAGGACGAACACGAGCCAAAGCGTCTTTCGCACCAGAAATCTGAGTACCATTACTAAAATTCTGAGCCCACGCATGTGTCGCACTTATCTCTGTTGATGTCCAATAAACGCTAGTTTTATCGTCGCTTTCCAAAGTATCAGCTACAGCATTGCAATATTTATAAAGATTATCAAGTTCATCTTTACTCGGTAGATACCAATCACTAAAACCACCCCCGCGATATTTCCTGCATATTAATAATGCATTCACCCATTCACTCCAAGAACTTTGGTCTTCTGCTGAAGCAATCAAACCATGTTTACCTGTACTATCAAGAGAAAAAATTATACCACCACCATAATTTTCACCAATTTTATAAACCCATTCATTTTTTAGAATTTCAGTCGTAATAGATGGATGTAGATATTTTGAGGGAGCTTCGATGGGTGCATCTACTGGAGCTTCAGGAGCTGTAGGTGCTTCGCTTGATACTGCAGCAACTATTACAATCATAACTATTACCACCCCTAAAGACGCAAAAAAAACAACAGAAGAAGCATCGAAAACCGAGGAGTAATTACTCTCATGCACTGAAGTATTTGGTTTATTAACCTCCTTTTCAATAACATATTGTACGTCTTTTTTAATCTTACTATAAAGAGCAGCAACCATTACTTGATGCTCTTCTTTGGTAAGTAACTTTAAGTCTAAAGATTGATCCAACGTTTTTCTCTCAGAATTAAATCTCTCAGAAATTGCTTGATCTGTTTTTTTATTATTAAGCTTAAGAAGCAAATCTTCCTTATCTGTCTTGAATTGATTTTCTAAATCAAGTAATTTATTTTCATATAAGTTATCTGATATAATTTTTTCTTCTTTAAGTTTTACTAAAGCATTCTTTTTGGTGTCGAAATCGTTTTGTAGTGAATATATATTTAACTCATTATTTTTTTTCTTAATATTTGTGTCAGTAATAGAGACGACTGGTTTATTTTTCAGATTATCCTTATACTGATCTTTTGGGTTTTTCCCATACTTGTTATCACCGAAGTCACCTTCCTTAAACATAAGATAAAATTCGTAAAATGGAATTAATTGCATCCACCCACTTTCATTTATATCATGACATCTTTTAGCTTTTTGTGATAATAATATATATATGAGTGGCATTATTAGTAGATAATAAGCCATCCTTGATAGAGGAAAAAAATAGGAGATCAATAAATTTAACATAAAAGCCATCATCAATAGAGCAACCCAACTAATAACAAACTCTAATCGCCTAATTCTTCCTTCAAACGAAAATATTGATTTAAACATATAAATAAATATTATTAATATATCTACAAGGTTACTTTTTACAAAGCAAACAAAAGCAAAACAATTTTATACAAATAATTATCAAATATCAGTATAGAAAAATATTTCCATATTGTGTATTATTTAAATATTTTCGAATTTCTAATTGCTTAATAACAATGTTACCACCATGTTTAATATAAACAATTGGCCAGCTCCCCTCCTCACTTACTAAACACAATTCTTTTATACTACTCTTCCATGCAATACCAATAATATAAGTTCCCCATGCGCATTCAACGACACGATCTTTAAGCTGGTTAATTTTATCTGAAGAGGGGATTTTATCAAGTTTATCAATTATTAATTTCTTAATTTCTTCCGAAAAATCAATCTCAACCAACTCCGAATTTCTCTGATCTTTACTCAGATAATCCAATAACTCAACCAACAATTCAGTCAATATTTTTTCCATTTTTAGTAATTATTGATTAGGATACTCAATGCCACTGCTTAATATACTTTCAATACACAACAGCCACCGGTCACCGAGTACACTTCCGCCTCGATACGACCTTTGGTCTACTCGGCATCCAGTTCGTGGAACTTTTCCACCAGCTTGGTGGAAAAGTTCATCCTCTTTATCAAAATTGAAATTCTTTTATGCCCGTCTCCTTCCAATAATCAGTGAGTTTGTTTCGGGTTTCCTGCCCGGTCATGCGTTGCTGAATCCATTTTTCGCTACGCCCCATTTTCTGCCAGTTTACACGCGCTCTATCCATACCCAATGATGGATCTCATTTATCTCCTGCATCCGTTCGTAACCTACCTTCGCCAGCCATTGTTTAAAGGGTTCTGCTTTGGGCGAAGGGATGGACTGAATAATCCGCAGCAATGTTGCTGTATCAGCGACATCTGTTTCCCGCATTTTTCCGTCTTCTGCCTGCATTTTCAACTGTCCCAATTTTTGGGACGTTTCATTTCCTTCTGCTTGTAGTTTTGTTTTCAGGGCATTCCAATATTTTCTGGGTCTGGGACTGTCTGTTAATATTTCAACGACATCAATTACTGAGAAGTACCAAACCTCGATTTCGGCATCCCAGTGGCTTCGCACTTTTTTTTCTTCAAACAGCTTGATATTGCTCATGCTAAAATATGTTATGTTTTGACAACATGTCCAATTGAGCATTTTTATATCCTTTTGGTAGGCACAAGTCGTTTCGATACTGGCTTTGCCCCCCCTCAACGCCCTATTTTCCCCTAACCAAGCCACCGGTCACCGAGTAGCGCAAAGCGCGTATCGAGGTGGCCAGCGCCAAGCCTCTGCGCCTCGATACGGCCTGCGGCCTACTCGGCGTCCAAACGCCCTTCGCCCTACTCAGCACCCAAACGCCCCCCCCCCCCAAAGCCGGGCACTGAGTACCGCAAAGCGCCGTACCGAAGTGTCCCGCATACCAACCTACGCCTCGATACGGCCTCCGGCCTACTCGGCGACCGAAAATAGCTACTCAACCACAATCTCTGCATCAAACTGTACTCTTGTTCTATGGGTTTTCCAGAAATATTCCCGCTGTTCAAGATTTGCTGCATGAAAGCAGGGAAACTGATGCCTGGCATTGGCAACAACGGCCTTTCGTCGTGGAAAATTATTGAACAATGCCGGATTCTCCACGATCATCCGTTTCATGGTTGCCTCAATCTGCTGCAACCCTTCAGATTGCCAAGAACCTCTCTTATTTTTCAACTCGACAAATAACAGTGTAACACCATACATCAACATGGCATCACAACGGCTCTCCATCTCTCCACTTTCACGCCATATCTCAATACAATTATCAATCGCTGTAAAAAGAATTTCGATTGAGTTATTGTTGATCACCGTCGCATTCCAGCGATCATCATTATCGAAAGAAACGGTTGTCGGTGATTGATCTTCAGTATCAACCAAACCAAATCGCTTTGCTTTGGTGATGAACTGACACTCTGCCAGAAAATAATTTACACTCATAGCTCCTCTTCAATGGCAAGCAGTGAGTCAAAAAGTTCATTGCCCGCACCAAGATATTGATTCAGATAGTTCCTGTCTGATGGAATACCCTCATAACTGCTCAACCTTCGTACTGAACCACGCAACTCATCAAGTTCATAAATTGCTATCTCATCGGCAGAAACAGTAGCCACAAGAGGAACAATCTCATTCAATCGTTTAGAGTGATCATCTGTTGTGACTTTACACTTTAAGGCATGAGCTTTGATCGCAAGCGTTATATAATTAATAAGGTAAGGGCTGTGCGTTGTAATAATTAACCTGTTTGGAGTATTCATGTTGTTGAATTCCAGTAAACTATAAAGTATTTCCCGTTGTGACGCTGGAAATAAATTCTGTTCTGGCTCTTCAACTATATTAATAAAGGCCGTTTTATTAAACTTTGAGGATAAGACCGATAGAGCTACCCTTCGTTGCTCTTCTGACAGTGAGTCGTTTGCCCATATCTCCTCAACTCCCTTCCGAAATCTTTCCATCTCTTCGCTACTCATATTGCTTGAAATGTCAGATTGTTTCTTTACAGAGTTTGCTAAAAACCTTGAAACAAGGTAAAGTGGGACAATCGACTGAAATCCTGATGAGGCCTCTCTCAGTTGAATTTTATAATTATTTCCTTTAACATAGACAATGTCATTTAATTGTTGATACTCAACATAAACATCTTCATTTATAGGTAATTTAAGAGCGCCTCTCATCTCATTTTTTGCATTGTCGAATTCCGTAATAAACTCAACTAATGAATCAGATGTAAGCTTTAAGGCTTTTGGCGTTTTAACATTGGCAATAAAATTTCTTTCGGATGGCACATACATTATTTGAGGCAAAGCATAGTTACCTCTTTCAGAAATTTCATTAATCAGTAAATTCCCATCTGCATATTTAAAACAATAAGAGTCTCCCTGAAACTCTATTTCCGAAATATCGTTACCCTTTATATCAAAAAAGTAATTTTCAAGACGATGATAAGCACAATAGGTCTTTCTGAAACGATTGTAATCTGTAAAATCCTTTGGTTTATAATCACCTCGGGTTAATACTTTTTCCATCCAGGAAAATGTTGAAATCAACTTTGCTATGGTACTCTTTCCACTACCCTGATTACCGATAAATAGTGTAACTTTTTTTATATCAATCCAGCCATCATTCTCCTGACAACCTTCCTTGATTGGCCCAAAATTCTTTATTCTTATTCTGCTCATTTCAAATCAATTACTGGATTCTGGTTTTCTTCGTACCATTGTATTGCTTCAATTACTGAGAAGTACTTGATCTCTGTTTCGGCATCCCGATGGCCTTGCTCTTTTTTTCTTCAAACAGTTTGGTAGTGCTCATGATAAAATAATGTTATGTGGGGACAATATGCCCCCTGGTTGTTTTTATATCCTTGGTAGGTACAAGTCATTTCGATACGGGCTTCGCCCTACTCAACGACCAATCTAAACCTAACCAGGCCACCACCGCTCACTGAGGACACTTCGATACGGCCTGTGGGGCCTACTCAGTGTCCCAACTATTATACACCACCGCCTCCGGTCGCCGAGTAGCGCAAAGCGCGTATCGAGGCGCGGTTCAAGCTCCCTTCTTCCATATCTTTTTCGCAAGCACCGGCAAATCAGAATATTTGCATTCAATCAAAGCCTTTTTCTTTTTCCTGCTCCAATGCTGCACCTGCTTTTCTCTGTAAAAAGCATCATCTATTCTCGAATACTCTTCAAAATAGATCAACTCTACTGGCAGTCTCTTTTTCGTATAATTTGCACCCTTTCCATACTGATGTTGATGGAAACGAATTTCAAAATTGACAGTACTGCCGGTATAATAGCTTCCATCAGAGCACTTTAAGATATACATAAAACCCATCATTGCCTTAAATCACTGCTTGTTGATAAGGTCATTTCGATACGCGCTTCGCGCTAACTCAATGACCGGTCGCCGAGTAGGGCACAGCCCGTATCGAGACGCTACTCGGCATCTGGCTGTAATTGGCTCATGCTTCTTCTCCCATATCCTCATAAAAAAATAGGCCATTACAAGATAAATGATGTTTTGATGTTCTGGAAGTGGTCGGTGGAAATAGGGTTTTTGCCGTAACAATCAATGAGGATGTACTCAAAGAAAAAGCACTTTTTGATTGATGCTATGTAATCAAAACTGATATAAAAAAAATAGACTATTTCAACTCAGCAAGTCCATGACCGATACAACGATTTTACAAAAGTAGAACATGCCTTCCGTACTTTCAAACAGGGGCATCTTGAAATCAGGCCGGTCTTTGTACGAACTGAGGCAAGCAC
Source organism: uncultured Chlorobiaceae bacterium (assembly GCA_903866255.1). Lineage (GTDB taxonomy): Bacteria > Bacteroidota > Chlorobiia > Chlorobiales > Chlorobiaceae > Chlorobium. Next base: position 9,251 of record CAIPMW010000112.1, on the reverse strand, counting down.
TCGTGGTCATATTTTTGCAGTAATGCTTGCTTACAAAATTGAGCGATACTTGTCAGAACTCTGGAAAACATGTGACTGTATGGTATCGGAAGGGAGCGATACGCAGCACAATCATTACACACAAAGGAACGAACTGTCAGAAAATCGCTACACCTAGCAACCTGTCGGACTTAAGATACGTAAAAATATTTTAAAAAATCCTCATAAAGCGTTATATTGATATCAATTAGATGTAATCTTTTCTATCGAAAGCTTCAGTTTTTTTAGTCCGATTTTGTCTTATGAGTATTGATTTTATCATAGCAGACCGAGATACACCGTTTTTGTTTCCCCCATCAGTTCAGGAGTGGCTACCCAAAGATCATTTGGCCCGTTTTGTGGTTGATATGGTCGGTCAACTCAACGTTTCATCACTCAGAGGAGTGTATGGGGGTAAAGGGTCAAGGCCGTATGATCCAGCCTTGTTGCTCTCCTTGCTTTTTTATGGGTATTCAACCGGAGTGTTTTCGAGCAGAAAGCTTTAACAGGCAACCTATGATTCTGTAGCGTTCCGTTACATTACTGGCAATCAACACCCGGATCATGATACCATCGCCATGTTCAGGAAACGGTTTTCAACAGAGCTGAAGGATTTGTTCAACCAGATTCTCATCATTGCCAATGAAATGGGGATGCTGAAGCTTGGAGCCGTGAGTCTTGATGGCACGAAAGTTCAGGCCAATGCCTCGAAGCATCAGGCGCTGAGCTGGCAGCATGCGTGTAAAATTGAACAACAACTCAAACAAGAAGTGGAGCAATTATGGTTGTTGGCAGATCAGGCTGATCAAGCATCGATTCCAGATGGCATGAAAATTCCGGAAGAGCTTGAACGGCGCGAACAACGTCTTGCAACGATAGCGGAAGCCAAGAAAAAAATAGAAGCACGGGCGACTGAACGCTATAAACAGGAAAAGCAAGTCTACGAGAACAAGCTTGCCGAACGGGAAAGAAAAGCCAAAGAACGAGACCGGAAACCAGGAGGTAAAGCACCCAAGCCGCCAGAGCCAGGGCCGAAACCTCATGATCAGGTTAACCTGACCGATGAAGAATCCCGAATTATGCCGACAAGTGGAGGCGGATTCATACAGGCGTTCAATGCCCAAACATGCGTTGATATCGCCACCATGCTGATTGTTGCAACTCATGTAACCCAGCAATCCAACGATAAACAGCAAATCAAACCAGCAATCGAAGTGCTGAAACAGTTACCCGAACAACTCGGTCAAGTCAAAGAAATTATAGCTGATGCTGGATATTTCAGCCAGTCCAATGTCGAGGCCTGTGAAGATGCGGACATCAATCCGCTGATAGCTGTTGGCAGAGACAAACATAATCGGCACCTTGAAAAACGCCTCAGTAAACCGGAGCCCTTGGCCGAAGATGCCGACAGTGTGACCAAAATGAAGTACCGCTTGAAAACCCCGGAAGGGAAAGCCATTTATGCCGTTCGTAAGAGCACGGTCGAACCGGTATTCGGGATTATTAAATCGGTGCTTGGGTATCGACAATTTAAGCGTCGAGGATTGGAAAATGCCGATGCCGAATGGACGCTGGTAAGCCTTGCCTGGAATCTGAAAAGACTGCATGTCTTGATGAAGCCACGCCCAAAAACACCAGTAATGGCCGCTTGTAAGTCAAAATCAGCAGTACAAGGCAGCCAATTGGGGCTTTTTTGGTGTTCTATGCGCTTGACTTGGTTTTCGATTGCGAAAATGAACGTAAAAAGGACGGTCGAGGGCTTTTTTGTGACCAGCTTCTTTATCTTAAGTCCGACAGGCTGCTATGGAGTTTGCCGGAAAGTTACTTGCCGAAACAGGTATTAATCGTCCTGTTATGACAATAGCAAAAAAAGTAACGGTGCACACCAGAAAAAAACTTTCTAAAAAAATTAACTAATTTTATCGTATTACGTTACAGGGATTTATTGTCTGTTTTTTTCTAGAACTTCCGGTGAAAATTTATTGAGGTACCTGCAACACCAACCCTTTTACCATTCAGGCTTCCCCATTGTCACTCTTTATGTTTACTTTCCGAAAATATAATCTTTTCCCGCTACCCGATCATGGCACTGCGTTCATACTTCGATTTTGACAGGCACGGCACCAATTTCCGACAGGAGATAATTGCTGGCATTACCACCTTCTTTACCCTCTCCTATATTATTATTGTCAATCCGGCTATCCTTGCGGCAGCGGGTATCCCGAAAGGGGCCTCAATGACGGCAACGATTCTCACCTCCATCTTTGGCACCCTGCTGATGGGCCTCTATGCCAAACGTCCCTTTGCTGTTGCACCCTACATGGGCGAAAATGCCTTTATTGCCTATACCGTGGTGCAGACACTCGGTTACTCGTGGCAGACGGCCATGGCGGCAATCTTTATTGGCGGCGTTCTCTTCACCCTGATTACCATCGGAGGACTCCGCCAATGGCTGGCTGAAGCTATTCCCTCTTCACTCAAGCACAGTTTTTCGGGAGGAATCGGTCTTTTTCTTGCTTTTCTTGGCCTCAGTGAAATGGGGGTTGTGACGCTCGGTGTACCCGGTGCGCCGGTTCAACTGGGCAATATTGCGCAACTCCCGGTTCTCCTGAGCCTTGGCGGCCTGCTGCTTACCGCCGTTCTTCTCATCCAGCGGGTAACAGGCGCAATTCTTGTCGGTATGGCTCTGACAACGGGAGCATTTCTGTTGACTGGCCTTGCTCCTCTTCCCGCAGCAGCGTTCAGTATGCCACCCTCCATTGAACCAATCTTTATGAAAATCGACCTGCAGGGGGCGTTGACCTGGGGATTTGCCAGCATCATCATCAGTGTGCTGGTGATGGATTTTGTTGATACCATGGGCACCCTTTTCGGTTTGTCGTCGAGAGCCAATCTGCTTGATGAACATGATAACCTGCCGGAGATTGAAAAGCCGATGCTGGTCGATGCGCTCTCGACCATTGCCGCTTCGCTCTTTGGCACCACAACTGCGGGTGTCTATATTGAGTCAGCCGCCGGTATTGAGCAAGGCGGAAAAACCGGATTTACCGCGCTTGTTGTGGCCGCACTCTTCGGCCTTGCCCTCTTTTTTTCACCCCTGCTGACTATTGTTCCGCCCTACGCCTACGGGCCAGCGCTCGTTGTTGTCGGCATGTTCATGCTGCAATCGGTGACAAAGATGGATTTCACCGACTACAGCGAACTTCTCCCGGCCTTTCTGACCATTGCCCTTATGATCTTCACCTTCAATATCGGTGTTGGAATAACTGCCGGGTTTATTGCCTGGGTTCTCCTGAAACTCTTTACCGGAAAAGTGCGGGAGGTGCGCGGAGGGATGTGGATTCTTGCCGGGCTCTCTTTTACCTTCTACCTTTTCTATCCCTACCATTAGACACCGAAATAAGGATGCTGAACGCGAAACTGGGAAGAGCGGCTTGATAAAACCCAGCAAGCATTAACCCAGAGTTTACCCTTGAAAAATCATAAAACTAACAAAAGCTACACCAGCCCCTTGAGATACAGCAGCCGTCTCTCTTCAGGAAACCGTTCAATGGCATAGCGGAGCATCACCCTCGGCATCCGGGGGTAATAGAGTTGCAGAAATGATTCGAGGGTTGGCAGATCACGCTTGCCTACCTCGCGAAGCATCCAGCCTGTCGCCTTGTGCAGCAGCTCCTGCGGGTCATCAAGCAGAAGCTCGGCAAGGGCAAGCGTGTCGTCAAACTCACCTTTCCGGATAAAATGAAAGGTGGCGGTAATGGCAATCCTTCGCTCCCATAAAATCTGCGATGCGGCAAGCTGGTAGAGCAACGATCGGGCACGCAAGTGCAAAAAAGCGCCAACAAGGTATTGGGATGAAATATCTACAAGATCCCAGTTGTTGATAAAGCGGGTATGAGCCAGATAGATCTCATGGATCTGTTGACGGAGCGCCTCATTACCCTTTGCAAAACGACGCATGAGCAGCAAAAGGGCAAGCAGGCGATCTTCGTGAAAAGCAGATTCGAGCAGGCGGATAACCTCCGGCAATGGCGTACCATCAAGCGCAGGTACCATTTTTCTCAACACTGGCACCCGAATGCCACGAAAAAGGTCACCTTCAGCATATTCGCCGGGGCCGGTTTTAAAAAACCTCTGCGCAAAGAGCGCCGCCTCGGGATTTGAGAGCGCTTCAAGATTATTGATGATCATGGATGCTGTAACAGTCATGACGTTCCAGTTTTTACAATTACGCCTCCTCGGCAAGTGCGCTCCATCGGGCCATCTCCTTTTCGAGCTGCTGCTGGAGCCTCTGAAGCTCGGCACCAAGCTTCTGCTGCAACGCAAAATGAGCTCCAGCGGTAGCAAGTTGCACCGCTATTTCTGACTGACGGCTCTCCGCCACTTGAATCGAGCGCTCAAGCTGCTCAAGTTCACGCTTCTCCTTGCTGGAGAGTTTGCTCTGCTTTGGCAAAGCCGGGGCTACAGGCTTCGGCGCTTCGGCCACTTTTTTCACCGGCTTCTGCTCCCCCTTTGCCTCCGATGCCTTCAGTTCGAGATAGAGCGTATAGTTGCCGGGATAGCGACGAATGGTGCCATTTGCCTCGAAAGCAAAAATATACTCAACCGTGCGATCAAGAAAATAGCGATCGTGGCTCACCACCATCAGGCAACCCTGATAGCTATCGAGATAATCCTCAAGTACCCTCAAGGTGGGAATATCGAGATCATTGGTCGGCTCATCAAGCAGAAGCACATTGGGCGAACCAATAAGTTGACGCAGCAGATAGAGGCGCCGCCGCTCTCCGCCGGAAAGGGTACGCACATAGCTGTACTGGGTGGATGGGGCAAAAAGAAAGCGCTCAAGCATTTTTGAGGCCGAAAGCACCGAGCCATCCTTGGTGGTAATCTGTTCTGCCTCCGCCTGGATACACTCAATCACCCGCTTGTCATCGTCAAGGCCACGGCTCTGCTGATCGTAGTAGCCGATTTTCACCGTCTTGCCCATATCGATATGGCCACTGTCAGGCTTGACACGCTCGGTAATCATCTCAAACAGGGTGGTTTTACCAGAACCATTCGGTCCGATAATACCGATACGATCCCCTTTCTGGAGGTGATATTCAAAGTCGCGAAGCAGCACCTTGTCGCCGTAGGACTTTGATACCTTATGAAACTCGACGATTTTATCGCCGAGACGTCCTGCGCCAAGACCGATATCAAGCTCCTTCGTCTTCTCCTTTCTCGGCGCATAGACCAGACTCTCGGCCCGAAGCATACGCGCCTTCTGTTTGGTGGTTCGCGCCTTGCAGCCACTGCGCATCCAGTCAAGCTCCTGGCGAACAAGCGCCTGACGCTTGCGATCGTCCCGTATCGCCTGCTCCTCCTGTTCGGCCTTCTGTTGCAGGTAGCTTGAGTAGCCACCGGTAAAGGTGGTTGCAGTGCGGCCATCAAGCTCAAGCATCCGCGTCGCTACACGGTCGAGAAAATAGCGGTCATGGGTAATGAGAAGCACCGCCCCCTGATAGCGACGGATATACTGCTCAAGCCACTCAACACTGTCGGCATCAAGATGGTTGGTCGGCTCATCAAGAATCAGTCCGTCGCTCGGCACCACCAGCGCATGAGCGAGCGCGACCCGCTTGCGCTGACCACCGGAGAGTGTGCCCATGATGGCCGTCAAATCGTAGAGGCCAAGCTTGCCAAGCACCGTTTTGGCATTCGACTCCAGCTCCCAGGCGCCCGTCACATCAAGCTCGTGAGCGAGCCTGCTCATCCGCTCAAGCAACGAAGGGTCATCGCTGTGTTTCGTCTCAAGCTCCTTGCAGACCACCTCATACTCATAGATAAGATCCATCACCTTGTCACTCGACTTCAGAATCGCCTGCAGAACGGTATCCTCAGGATTATAGGGTGAATCCTGCGGCAGGTAAGCAATCCGCTTCTGGTTGGCCACCATCACCTTACCCTTGTCGGGCGTCTCAACTCCTGCAAGAATTTTCAGCAGCGTACTCTTGCCACTCCCATTCGCTCCGATAATACCAATCTTATCGCGATCATCAATGCCAAACGAAACATCCTCAAAGAGATGCTTCAGACCATATTTTTTCTGTAACCCTTCAACCGTTAAAAGCACCATACCTCTTCACCATTCCTTACGTTATATTCCACTCATCTCCATGCCAAAGAGGTGAATATAACTATTACGGTCAATGTTGCAGCCATCACGCAGAATGCTTTTCCGGTTTTCTATTCTGCTTTTTTTTTATAAACTACGCACAATAAAGAAATCAGAGTGCCTGATGCTCCGCAGAAACAGATAATATAACTGAACGTACAAATGAGTGAATTGGATGAATTGCTTGCATGGAGCAAGGAGCCTGTACCAGAAACGCTGCAGCAGTTGCAGCCGCAGCAACAACGTGAGCTGCTTTCCTGGGGGAAAAAACTTGTCGACCATGAAACTGAAGGGCTTGACGATCTCTACAACGCCATAGGGATGATTGTCAAATACATCCCGAATTTCATGGTCATACCGCTTATGGTCGAACATATCCGTCCGCGGATTGCCGCCCAGGTATGCATCAAAATGGGAATTGATCAAGTTACTGGATACGCCAACGACCTTCCTCTGGAATATTTCAGCAAAGTAGCAAGCCACCTTGACGAAAAGATGATGGCTCAGATACTCACAAAAATGAAACGGAGCCAGGTTGAAAAGTTCATCATCCTGGCACTTAAAGAGGATCCTGCCCGCATCCTCAACATTGCTAACCACCTTGAGCGACCCGTTCTGGAGATTTTAGCCAAGTATGTGGCGCTTCCTGACGATGAGAGCGAGCTGGCCACGAGCCAGTATAGAGAGCTTTTCGCAAAAATTCGCTCAATACAATAGTTCTGTTTCCGGTAAATGAAAATATTATTTTTTTTTGAACGGTAGTTTTGTTAAACTCACAGAAGGATGAATTTTGTAACCTTAAAAGCGGGCTATCATGGCTAATTTATCAGGAGTTTTTACGGACGGTGCAGCAGCCTATGGAAGATTGTTGGAGGTCTTCATCGACGGGCACTGGTGGGTCGTTGGTGATGCTCTGGAAAATGTTGGCAAGTGCACAAAGAGACTCGGAGCCAATGCTTATCCGCAGCTTTATGGTGGAATGTCCTCGGGGTTAAGAGGTTCTTCTCCCAAGGCATCGGGTTATGCAAAACCCACGAAAGAAGTGGAACAGCGATTCAGGGACTAACGGCAACCGAAAGGTTCATTTTTGGCTGGCTGTAACAATTATATTAAACGAGGTGCGCAGCCTCGTTTTTTATTGTCTGTTTTTAAATTATGCTACCAACACCGAGAACCAACCTTACCGGCATAAAGGCAACACTGAGCTGCAGCAAGCTCAAGAAGAGCTACAACAAGCGCGAAGTTGTCAAGTGCTCATCCATCGAGGTCAAGCAGGGGGAAATCGTGGGGCTTCTCGGTCCGAACGGCGCCGGAAAAACCACAACCTTCTACATGATTGTCGGATTGGTTCGACCTGACAGTGGCGAAGTGTTTCTGGATTCGACAAACATCACCCGACTGCCAATGTACAAACGGGCACGTCTCGGTGTCGGCTACCTTCCCCAGGAGGCATCCGTTTTCCGAAACCTGACAGTGGAAGAGAACATCCTCGGTGTGCTTGAATTTACCTCGCTCTCAATAAAAGAGCAAAAAGAGAGAGTCGACAAGATGCTCGAAGAGCTGAATATAACCCATATCCGCAAAAGCATGGCTTATACCCTCTCTGGAGGTGAGCGACGACGCACTGAAATTGCAAGAGCTTTGGCACTCAACCCCAAATTTATTCTGCTTGATGAGCCTTTCGCTGGCATTGACCCAATCGCCGTTGAGGATATCCAGCAGATTGTTGACGGGCTTGCCAAACGCAACATCGGTGTACTTATCACCGATCACAACGTCCACGAAACCCTCTCCATTACCAGTCACGCTTATCTGCTTTTCGACGGCAGCATCTTCATGCAGGGCACTTCAGAAGAGATCGCGGCAAACCCGGAAGTCAGAAAAATGTACCTCGGTGAGAAGTTCAACCTTGACCGGTACTAACACTTTCATCAAACATCATGCTTCAACTGAAAAAAGAGGGCGGCCTGGTACTTGAAACCCTTCGCGCATCGGGTGAATTCCCTCCGGCATGGCACAGCATGGAAGAACTTGAAAAGACAACCAATAACGTTATATCTCTTTTTTTAGAAGAACGATACTGTATATCGCAAAAGCTTGGTGGGGCCTCGTTGTTGACTGAAGTCCTTGACAGGATGCTGCGCACAACAGACACAGAGTTTATGGACGACAACACCTTGTCAGAAAACGAAAAGATGAACATGGTGCAGGCGCTTGACCGCCAAAACAGCATGATGCAACTCTACCCCCGATATGTATCCCTGCTGCTCTCCCTTCTTGAAAAAGTGGTAACACGTGAACATCCGAACGCCAGTATTCTTGAACTGGCAAGTGGTTCAGGAGGCCTGGCGGTAGCGCTTGCCGAAGCGGTGCAGAATAAACATCTGCCTGTCTCAATTACCGCTTCGGATATTGTGCCACAATTTATTGAAGAGGGCAACCGTCTTGCAACAGAAAAAAAACTTCCGCTTCACTTTCAACTTCTCAATGCCTTCGACCTGCCAGAGTTTCCTGAAGGTCGCTTTGACCTCATGGTCATGTCACAGAGCCTTCACCACTTCACCCCCGGTCAACTGGCCATCATCATCGCCCAGTCAGCGAAGCATACAAAAAACGCCTTTGTCGGTATTGATGGATACCGCAGCATCCTGCTTGCCGGTGGTGTCCCACTCATGGCAAGCTTGCAGTGCATTCCTGCTTTTGCCCTCGACGGCCTAACCTCCGCACGAAAATTTTACAGCGAACTGGAACTGGATATTATTGCGGAGATTGCTACCGGCAAAAGAGATCATAGGGTCACCTGCGACTGGCCATTAAGTATTCTGACCGTTCATTTCGATGGGGCAATTCGTAACAAAACGTGATTTGGGGGGACTGACAAGAGCCTCTGTTTTTTGTACCGTATTTTTCTCAGGGTGATATTGAGGCTTTTAGTCCGAAGTTCCCCGGCCAAAATGCATATAACCTATTGATTCCTAATGAATTATAGGCTTTTTACGTGTTTTGTACCCATGTAAATTACATCAAAGTATTTGTTTTATATGAAATTAATTGATATATTAATTCCATGTACATC
>CAIPMW010000111.1 GCA_903866255.1 uncultured Chlorobiaceae bacterium | reverse complement strand
CGACCAGCACGAACGGCAGCAATGGCTCGATTGTGATTCGCACGACAGCAGGCGACCTGACGATAGAAGACGGCACGGTTCCGGTGAATGGGGGTGTGAACGCTAACGGCAGTGGCAACATCCTGTTGCAGGCAATTGGCGGGGGTAGCGATATTATCGTAAAAACTGATGCCGATATTATCTCGACAACGGGTCACATCACGCTTTTGGCAGGCCGTAGTATCTCCTTGCAGTCAACTGTAGATATTACTACTGCTACTTCCGGCACGATAAGTCTTGATGCCGAAGGCGGGGTTTTGACGATGGACGGCACCGCCAATGTGACGGCGACCGGCAGCAGCCTTCGTCTCACTGCTGCTGGCGACATTACGGTTGGAAACCTGACCGCCACCAGTGTGAGCATCCTCAGCGACGCTGGCACAATCATCAACGCAACAGGCAGCACGAAGAACGTGACGGCGACGAACCTGCGTCTGCAATCGGACGATGCCATTGGCGCAGTGCTTCGTCACCTGACGACGAACGTAGCGAATCTGACGGCACTCAGCACGGGCACCGACAGCGCTGGCATCTATGTTACGGAAGATGACAGTGTGACGGTCACCGGTGTCGCCGTTACGGTCAGCGACTTCACCAGCACCGGCGGTACGATGGTAGTAACAGATGCAATGCAGAGTGACCTGGTGACGGGCAAGAACGGGAACATTGTATTGGTTACGACAAACGGCAGCGTTATGCTGACCGATGGTTCAGACAATGACAATATGGCGGTTAACGCGAATGGTGCAGGCAGCATTCTGATTGATGCGAATGGCATCGGCAGCGATATCGTCCTCAGCGCAGATATCCGGAGTGGCACTGGTCACATCACGATGAAAGCTGCGGATGCGATCATGGTTGGCAGTGGAGTTGATGTGACGACCTCGACCACAGGCACGATAAGTCTTGATGCCGAAGGCGGGGTTTTGACGATGGACGGCACCGCCAATGTGATGGCGACCGGCAGCAGCCTTCGCCTCACTGCTGCTGGCGACATTACCGTTGGCAACCTGACCGCCACCAGTGTGAGCATCCTCAGCGATGCTGGCGCCATCATCAACGCAACAGGCAGCACGAAGAACGTGACGGCGACGAACCTGCGTCTTCAGTCCGATGATGCGACAGGCACGGTGCTTCGTCATCTGACAACGAACACAACGAACCTGACGGCCCTGAGCGCAGGCGCCGACAGTGCGGGTATTTACGTAGCGGAAGACGACAGCGTGACGGTCAGCGGTGTCGCTGTTACGGTCAGCGACTTCACCAGCACCGGCGGCATGACTGCAGTGACAGATGCTACCCAGAGCGACCTGGTGACGGGCAATAATGGCAACATTGTGCTGGTGACGACGAATGGCAGTGTTATGCTGACCGATGGTTCAGACAATGACAATATGGCGGTTAACGCGAATGGTGCAGGCAGCATTCTGATTGATGCGAACGGCATCGGCAGCGACATCGTCCTCAGCGCAGATATCCGGAGCGGCACTGGTCACATCACACTGAAAGCGGTGGATGCGATCATGGTTGGCAGTGGTGTTGATGTGACGACTTCGACCACAGGCACGATAAGTCTTGATGCCGAAGGTGGTGTTTTGACGATGAACGGTACCGCCAATGTGACAGCGACGGGCAGCAGTTTGCGGTTGAAGGCAGCAGGCGATGTCACGGCAGGCAACCTTTCAGCGACGAATGTCAGTATTGTCAGTACCGGTGGAGCGATCATCAATGCCGAGGGCAGCACGAAAAACGTGACAGCGACAAATCTGCGCCTGCAATCCTATGGCTCCATTGGCACTCAGGATCGTCATCTAACCACGAGTGTTGATTTTCTGAGCGTAGATCCCGAGCTTGACATGGCAGGCATCTTTCTTACAGAAGATAATGCCGTCACTGTCATCAGTGTTACCGTAAGTGTCAATGAGTTCAGCACGATAGCGGGCTCCTTGCTCGTGACGGATCAATCGCTCTCGGACCTTGTGACAACGAGCAATGGCAATATCGTGCTGGTGACGATTGATGGCAGCATTACGCTTGAAGATGGTGATGATGGCAATGGAGTGGCTATAAGCGCCAGCGGCACCGGCAGTGTTACGCTTCAGGCCAATGGTGTCGGCAGTGACATCATCATGAATGCAGGCATTAAGAGTGGCAGTGGCAACATCACCATTTACGCCTCCGAGAATGTTGATCAGTATGCTGATATTCTCAGCTCCGGCAATACGGTTCATGTTGAGGCAGGCAGTGGCTCTATCACTATGGATGAGGGAGTGCAGACGCTGAGCAGCAATGGAGTCATTGAATATCACTCGTATAAGGATGTGGTGCTGGCGCTGCTCCATGCCGAATCAGGAGCAGTAGCCGTGTATGCAGACACCGGTTCGGTAAGCAGTTCTGGCGGTCTTAATGTTCAGTCATCAAGTGCGCTGTTCCAGGCAGCAGTCAATGTTGGACTTCGTAATGCCCTGCCGATCTCATTATCGGTTGACCGTGTAGCTGCAGATGCGGTGACTGGTGAAATGAGTCTCACCAACGAAGGCACCATAACGGTGGGATTTGTTGATGGTATGAATGGTCTGACAGCCGGGGATGGCATTTCACTGGAAAGCCTGCAGGGAGATATCATCGTTGCCGCGTCGATTGATACCAAAGGTACTGCGGATGCACTCCTGACCTTCCCGAAAGGTTTCTTGCAAGGCGAGAGTGTGTATTTTGACGATGCTGGCTCATCGCTCAAGGTCAAAAACAAGCAGTTCCAATTCTATTGGAATGAGGATCAGGTTACTTTTATACCTCAAGTCCTGGAACTTGCGGTTGACAGGATGGTTGATAATCATGCTTCGTCACGCTGGAGTTCCATGCAGGCAGCGGTGGCCAGTCAGGATATAATGCAGGCAGTCAGGGGAGAAGAGGCGAAGCCTGCGGCTCATCGAGCCTATGCTGATGTAGTCAATGGCAATGTCTACTTCCATTGGGGAGAAGTTGCCGGAGCCGAATCGTACCTGCTGGTTGTAGAGCGGGACAAGATGGAATTTGCAAGCCGTTGGCTTGAGGATATATCATGGGCGCCGTTTGAACAATTTCCGGAGGGCATCTATGAATGGTCACTCTATTCATGGGCAACGGATGGGTTGAAACTGGTGAATGGTCCGATGCATTTCCGGATATGATGTTGTATGTGGAGCAAATATTTTTTTTCTTGGGGGACTGTCCAACTTTTTTAACTACCAATGCTGCTGATGATGAAACGAAGCTATCACTACAAAAGGGGAGCTGTTGACACGAGTTCTGAACAAAGACATAGCGAACTGTCCGAATGTCGTCGTGAGGGTGTGTCGAAAAGCAGGATGCAGGGAGGAATAATTGGCGTTTTGGCGCTTGTGCCATCGTTATTGCTTGGATTGCCAGCCGAAAGTTTTGCAGCGGATGGACAGTTGATGGCATCAGTGGTACGTGCAGGAGGAGTTGCTGATACTGTAAAGCAGGTCAGGGTTATGGCGTCAGGGCTTGGCTTGCAGGCTTTTCTGGGAAAGGTGATGGAGAAAAATGATGAAATACAGGTGCAAAAATTTGAATGGCAGTCAAATGAAAAGCTTGTGAGCGCTGCCAGGGGTCTTTATGAACCGACATTAAAGGCATCGGCTACCAGAGAGGGAAATCATATTCAGAATACCTATCAGCAAAAGCTTAGTCGGCTGTACGCTGCCGACTATTCCGAGCTGAACAATCTTTGGAACTCCTCTGTCGAAGGCCTGACCCCGTTTGGCAGTACCTACCGGTTGGGGTATGAGATGAAAAAAGTAAAGAATAACCTTCAGGACACTAACAATGGTGAATACGCTTCTTTTCTGGGAGTGAATCTTTCCCAGCCACTATTAAAAGGTGCAGGGCATCAGGTGACCACTGCAAATATTCGGATTGCCCGAGCCAATGCCGACATTGCCTATGAAGGGTACCGGCAAGCTACCGTAGAGACGGTGGCGCGAGCAGTCCAGCTCTATTGGCAGTGTTACGGGGCACAGGAGAAGCTGCAGATGAGGAGACGCTCGGCATCGATAGCCGAAGAGATGCTGAACCTGAATAAAAGTCGTCATGAAGCCGGAAAAATTGACTATACCGGAGTGCTGGATGCTGAATCGGGCCTTCGTTTGCGCCAGGCGCTTGTTGCCGCAGCGGAACAGACGGAGTTGACCGCCAAAAGAAATATGTTATCCATGACCGGTGATCGCAGTTCAGCGCTGAATCCGGTCTCCTTGCAGGTGAGTGATGTCCCTGCTCTTACGCCTGTTGATGCTGATTATGAAAAGAGTCTGGGCAAAGCCTACAAGAGTTATCCCCAGTACTTGAGTGCCCTGACGACTGTAGAGCGCGAAAAAGATCGGACGCTCTATGCAAAAAATCAGCGACTTCCCCAGCTTGATGTGAAGGGAAGTTATGGATATAACGGGTTGGATAATACCTTGCGGAGTTCCCTGGAACAATTGCGTTCCAAGGATTATCTCTCATGGAGTCTCGGTCTTGAGTTGAATATTCCACTGTTTGGCGACATCAAAAGTCGTAATGAGGCTGATGCTGCCCGCCTGAGGAAAGAGCAGGCTTTCAGGAGAGTTGAAATGCAGCGGGTCGATCTGGCCAATCAGATGGAGATTGTTTCTGGTCTCGTCGGTCGAGTCTACAGTCAGGTCAAGAATTATGAGCAGGTTGTTGTTGTCAATGCAGAGCTTATGTCGATAGAGGAGTCGCGTTTCAGGATGGGTAAAAGTGATATACGCATGATGCTTCAAAGAGAAGAGGATTATCTGAAAGTACGGGAGAGTTTGCTTGACAGCCGACTTGCTTACCAGTATGCCCTGATCAACCTCTATGCCCTTGAAGGCACTTTGCTTGATCATTATGGTCTGGCGCAGGAGGCAAAGAGTAAAGCAGGACTATGATTGTTGGCAAGTTTTGAAGAATTTAATCGCCTGGGATTGAATTTCCCGCTGTTTGCGGTGAACTTTTTTTTAGCTTCTTCTAAAACCGGATGCCCCGCTGCTTGCTGCGGGGAGTTTCGTTGACGTTTTTTTTTATGAAAAGAAATTTGGTTGCAGGTTCAGTTGTTATGGTTCTGCTTGCGGTGACGCTGTTTTTAATAAATCAGTTTCAGCAATCCGAAAAAAAAGGGAGTGAGAAAGCTGTTTCCGGACGTCGTACGGGCCTCTCATCGGCACCACCTTCTCCGGTCATCAAGATTGATTCCACTCAAAGGGCCTCTCTCCCGCAAGGTGTTCCTGTGAGTAATGATTCAAATGTGGTATCTGGGGTTGTTGAGCCTTATCTGGATGTGACCCTTGGTCTGGTTGTACAGGGTAGAATTGACAGGGTCAACTTTTCAGAGGGTCGGAAAGTTCAGATGGGAGGTGTTATTCTTACCCTTGAAAAAAGGCAGGAAGAGCTTGAAGTGGCTCGGAGAAAACTTATCTGGGAAAACAGGGCTGAGCTGAAATCGGCGGAAGTGACGGTCAGAACTTTGACCGAAAGCCTGAATTCCAATCGGCATCTCTATAGTGAAACTCGTTCAGTCAGCAAGGAAGAGCTTGACAAGCTCTCTTTGCAGTGGGAAAATGCTGTTGCAGAACGAGACCGGTTGCTTAATCAGGAGTTGCGGGAAAAGGTTGAGTATGATATGGCCCAGACTACCCTTGAGAGTCGTATTCTCAAAGCGCCTGTCGGTGGAGTTGTTGAGAAGATTTTTTTGAAAGCGGGGGAGGTCTATCAGCCGGGACAACCGCTGGTGCGTTTGATTGATTCCGAACGTTGCCTGTTGACTGTTAACCTTGATGATACCCGTAGCTACACGTTGAAAAAAGGTATGATGGTAGATCTGTTGATCAATGTTGGAGCAAAGGAGGTAAAAAAGAGAGGGATTATTACGAAAGTCCCTTATGTTGTTGACCCTGCAAGTGGAGTAATGCAGGTGAAGATTGTGTTTGAAAACAGGGATGCACTCATAACACCCGGAGTGACCGGGAAGATGCTTCTTCCTGAACGGTGATATGATTGTTATTCCTCATGGCATTGCTGATGAATTCTTATGAAGACAGGCTGAAAGGCCTGCGTACTCTCCGGATGTTTGAGGGACGGGAGGGAGAGTTCTGGCTCTCTTATGCTGAAGAGTCTTGCCGTTTTTTTGATGCGGAGCGTGTTTTACTGCTGCGAAAAAGTGCGGGAGGCTGGAATCCTTTTTGTTTCTGGCCGCTTGGTGCGGTACGGGCGGGTGTGGCTGAGCCGTCATTTATCGAAGGACTCGCACAAAATACGCTTCAAAGCGCTTTAGTCTACTCTTTTCCAGAAAGTGATCCGGAGTCTGGCAACACAGGAGTATTCATCACCTTTCGTCTTCAGTGCCAGGAGCCGGATGCGGAGATGATGGCGTTGTTCTACAGAGCCTCCGACACTGATCGAAGTAATGATCAGTTGAAGCGGGAACTGCTGTTTGATATTCCTGCTGCGTACAAGTCAAACCGGACAAAACGGGCCATCGTGCATGAAGGGCCGGGTATGCCTGATCCCCTTGATGTGATGCTCAGCATGAACGAGCACACCGGATTTCTTGGCGCTGCCATGGCGCTTTGTAATGAGCTTGCCTATCGCTTCAGTTGTTCCAGAGTCACACTTGGCTGGAAAGAGGGAGAGTATATACGGCTCCAGGCGCTGAGTCATACGGAGAAGTTCGATCGGAAAATGGGTATTGTGCAATCTCTTGAAGTGTTGATGGAAGAGTGTATGGATCAGGATGAAGAGCTTCTTTTGCCTGAGTCTGAAGGTACCTCAGCGGTTGTCCGGGAACACAAAAATTTTGCGGCACGCCAGGGAGTGCCAGCCATACTGTCGCTTCCTCTTCGTCTTGAGCAAAGCGTTGTTGCAGTGTTAACCTGTGAGCGTGACACCCCATTTTCAGGAGAAGAGATACGCAGTTTGCGCATTATCTGCGATCAGGCTTCTCGTCGACTGGCAGATTTGAAGCACTACGATCGCTGGTTTGGAGCGGTGGCGCTTGATACCTTCAAGCGCTGGGGCAGTTCCGTCGTTGGCACAGACCAGACGCTTCACCGGATATATGGAGTTGCAGCAAGCTTACTGCTGGCATTTCTTCTTTTTGGCACCATGGATTATCGTGTTGAAGCTCCATTTATTCTTCGTACCAGGGATCTTGCGTTACTTTCTGCCCCTTTTGATGGTTATATCGAACGGGTACATCGTAAACCAGGGGATATGGTAACAGCCTTTCAGCCTCTTCTTCTTCTTGATACGCGTCAGTTACTTTTGGAGCAATCTCGGAGCTTTGCTGACCTCCAGCGATATGTGCAGGAGGAAAAGAAAGCGATGGCGCACAATGCGCTCGGAGAGATGAAAGTTGCTGAAGCGCTTAAACGTCAAGCGGAAAGCCGTTTTCAGATGATACGCTACAATCTTGATCATGCAGAAATCCAGGCACCGTTTACCGGCGTTGTTGTTGAGGGTGATCTTGGAAAGTTGCTCGGAGCGCCGGTCAGGAAAGGGGATGTACTGCTCAAGGTTGCCAAGCTTGAAGATCTGTATGTAGAGATGAAGGTGCCGGAGAGGGATATTCAGGAGTTCAAGGCAGGGCAGAGCGGGGAGATAGCGTTTATCAGTCAACCCGGAAAGAAGTTCACGGTGCTTGTGGACCGAATAGAGCCTATGGCGGTCAGTGAACAGAAGGGAAGTGTCTTTCTTGTTCTCGGACGAATTACTGAGAGCCGTCAGGCGTGGTGGCGCCCGGGTATGAGTGGATTGGCAAGGCTGAGTGTGGGTAAACGGCACATCGTATGGATTATGCTGCATCGTACGATGGATTTTTTCTCTATGAAGTTGTGGTGGTGATATGCAGACAGATGGAACAACCTACAGTGAATCATGGCATCTTGTTGCCAATCTCCGCCTGAAACTTCGCTCAACCGTCGCAGTTCAGAGGCAGTTTTATCGGGGAGAGAAGTGGTATGTCCTTCGAGACCCTTTCAATAACCGTTTTTTTCGTGTTCAGCCATCTGCGTACGATTTTATCATGCGCCTTAATGCCGATCGCACCGTTGAAGAGGTGTGGATTGCCTGTATGGAGGAATTTTCGCAAACGGCTCCCGGTCAGGCTGATGTTGTGATGCTTCTGGGTCAGATGTACTCGATGAATCTTCTTGATACCGATGTCTCGCCCGATACCAGGCAGATGTTTTCGAGGTACGCATTGACCCGACGAAAAGAGTTGCAGTCCCAGATCATGAACATTTTGTTTATCAGACTGCCCCTTTTTGATCCTGAAAAGCTTCTTGAGCGTTTTTCATGGCTGGTACACCGGATTATAACTCCTTTTGGCGCTGCGCTTTGGGGGCTGACGTTTCTTGTGGCAGCCAAGATGGTGGTTGATAATGCTGATACTGCACTCGATAGTGCCCAGGCCGTGCTTGCTCCGGATAATCTGTTTTTACTCTATCTGGGCCTTGTTTTTGTCAAGACTTGTCATGAAATCGGTCACGCAGTGGCCTGTCACCGTTATGGAGGCGAGGTGCATACGATGGGGATAATGTTCATGCTTTTCACTCCTCTTCCCTATATGGATGCGACGTCAAGCTGGGGATTCCGGAGTCGCTGGCATCGAGCTTTTGTGGGGGCAGCGGGGATGATTGCGGAACTGTTTGTTGCCTCCCTGGCAGCTGTATATTGGGCTGTTTCGGGACAGGGTGCGCTTCATTCTCTTGCCTACAACATCATGTTTGTTGCTTCGGTTTCAACAGTACTTTTTAATGCCAACCCTCTTCTGCGTCTTGATGGATACTACATTCTCTCGGATCTTCTTGATATTCCGAATTTGTCTGCCCGTTCAACAGAGTATATCCGATATCTCCTTGAGCATTATATTTTCAAGTTTAGTGGAGCCATATCTTCAGCAAAGAACAGGCATGAAGCAATTGAACTGAGCCTCTACGGGATTCTCAGCGCCATCTATAAGGTGATGATCTCATTGGGTATTATCCTTTTTATCGCTGATAAATGGCTGATTCTTGGAACAATTCTGGCTATTGTTGGTGTCGTTACCGGTGTTCTCCTGCCGACGATCCGGTTTATCTCCTACCTTTTTATTGATTCCCGTCTTTTACAATGTCGTCGGAGGATTATTGCTCAATCAGTTATATTTGTTGCGCTGTTTATTCTTTTGACGGTTTTGCTGCCTTTTCCACACAATATTTATGCGCCAGGTGTGGTAGAATCTTTTCCTGATATCAAAGTGGTCAATATGGTTTCGGGAGATGTCAAAGAGTACCTGGTAAAACCCGGCCAGCCCGTCGTTGTTGGTCAACCTCTTGTAAGGCTTGAAAACAGAGATCTTGCGTTTGCAGTCAAGAGCGCAGAATCACGAGTTGTTGAGATGAAGGTCAAGGAACGACAAGCGCTTGGAAAAACGATCGCTGATCTTAAACCAGTACTTAAGGAGTTGCGTGCAGCCGAGGCATCGCTTGCCGACTTGCAACGCAATGAAACCGAGCTGATTGTTCGGGCAAGAGGCAGTGGTATCTGGATTCCTGCAAGTAAAGAGGCCATTTCGGGCCTCTGGGTTGAAAGAGGAAGATATATGGGTGATATTGTCGGCGGAGATCGTTTCCAGTTTGCCGCAGTTGTGGCCCAGGAAGAGGTTTCTGATCTCTTTGATGCCTCTGTCAGAAGTGTTGATGTACGCCTGTGGGGTGAGGCACATCAAAGTATTGGCACAGAAGAAGTTCGTCTTATTCCTTATCAGCATGAAAAGCTCCCCTCGCCATCCCTTGGTCAGTCTGGTGGTGGTAATGTTCCTGTCAGAGCAGCTTCACAGCAAGGGGTCGACAATGCCGCCGAGCCTTTTTTTCTGGTAAATGCTCTGCTGGAGAAAAATTCCGGTGTTCACCTGCTTCATGGTCGCTCCGGAAACATTCGCTTCAGTCTTGAGCCAGAGCCATTGATTGTACAATGGAGCCGATACATCTATCAGCTTTTCCAGAAACGATACCTGCTGTAACATCTGACTTCAGGGTAAGCAGATGATGATCAAAGAGATCGCATTGCCAGGAGGACTGCTGATGTTGTATGTGGAGGTTCCAGGTAACTTTTTCATTAACTCCTTATAAGCAGTACTATTAAGGCGAAAACGCGCAAAAAATGTAGTCACTAATTTATTTGTATAAAAAACATTATTTCTTATATTATGGAATAGTATAAGAAACCTTGATATAGTCATAATTTACATCGACACCAGCAAAACCACTATCAACGGCAAAACCTATTATCGATACTTGTTTCGTGAATCGTATTGTGAAGATGGCAAGGTCAAGAATCGGACCCTTGGCAAAATTTCCAAATGTTCGGCAGCAGAAGTTGCTGCCATAAAAATTGCCCTGAAATTACAAGGACAACTTGTCTGCCCTGCTGCAGGTTGAGGATGTTGAACTTCATGAAGGTCTTCGTGTTAGTGTGGTGTATGCTCTGAAAACACTTGCTGAGAGACTTGGCATCAGTAAGGCGCTTGGCAATAGCCGTCAGGGAAAGCTTGCGTTGTGGCAGATCATGGCTCGATTGATCGGGCAAGGTTCATGCTTGGGTACAGTCAGAATGGCAGCGAGTTATGGTGCCTGTGATGTGCTTGAATTAGAGAGTTTTAATGAGGATGACCTTTATGCTAATCTGGTTTGGTTGACGGACAATCAGTAATGTATTGAGACGCAATAATTCAAGCACAATTCAGCAGGAATTGGCCCTGAATTATTGCTGTATGATATTACTTCATAATATCTTGAAGGGATGGAGAATGTTCTTGCAGCCTTTGGTTATAACAGGGATGGCAAAGAATAGCCAGGAACGGGTTAAAAAAATCCGGCGCTTTGTTGAGGAGAAAAACAGCTATCTCGCCGGTTCCCTCAAGCGTGACAAGGATGTTGCACAACGCTCTCTTCAGAAAAAGATCAACCAGTACAAGCTGAACGATATACTGGAATTGACCCATCAGGAGAGGGTTTTCATGGTTACAGTCAATGAAGAAATCCTGAAAGGAGCAGCTTTGTTCGATGGTTGCTATGTGATCAAAACCGATGTCAAGAAAGAGCTTCTTTCGACTAAAGAAATTCACGACCGGTACAAAGATCTGGCAAAAGTAGAGCATGCTTTCCGTACGTTCAAACAAAGTCATCTTGAAATCAGACCAGTTCATGTACGAACGGAAGCCAGCACTCGTGGCCATGTCTTTGCGGTCATGCTTGCCTAAACCGAAGTTACACGAATAAAAAAACGATAACTCATTATTGTATAATCAAAAGGCAGGAAAGTCAACTTCCATCTACTGGGTACAAACGAATCAATACCATTGCATGGGTCTGAAGTGTTGTTGGTTCAGTGTCTTGAAAAATCACAGGGCTTTTTGGTGCGGATTTCATTCTGCACCGGTTCCGAGTGCGAGTGCCCAACTCTATGACAAGCGAGCGGAAACTGTGAACTGGTAATCCCTCTTTGTTGGT
>CAIPMW010000110.1 GCA_903866255.1 uncultured Chlorobiaceae bacterium | reverse complement strand
AGCTCGGCGTTCCCGGGTATAAGCTCAAAGATTGCAATACATCCTTACCGAATAACCTATAATTCATGGAATTAGAAACATTGCTGTGCTGTTTGGTGCTTCCTCGTTATAATATTATCGGGAAATCAGGTTGCACCACTGGAGGTTGGCCCTGCTTCGAGCAGCAGTGTCTCTGGAGATATCTCTACGCCTTGAGACTCTTCTGAAGCTGAACTCTTGGTGGTAGATGCTTTACTGCTATCTTCTTTTTTTTAACCAATTGCTCACGCTCCTCAAGTATTTTGCGATACTGTTTGAGAAGATTCTCGCTCACATTTGCAATATCAATCGAAGTGATGCGTTTACGGAAATGAGTCATCAACGAAGAGTCGAATGGGGCTTCATTTTGAAAACTTTTAAGTCCTATAAAAAATTGCAGATAAGGGTTTTCCTGGATTTGAAAAACAGTTTCTTCATCCGTAATGCTTAGGGTCTCCTTGATGATCAATGAGCCCAGTGCGGAACGAACACTCAACGCAGGCGAGCCATTCGCCGCAGTAAAATTATTGGCATAAATCTCCTCTGCAGCAAACCATGGAACGACATTGGACAACTTTACCCAACGATTTTCGGCATCCAGCTTTCCACCAAATGGCAGGTAAAAATCATCAACTAACGTGAGCGGCTTGAAATTTGCGCTTATACATTATTTTCCAGGTGCAAGGGTTTTAGGCTATTTCCTTAGTTTTCCTTGCACCAAGGTACGAAAAATATTGACTTAATCAAATATAAAATATAGCTTTAAGGCTTTTTCTGCAGGCCCTTTGTATGCTTTTGTGTAAAAACGGGGTGACTGCTGTCACAGGAGGTACTGGCATCCTGATCCGCAAGCGAAAATGCAAGTATTTCCGAAAGCGATTCGGTCGCGAGGGTTTTGCTGGCGGTAAGGTTTATCTCATTTCTCGCGTTGCACGGTCGGTGTAAAGTTTTTTTGCCGTCCAACTTTGGGCAATCCGAGCAGCTCTCTGGAATGGTCAAGGGCATCGTCAATGTTGCCGAAAATATGCTCCTCTCCAATTTCGTCATAAAGCCCATACTGCTGAAGGGCGAAGAGTGGCTGGGCATGAACCCCTGAAAGGATAAGCCGTGTCCCGGTTTTGTTGCAATCCTTGTGCAACTCTTTCATCATGTTCAGGCCCGTTGCGTCAATAGAGAGCACACTCCGCATTCGGATGATCCTTATTTTTGGGGCCTTTTCTACGATACGCATCGCCTCCCTGAACTTGCTCGCAGCCCCAAAGAAAAAAGGGCCATTGATTTCAAAGACCTCAACTCCGTCAGGCACTTTTCTTGTCACGATGGTATTCGGGTCATCCTCTTCATCCCGATCGGTCAACTCTTTGGTAATGACTCCGACATTGGAGAGTTGTGCCATCCGCTGCATGAAGAGAATGACGGCAAGCAACATGCCGATCTCAATGGCGATGGTCAAATCAAAGACAACGGTCAGGCCGAAAGTGGTTACCAGAACAATAACGTCACTTCTCGGGCTTTTAAGAAGTTGCCTAAATACCTTGATTTCACTCATATTCCAGGCGACCACAATCAGGATTGCTGCCAGAGCTGGCATTGGAATGAGCTTTGCCCACTTGCCGAACAGCAGCATAATCATGAGAAGGGTGATAGCGTGAACCATTCCGGCTATTGGTGTTCTGCCGCCATTCTTGACATTGGTGGCCGTGCGTGCGATGGCGCCGGTGACCGGGATTCCCCCAAAAAGCGGGGTAATAATATTTGCGGCGCCCTGTGCAATAAGTTCCATATTCGACTTGTGCCGGCTCCCGATCATACCATCTGCCACAACCGCCGAAAGCAACGCCTCAATCGCTCCAAGCAGGGCAATAGTGGTGGCAGGCATAAGGAGGTGCCGGATGGTGGCAAAATCAAAAGAGGGGAGTGTTGGCGAAGGAAGCGTGGAGGGAATTTCACCGAAACGTGAGGCAATGGTAGCGACATGAAGGGGAGTGTACTGAACGATCAGAGTTGTCACCACAATGGCAACCAGTGAACCGGGAATTTTGTGTGACACCTTTGGCCAGAAGAGAATAATCGAGAGGGCAAGAACGCCGATCATGAGACTCGCAAGATCAAAGCTTGGCAGGCTAGTGGCGTAAGCGCTCCATTTGCCAATAAAATCGGCAGGCACCACCGGGATAGCGAGACCGAGAAAATCTTTCACCTGGCTGGAAAAAATGATAACAGCAATACCGCTGGTAAAGCCGACAATGACCGGATAGGGGATAAATTTGATGAGTGAGCCGAACTGGGCAAACCCCATCATCATAAGAATAATTCCTGACAAGATGGTGGCAACCATTAGCCCGTTAATCCCGTATTGCTGGACAATGCCGTAGAGAATGACAATAAAAGCTCCGGTAGGACCTCCAATCTGCACCCGGCTGCCCCCGAGAAAAGAGACAAGAAAGCCTCCCACTACTGCTGTAATAAGCCCTTTTTCAGGTGAAACTCCTGATGCAATGGCAAAAGCAATCGCCAGTGGAAGGGCAACGATACCGACCATGACACCCGCAATGACATCCTTCAGAATCCGGTCAAGGGTAAGCTCCGGTAAAATTGATAATAATTTTGGTTTGAACATGGTAAGTGTCAAAAAGGAAAATGAACAAGCAGCCCTGAGCGGGCTTGGGTTTGTATATAATCTTTTTGCGTTATTTTATCAATGCATCGCCCTGTCCTGTAAAAAAAAGTCCGATTTCTGATGTATAATGGTTTGTTTTTGTGGTATTTGCGCGGTGCTCATTATCTTGTAGCAGAGTTCAAATGGGTGTTCCTGTGTATGTTGGAACCAGGGTCGTTTTTATCCCGTATAGTTATTTTGCGGAGTTATTTGGTGGTTTGCGGAATACATTGGGTTTTATAGATTATCTCAAAATCAACACTCTAAATGGAGAATAATGGATTATGGCTACAACAAAAGAGAATCTGAAAGAGGCATTTGCCGGTGAAAGTCAGGCTTTTCAAAAGTACCTTGCTTTTGCAAAAGAGGCTGAGAATGCGGGATTAGCCAATGTGGCAAAATTGTTTAGAACAACGGCACAGGCAGAACGTATTCATGCGGAAGGCCATTTTGCTGCACTGGGAGGTGTTGGTTCAACTGTTGAAAACCTTGAGGCAGCTATTGGTGGCGAGACTTTTGAGCATACCGAGATGTACCCTCCGATGCTTGAACAGGCCGAAGCTGATGCCCATCCTGCAAAACGGATGTTTTCCTTTGCACTAAAGGCTGAACAGGTTCATGCTGAGCTTTACAAGAAAGCGCTTGTAGCGGTCAGGAACGGCCAGGATATTACGGCTACTGAGGTGTGGCTTTGTCCTTTCTGTGGTCATATCGAACTGGTCAAACCTCCGGAAGCATGCCCGATCTGCGGCGCGAAAGCAGCACAGTTTGTGCAGGTTTAGCAAGTATGTTGTTATGCAAGATTGCGTTAACTGGCAATATGATCTTTTGTCAGGAGAAGCACTGTTGCTGCAAGAAGGTCAATTGGTATCCAGAACTCTCTGGAAAGGCCGATTTCACTGACAGGGTTGAACACTATCGCAAACAGAGAGTAAGCGAGTGGCAACAACAACTTTTTCTGGCTGAAGTTTTGGTAGGCGCCCCACGCAAAGGTGCCTGAAGCAACGATGCGCAGCAGTTCATAGTATCCCGACGGAAGGGGGATGATCGCAATAAAAAGAAGGGCGGCGGTGATGTAGATGGCTTGAACTGGCATGATGATTGGGCGATGTGTCCATAAAAAAAGCCAGACCGAACGTACATTCTGTCTGGCTTAAAGGGGAAAAAAGCGAAAAGAATTAATAGCGGTCTCTTCTCGCTGGTCTCTCTTCTCGTGGCTTGGCCTCGTTCACTTTTATAGTGCGACCACTCAAATCCTTCTCATTCAATGATTCGATGGCTTGACGAGCTTCACTGTCATTTGGCATGTCAACAAACCCAAACCCCTTCGAGCGGCCTGAGAATTTGTCATTGATGATACTTGCGCTCTCAACCTGTCCGAATTCCGAAAAGGCTTCACGAAGATCATCTTCAGTAACAGAGTAAGCCAAATTGCCGATGTAAATATTCATTTTTAGTCTCAGTAAACTTATGCATTGCTAGAAAGAGAAACTTTCAGGTAACCAAAGCACAAATTACCTGAATAGCGCCAGTCAACCATTGACTGACGCTCCAAGTTTAACGTAATTCATGATCATTTTCAAATACATTAATTCAATCGATGAATTATTCTTAAAATTGGATTATTATCACGACAGATAAATCTATGCGAAGGGGTAAAATTACACTTTTCACCCTCTATTTTGCGCTCAGGATTGATAATGTGCAGCCACATGTATCCTGTTCAGCAGCGGTTTTGTTGACTAACAACTTCCTTTATGCATGACCTTGATTTTCTTGGTGAACTGGTATTTATCGGGGCAATGGCCGTAGCCATTATTCTGATTTTCCAGCGGTTGAAAATTCCTTCGGTCATTGGGTTGATTTTTACTGGTATTCTTCTCGGCCCGTCAGGCTTTGGCGCGGTTTATGACCAGAAAATGATTGCAACTCTTGCTGAACTGGGTGTGGTGCTTCTGCTCTTTACCATTGGGCTTGAATTTTCGCTTGACGAACTCAATAAACTTAAAAAAATTGTGCTGGTGGGAGGCGCAGTCCAGATTCTTTTCACCGGAATGGCCATCAGTTTTTTTGCGTACTGGTTTATGCTGGCCATAGGTCATGGAATTTCTGTATCCGCTGCTGTTTTTCTTGGATTCACCTTTTCGGTCAGCAGTACGGCGATCTGTTTGAAAATTTTGACAGACAGGGATGAACTTGCGCACCCACATGGACGTATTGCCATGGGGATTCTGATTTTTCAGGATCTTGCTATTGTGCCACTGATGATTGGCATTAACTTCCTGAGTCCGGAGGGCGCACCTTCATTTGCGATAGTTATAAAAAAAATTGGCCTCATTGTGATTTTTGCCGGGGTAATTTTTGCCGGATTCCGGCTGTTCATGCCAAAAATGGTTCGTATCATAGCTTCTCTGAAAGCCAAGGAAGTGCTTGTTATCGGAGCGTTGGTTATCTGTTTTGGCGCTGCCTGGCTAACCTCTCTGGCAGGTTTGTCGCTTGCATTGGGCTCATTTGTTGCTGGCATGATTATTGCCAGTACTGATGAAAGTCACCAGATAAGTATTACTATTGATCCTTTTAGGGAGGCCTTCAGCAGTATCTTTTTTATCTCCGTCGGTCTTTTGCTGGATGTCAAGATGATAAATCTTCCACTTTTTATCTCAATTGCTCTTGTTGTGTTGCTGCTCAAGGCATTTTTGGTTGCAGGGGTCTCAATTTTTCTTGGCAACTCTCTGAGAGTCAGCATGATGGCTGGTATGGCGCTCGCGCAGATAGGGGAGTTCTCTTTTGTTCTGGCAGAGGCTGGTCTCAACAACAGGGTTATAGATCATGAGGTTTTTCAGCCTATGCTTGCAATTATTGTGGTAACCATGATTGTTACTCCCGCAATGATTGCTATTGCGCCAAGGGTTGCCGACCAGATGGCTCCTGCGCTGGGATTTATCCCTCTTGTTTCACGAAAATCCTCTTCATCAACTTCAGGTCGCCCTGCAGACAGCAGCATTATTTGCGCAGGGGAGATTCATGCTGCGATTATCGGTTTTGGTGTCAACGGCCAGAATGTGGCTGCAGTACTGCATGCAACCAATATCTCTTATTCTGTGCTTGAAATAGACCGGGAAGCTGTAAAAGTTATGAGAAGAAAGGGTGAACCGATCTATTATGGAGACTGTACAGAAAAAAAAGCGCTCCTTCGTGCCGGAATAGATCATGCGCGTGCTGTTGTGCTTGGTATTTCTGATACCACTGCAATTCGGAAGAGTATTGCTGTGATTCGGGAGATCAACCAGAAGGCATTCATTATTGTCCGGTCGCGAAGTCTTGATGATGTGGCAGAACTTTATAAAGCTGGCGCTGATGTTGTGGTGACCGAAAAATTTGAAACATCCATTCAGATTTTTTCGCAGTTGCTGAACCACTTTACTGTCGCTCCGGAATTAATTCTTGAACAGCAGGAAATTATTCGGCGCGAATGTGAAAAGATTTTTTTGCGAGGGCGTACACTGATGCAGGGACGGTAGACTGTTTTTGCCTATGGCGGTATATTTATTTTGTATATTTAAGACAATGAAGAGACCGTATCTCTATTCACCTTTAGATGACACCTGTCATGGCGTATCAATCATCGGAACCGACACAAAAATTTGTCCGTTATCAACAGGAACTTCTTGATCTTCAACATTCGAAGGATAGCGGGGCTGTAAAACGGGCCACTTATGAACTTTCCTTGATGGAAAAAAGTTGCTTCATTGAAGCCAATGGAGTGGTTCATCATTATCACGATTCCGGCCCAAAGGATGCTGCTGAGACTGTGGTGCTGATTCATGGCTGGGACTGCTGGTGGATGTGGTGGCATCATGTCATCAAAAATCTCAACGACAAGGGAATTCGTACTATTGCCTACGACATGCGTGGGCATGGGTGGTCAGACAACGATCCGGCCAACCATTATCATATTGATTTTTTTGCACATGATCTTGATGATCTTGTTGTAAAACTTGGGCTGAGAAGATTTCATATTGCGGCATTTTCTTTTGGGCCATTTGTTGCACTTGATTATGCCTGCTCCCATCCGGGGATCATTCGATCAATGACCTTTTTCAATTTTGGTTTTCTCCCGAACAGCGAATTTATTCAGGCGTTTGCCACGAACACGATTACTTTTGTTTTCAATGGTCTTTTACGAAAACTGACATGGTGGCTGCCAGCCTATATTTTTGCTCGACTTGTTCTTGCCAAGAATACCGTCATGCTTCATGATATTCTTATCGGTTTTAAAAGCCTCGGGCTTTGTGCACCTGAGGCTATTGAGCAGACAACTTGCCACATTACGGCGTTCAGCACCACAGACTCAGTGCCTGTTATGGTGAAAAGTGTTGATATGCCGATCCTTTTTGTGGCAGGAGAGGGTGATACCATTATGACCGCTGAAAATACAAAAAAGCTGGTTGACCTTACCCATCAAGGGAGTTATGTCTGTGTGCCTGAGTGTGGTCATTTAATTACTGTCGAATTACCTGATGTGGCTTCGGAGCTTATCTGGGGACATGTTCAGGCCAATAGCGGAACCTGAGAGAGAATGCTGTGTACTGCCCGGATAAAGGCGTTGACTTTTTCAGGATCCTTGAATCCGGGCTTGCTTTCGACTCCGCTTGCTGCGTCGACTCCGTATGGTCGAGTGCTCAGTATCGCCTCCCTGACGTTTGTTTTGTTCAATCCGCCAGCAAGTATTGGAAAGTATGATGTCCCCAATTGACTGAAGATACGGGTTGCCAGAGATGCTCCGATTCCCTCTCCGGTTCCGCCTGCCATGTCTTGCCGGTAAGTATCGAACAGGAAGGTGCTTATTCCGCTCTTTCGGGCGAATTCAACGACCTCCTGCACCGAAAAATGTTCTTCCGGTCGAAACACTTTGATTATTTTTGCTTCAGTGACGGCTCGTGCATGATCCGGGCTGTACTGTTCGCTATGCAGTTGTGCTACCTGCAGCGTGCAAAGGCGGCAGATGGTATTGATTTCCTCGGGAGAATGTTCTACGAAGATTCCGACAGACTGGACAAAAGGGGGCAGTTTGCTGATAATACCTTTAGCCTGTTCACAGGTGATCTGCCTGGGGCTCGTGCTGCTGAAATTGAAGCCAAGTGCATCGGCTCCCGCACGACACGCATCAAGAGCGTCCTCAAGACGGGTGATTCCGCATATTTTGATTTTTGTCATAAGCCAGGGGTTGAAAGAGAGTGAGCAAAAAGTTGACGGTATAAAGATACGCTTCTGTTAAGTGTCACCAAAGCAACGGGTTTGTTGGGGCCTTGCCAGTATAGTTCAGCAAGACATAATCAGCAAGATACAGCCTTTTGTGATTCTCTCTTATTATACGTATATTCCGACCTTAAATTGTTATTGATCAACAATGGGGCGTCGCCAAGTGGTAAGGCATCGGCCTTTGGAGCCGACATCCGCAGGTTCGAATCCTGCCGCCCCAGCATGCCCTATGTAAGCAGGTAAACTAAAAAAGGCAGCTCTATGAATAGGCTGCCTTTTTTAGTTGTCTTCTCAAACCGTCAGTTCTTAATAGCGGTAATGGTCTGGTTTGTAAGGCCCATCAAGGGGTACTCCGATGTACTCCGCCTGTTCACTGGTAAGTCGGGTGAGTTTAACTCCGAGCTGCTCAAGGTGCAACCTTGCAACCTCTTCATCAAGCTCTTTCGGCAGCCGATAGACGCCGATGAGATAATCTTTAGTCCAAAGCTCAATCTGAGCAAGTGTCTGATTTGTGAAGGAGTTACTCATCACAAATGACGGGTGTCCAGTGGCGCATCCAAGATTGACAAGGCGTCCTTCGGCGAGAAGATAGATGCAGTTGCCATTTTCAAAGGTATACTTGTCGACCTGTGGCTTGATATTAAGCCTTTTTACCGTTGGATCGTTATAGAGCTGTTCAACCTGGATTTCGTTGTCGAAGTGGCCGATGTTGCAGACAATTGCTTCATCTTTCATCTGTTTGATATGTTCAAGGGTGATCACGTCTTTGTTGCCGGTTGTGGTGACAAAAATGTTTCCCTCCTTGACAGCCTCATCCATGGTTGATACCTCATAGCCTTCCATCGCAGCCTGCAGCGCACAGATCGGATCGATTTCAGTGACGATGACTCTTGCGCCATAAGCACGCATTGAGCGGGCTGAGCCTTTGCCTACATCGCCATAACCAAGCACCACAACCACTTTTCCGGCAACCATAACATCAGTTGCCCGTTTGATACCGTCAGCCAGTGACTCACGACAGCCATAGAGGTTGTCAAACTTTGATTTAGTAACTGAATCGTTCACATTAATGGCAGGAAAGAGTAGTTCGCCCTTTTCCATCATCTGGTAGAGGCGGTGAACACCGGTAGTTGTCTCTTCCGAAACGCCCTTCATCTCTGCTGCAACATTGTGCCAGCGTTGTTTGTCCTCAGCAAAGACATCCTTGAGTTGCTGGTAGAGGGCTTTTTCTTCGGCATTGCCCGGAGTTTTATCAAGCATCACTGGATTGTTCTCGATTTTGTAACCAAGAATGATCATCAGGGTTGCATCACCGCCATCATCAACGATGAGGTTTGGCCCTTTTCCTCCATCAAATTCAAGAATCTGGCGCGTACACCACCAGTACTCCTCAAGGGTTTCGCCCTTCCACGCAAAAACCGGTACACCGGTTTTTGCAATGGCGGCAGCCGCATGATCTTGCGTTGAAAAGATGTTGCAACTTGCCCACCGGACCTCGGCGCCAAGATCGACAAGGGTTTCGATTAGCACGGCGGTCTGGATGGTCATGTGCAGAGAACCAGCAATACGTGCACCTTTCAGGGGATATTTACCGGCATATTTCCGTCGGGTAGCCATCAGGCCCGGCATCTCTTTTTCAGCGACCTCTATCTCTTTGCGGCCCCATTCAGCAAGGGATATATCCGCTACTTTATAATCAGGCGCTTTCGCTGCTGTTGTCATTGTCTCTCTCTGGTTTTAGGATGTTATAGTGGTTCAGGCCAGATTGAGGGCTGTTTTCAACTCTGCAACCTTTTCAGTTTTTTCCCATGGAAAGATGTCACGACCAAAATGACCATAAGCCGCTGTCTGCTGATAGCTCCAGCCCTGGGGTTTGTCGAGGCTGAAACGTTTGATGATTGCGGCAGGACGAAGGTCAAAGATTACCTCAGCCTTCTCCTGAATCCGGGCATCATCAAGGCCATGCTTGGCCGTATCGTGTGTGTTGATGTAGATGGAGACGGGACGGGCAACACCGATCGCATAAGAGACCTGAACGGTGCATTTGTCGGCCAGGCCTGCTGCAACAATGTTTTTGGCCACGTGGCGAGCGGCATAAGCGGCACTGCGGTCAACCTTCGACGGATCTTTGCCACTGAACGCGCCACCACCGTGAGGAGCAGCGCCGCCGTAAGTATCGACAATGATCTTGCGGCCGGTCAAGCCAGTATCACCGTGTGGTCCGCCAATTTCAAAACGGCCGGTCGGATTAATGTGGAATTTAGTGTTGGCATCAATCAGGTTTGCGGGAATAACAGCTTTCACAACATTCTCAATAATATCCTTTTTAATCACCTCCTGCCATTCGGCTTCGCTGACCCCTGCTGGTTCAGGATCGTGTTGGGTTGAGACAACAACCGCATCTATCCGTTTGACAGTCTCATTTTCATATTCAAGGGTAACCTGGCTTTTTGCATCAGGGCGAAGGTAGGTCATAATCTTGCCAGCCTTGCGGATCTCGGCAAGTTTTTTGACAAGTTGCTGGGCAAACTGTATAGCCGCAGGCATCAATTCAGGAGTTTCTGTGCAGGCATAACCAAACATCATGCCCTGGTCACCAGCGCCGACACGGTCAAATTCATCGGCAATCTCCTCTTTACGGTCAACGCCACGATTGATATCAGCAGACTGGCTGTGAAGTGCCGAGAGAACACCGCATGAGTTTGCTTCAAACATGTACTCACCCTTGGTGTAGCCTATTTCGCTTATAACCTTGCGGGCGATGGTCTGGACATCAACAATCCCTTTTGTTGTTACTTCACCGCCCACAATCACCTGGCCGGTTGTGACAAAGGTTTCGCAGGCGACACGTGAACTGGAATCCTGGCGAAGAAAATCATCAAGAACGGCATCGGAAATCTGATCGGCTACCTTGTCCGGGTGTCCTTCCGATACAGATTCCGAGGTAAAGAAATACTTTTTTTGTGACATGTTTTTCAATAAGTTTTATAATTAGACGAATAAAAGCAACCACGCAGAATATAATGAACAGCACAGCGGGCGGTTTTCAGTGTGAGTATTTCATGGCGAAAAAACCTGGACACTTGAAACCCCAGACAGGCCAATGGGCATAATCCAAGGGGCTTTGGGCACCGTGTCCATAGGTAATGGGGATGCCAGCGCAAAAACTGGAGAGAAATGTAAACATTCAACATCTTCTATGCAAAAAATCTCTTATCCCACTTGAATTTCAGAATAATCACCTATACTGATTTCGTGAGGATTTCCGGTAATAGACGCATTGTTTCCTATGATAGAGTGATTCAACATGATATGGACGACTTTTGCATCATTACCTATAATGGAATTCTTGATAATGGCATCAGTAATGATAGCGTGTTCACCTATAGTGGTGTTGGGGCCAATAATTGCATTGTTAAGAGTGGCATTATCAGCGATAAAGACGGGATCGATAATAACACACCCGTGATACTTTTTTGTCTGGCAATTTCCTTGAAGAAGAATTTCATTTGTGGCGAGCAGTGTCTCGGGTTTGCCGCAATCATACCATCCCATCACAGGGAATGTGGTGAATAATTCTCCACCCTCAATCATGAATTGCAGGGCATCGGTTAGTTGGTATTCGCCCTTCGTTTTAATTTCATGGTCAATAAGATAGTCAATAGCGGTAAAGAGCGCTCCGGACTGATGAAGAAAATAGAGCCCGACAATGGCGAGGTTGCTTACGGGAGTGTCTGGTTTTTCTACAAGCCGTATAATGTTTTCGCCCTCGGTTATTGCAACTCCAAATCGTTTAGGATCTTCAACTTTTTTTACTCCCAATGTCGAATATGGACTTTGCATTACAGGTGTCAGATCAACATCGAAAATAGTGTCACCAAGGATGATGAAGAGCGGCTCATTATCAGTGACATAAGGCTTGCACATCCAGATGGCATGGGCCAGCCCAAGAAGCTCGGTTTGTGTGACAAAGGTGAATTTGATGTCGTAATGTTTCAGCAGCCACTCTTCAACCATGTCGCCAAGGTAGCCGACAATGACGATGGCCTCATCGATTCCTGCTGCGATAAGTTTATCCATAATGTGGCCAATGATGGGTTTCCCCGCCACATTGAGCAATACTTTGGGTTGTGAAAACGTATGCGGTCGTAGACGGGTGCCTACACCTGCAACAGGAATAATTGCTTTCATGTTGTGTTTACGGGTTTAGGTTTAAAAACACAGATACAATAGGCCATTTCCCAAACTTTACAAACAGATTTTTAATAATTCAAGTAATCAAACTGTGCGGAGATAGCCGCAGAATAACTAAATCTGTTGTATTTTGGTGCCGGGGTATTCATATTGTAAGTGTAATTATATAAAGAGCGTTTGGTTGCCTCGAAATCTGATCAGCAGATCAATATAAATAAATGCGTTCAATGGGATGCAGAATTAAGAAAGTTTTAAGACAGTCTGGCGTGATTCCAGTTCTTGACAACAGGTTGGTGCTTATTACCTCAAGAAAATCGGACCGATGGATTATTCCTAAAGGGTACATTGAAAAAGGGTTGTCCCCGGCGGATTCGGCTGCGAAAGAGGCTTATGAAGAGGCGGGGTTGATAGGCGTTGTCCACCGTCAGCAGGCTGGTCAGTATCGGTATCGAAAATTTGGTAAGCTGTATTCAGTTAAGGTTTATCCTCTGTTTATCGAGACAATGCTTGATGAATGGGAGGAAATGCATACTCGCAACCGAAAGCTGGTGACTCCGGCAGAGGCGGTTGAAATGGTTGCTCATGGAGAACTCCGGCGGATTATTGCGGATTTTTTTTGTGAAAAGCCGATTACGAATCGGGAATTACTATTTTGATATTATTGTTCTTGTGCTATATTGGGCCTTGCCTTAAGGAACGGGGTGTGGCGCAGTTGGTAGCGTGCCTGCTTTGGGAGCAGGAGGTCCCGAGTTCGAGTCTCGGCACCCCGACAAGTTAGCGGTTCTGGCGATTGGAAGCTGTGCCCGTAGCTCAATGGATAGAGCATCAGCCTTCTAAGCTGAGGGTTACTGGTTCGAGTCCAGTCGGGCGCACAAGTTAAAAGTCCGTAATGTGTTAGACGGTGATTGTAGCTCAGTTGGTTAGAGCGCCAGGTTGTGGCCCTGGAGGCCGGGGGTTCGAGTCCCCTCATTCACCCATAAAAGGCCCCATCGACTAGTGGTTAGGTCATCACCCTTTCAAGGTGGTAGCACGGGTTCGAATCCCGTTGGGGTCACTCAATAAAGCTCTGTTCTTTGCCGGTACAGGGCTTTTTTTGTTCATGAAAGCAGATGATCACTCTCTTATGAAAATATCTGTCAGTTGGCTCAAAGATTTTCTTCCTGCATTCTCTTCCAACACCCCTGCGCTCGTTGAAAGACTGACGTTTCTCGGTCTTGAAGTGGAAGAGGTTAAGGAGTCTTCTCTCCCGGACGATCTTGTTGTTGTTGGCAGGATTGATGAAGTAGTATCGCATCCCAATGCTGAGCGTTTGACGATATGTCGTGTTGATGTCGGTCGTGACGAACCGCTTCAGATTGTATGTGGAGCTCCGAATGTTAAACCCGGGATGATTGTTCCAGTGGCAACAGGGAAGGCGAAACTTCAGTTTCCAGATGGTCAGATTATTACCATCAAACCCTCCAAAATTCGTGGGGAGCGATCCTTCGGGATGATTTGTGCGGCAGATGAGCTTGGCCTCTCTGATGACCATTCGGGAGTTATGGAGCTGGATTCATCTTGCACCATCGGTACTCCTTTATCCCGATATCTCGACGCTGATGTGGTGCTTGATATTGCGGTCACTCCAAACCGTCCAGATGTGCTCTCTCACCTTGGTGTTGCACGAGAGTTGGCAGGAGGCGACCAGATCCACTATCCCGCCCGTGCCTCTGTGGAATATGCAAAAACCGGTACGCTGGTTGAGGTGCTTGATGCGGTCGCATGCCCACACTATACTGCGGTGGTTATTCGTGGCATAACCGTCGCTGAATCTCCTGCCTGGCTGAAGAAAAAGCTTGAAAGTATTGGGCTGAGGCCAAAGAACAATATCGTTGATATTACCAACTATATCCTTCATGCGCTTGGTCAACCCCTTCACGCATTCGATCTTGGCAAACTGGCTGGCGCGCGGGTTGTGGTGCGGAGCGACATGCAGGGTGCATTTACTGCTCTTAACCAGCAACTTTGTCAGGTTGAACCAGGAATGCCTGTTATCTGTGACAGCGAAAAAATCGTTGCGCTGGCAGGTGTTATGGGAGGATTTGATTCCGCTGTCAGTGATACAACCAGGGATATTCTGCTCGAATCTGCCCTTTTTGATCCCTCCATGATTCGGAAATCTGCTAAAATAGCAGGTATCTCCACTGACGCATCTTACCGCTTTGAGAGAGGAGTTGATCCTCAAAATGTCAAGCGATCGGCAGAGTGTGCTGTTGCCCTGATTCTTGAGCTTGCGGGAGGCCGTGCCGGGGAGACTATGGAGTGGGGGGATCAACCTGCGGCATTGCGTCAGGTAACCTTGAGGCCTGATCGGGTCAATGCCTTGCTTGGCAGTTTGATAAGCACACCTGCTATGGTGGAGATGCTTGGGCGCATCGGGTTTTCTGCTAGCGGGACGATTGGCGAGTCGATAACTGTTTATATTCCTTCATTCAGGGTCGATGTTTCATCGGAGATTGATCTCGTTGAAGAGGTTGCACGCCTTCATGGATATGATAATATCCAGCCCTCATCGCAAATGGCAACGATCTATCCGCAGTGTCGCCGCTACCCGGAATTTTTCCCTGACTTTCTTCGTTCCCTTGTTGCCGCTCTGAATTTCAGGGAAATTCTCACGAATCCTCTCATGAAAAGAGATGAGGCCAGACTGTTCAGCGACACTCTTGTTGGCGTGCTTAATCCTATCAGCGAAGGGCTTGAGGTGCTCAGACCAGGGCTTATACCCGCATTTCTCAAGGTTATCAGCCATAATATAAGGCATGGAAACCGGGATTTGAGGCTTTTTGAGGTTGCCAGAGGATTTCAAAGGGCTGAACCTGTTGATCATGCAGTGGAGCGATCACTTGATGGTTTCCAGGAGAAGGAGTATCTTGTTCTTGCTATGACCGGTAGCCGTTTTCCCCGAATCTGGAATCAGCCTTCCGGCATGGTCGATTTTTACGATCTTATGGGTGCTGTGCAAATGCTCCTTGAAAAGCTGAATTTACTTGATAAATCAGCAGTTAATATTTATAATGGGGCAGATGTTGGTATCGAAGTAGTGCTGACAGAAAAGGGAAAGAGTAGCACACTTAGAGTGGGTACTGTTCAGCAGGTCGATTCTGGCCTGTTGAGAACGTTTGATATCGGGCAGGATGTGTACGTGGCTGAAATTGATGCAGCACTTCTGGAATGCTGTTTCAATCCCGGTGTAATTTATGAGCCACCATCCAGATTTCCAGTTGTTCAGAGAGATATATCGTTTGTTCTGCCACCAGATGTTACCGTTCAGTCGCTTGTTGAGCTTGTACGTTCAAGCGACTCTTTAATCAGGGGTGTCTCTGTTTTTGATCTTTTTGAGCGCACCCTGGAAGATGGAGGAGAGCGCAGTGTTGCTCTCTCTCTGGAGATTGCTGATTACAATGGGACATTACTTGACAGCAAAATTAGCGATATTTTTTTACAAGTCGGCAGGAATGCCGAGAGTAAACTTGGTGCGGTAATTCGACAAGTCTGATACTCTTTGTTCTATGCAAGATTTTGACGGGCAAAACATCAAGGTTGACGTCAACCTTCTTGAAAAAAATATTGAACTGCTCATTGTCCAGTTGACAGAATGCCGGAAAGAGAATGATGTATTACGATCCGAGCTGTCAAGCCTGCAGAATATTCTCAGGTCTTGCAAGTTGCCCGGAAAGATCGGTTTAACTGCCACAGATGCTGGTAATAATCTTGATGGAGTGTTTGCGCCTGCCGAAAGGGTGCAGGTGAAGCAGAAGTTGGTCCTGATGTTGCAGAAAATAGAGATGGAACTTAGAAACAGTCAGACCTTGTAACGTAATGAGATGGAAAAAATTGAAGTCAATGTTTATGGCGACAATTACCCTTTAAGGGTTGAGCGGCGGGAGTTGACCGAAAAGGCCGCGAAGGATGTGGATGGGGTGATGAGGCTTTTTGCTGAAAAGGCACCTACATTTGAGCCTTCAAGGCTGGCGGTTCTTGCGGCAGTTTCGTTTGCCGAGAAAAAGATAGAGCTTGAGGAGGAGATCACTTCACTCAGGCAGATTATTGCTCGCCTTAATGTTTTTATTGGTCAAAATTTGCACTAAACCATTACATTACAAGAGAAGAATTATCCGCACCAGTTGATTGGGTGTTTGCAGGGTACAAGAACTAACATTTATAATCAGGGAGCCAAACTCTTCTGTTTGCTTGCAGGCCTCGCTGAATTTTTCTGACTTCGTGAGCAGGGGATTCAAGAGCAGTGGAGACATTGTTCCATTGGAAGCAAAAAATCCGAAGGAGGCACCCACCGTGTCATACGGGTTCTTGAATCTTGCGCACCTTGTCTGTGGTGCGGTTTTTTTTGTTTAAAACGGTGCGTCTTGTTTGAGTATGAGAGCATGAAAATGGAGGTATTTAATGGGTATAGTTGTTAACCTGTTTTTAATTGTTTTTACAGCAGTCATTTTTTTTGCAGCCGGTTTTTTAATCGGACGTTATTTTCTGGAAAAGATTGGAACAACAAAGGTGCTTGAAGCCGAGGAAAGAGCGGTTCAGATAGTGCAGGAAGCTCAGAAAGAGGCAAACGAATACAAGGAACTCAAGGTCAGTGAAGTAAACCAGGAGTGGAAAAAGAAGCGCAGAGAGTTCGACCAGGAAGTTATCATCAAAAATAACAAGTTCACTCAATTGCAGAAGCAGACTCAGCAGAAGGAGGCGCAGTTGAAAAAGCAGAGTCAGGATGTCAAGGATATTGAGCGAAAACTGCAGGATCAGCGTAAGCAAATTGAGCAGACCAGTGAGTCGCTCACCCTTCGATCGTCGGAACTTGAGCGGATTATTTCAGAACAGAATAAGCGTCTTGAAAGTATCAGCAACCTTCAGGCCGATGAGGCGAGGCAGATGTTGATCGACAATATGCTTGCAAAAGCACGTGAGGAGGCGACGGAGACTATTCATCAGATTCATGAAGAGGCTGAGCAACAAGCTGGCCGTCTTGCCGAAAAAACGCTCTTGACCGCCATCCAGAGAATCTCTTTTGAACAGGCTACCGAGAACGCACTCTCTGTTGTCCATATCCAGAGTGATGAACTCAAGGGTCGTATCATTGGTCGCGAAGGACGCAATATAAAGGCCTTTGAAAACGCAACCGGAGTTGACATCATTGTTGATGATACTCCGGAGGTGGTTATTCTCTCCTGCTTTGACCCTCTCCGTCGTGAGCTTGCCAAGCTTACCCTCCAGAAACTGCTTGTTGACGGAATCATCCATCCGGTGGCTATTGAAAAAGCTTATGCTGATGCGAAGAAGGAGATTGATGATGTTATCATCAGCGCTGGTGAGGAGGCGCTCTCTTCCCTTCAAATTTCCGACATGCCTGCCGAGATTGTTGCGCTGATTGGTAAAATGAAGTTCTATACGGTTTACGGCCAGAATCTCCTGCAGCATAGTCGTGAGGTTGCCATGCTCTCAGGTCTTATGGCAGCCGAACTCAAGCTTGATGCCCGTGTTGCCAAACGTGCCGGTCTCCTGCACGATATTGGACTGGTGCTGCCGGAAAGCGACGAACCTCATGCGATTACCGGCAGCGCCTTAATGAAGAGATTCAACGAATCTGCGGTGGTGCTTAACTCGATTGCTTCCCATCATGGTGATGTAGAAAGGGAATCGCCCATTGCAGAGCTTGTTGATGCCGCCAATACCATTTCGCTCTCCCGTCCAGGAGCACGGGGCGCTGTTACGGCTGATGGCAATGTCAAGCGTCTTGAGAGCCTCGAAGAGATTGCCAAAGGGTTCCCTGGTGTTCTGAAAACCTACGCATTGCAGGCAGGAAGGGAGATCAGGGTGATTGTTGAGGGTGATAATGTCAGCGATTCACAGGCAGATGTTCTTGCCCATGATATCGCCCATAAAATCGAGTCGGAAGCGCAGTATCCGGGGCAGATAAAGGTATCCATTATCCGCGAAAAGCGCTCAATTGCCTACGCAAAATAAGAGTCGGCCCAACCTGCTGGGAGAGTTTAAAGCTCTCCCTTGGTTGACGGGATCTCATCACCGGTTATTCTAATGGCAGCCTTCATGGCATAAGAAAAAGACTTGAACAGAGCCTCAATCTTGTGGTGTGTATTTTCGCCCTCAAGTATGGTGAGGTGGATATTGGCTTTCAGGGTGCCTGAAAGCGACAGAAAAAAGTGCTCCACCATCTCTGTTGAAAACCCCTGAATAACCGATCGCTTGAAGTCTGCCTTGAAGATACAATAACTTCTTCCGCCAAGATCAA
Organism: uncultured Chlorobiaceae bacterium; assembly: GCA_903866255.1. Classification (GTDB taxonomy): domain Bacteria; phylum Bacteroidota; class Chlorobiia; order Chlorobiales; family Chlorobiaceae; genus Chlorobium. Next base: position 3,316 of record CAIPMW010000110.1, on the reverse strand, counting down.
GCGCACAGCGTGCCAGAGCCTCGTCCATCGGAATGATGGCCCATCCATAGCGTTGAATTCCCCGTTTTTCCCCGAGTGCTTCGTTTATGGCGCTACCGATCACAATCGCTACGTCTTCAACGGAGTGATGATCATCAACCTCCAGATCACCACGACATGTAACGGACAGATCTATTCCCGAATGTTTGCTGAAATTGGTCAGCATGTGGTCAAGAAAAGCCACTCCTGAGTTGGCAGAACTTGCTCCTGTTCCGTCAAGGGAAACGGTTACGGTAATATCAGTCTCTTTTGTGCGCCTGCACACTGTCGCTGTACGCTCTGCTCTGTTGAGTTTTTCTGGCATAAATGGGTTAACGGATAAATTTATTAAAGAGATAAAATATTATGCTGAGCAGCATGGAGATCACTATTGAACTGCCCATTGGAAAGTACAGGCGAAAGTTCTCCTTCTCAATTTTGAAATCAAAAGGAAGATTTCCAAACCAGTTGAATCCGTTCCATGTTCCGGTTTTGCCAGGACCGATAAGAAGCAGCCCGATAACAACGGTAGCGAGACCGGCAATGACAACTAATTTCCCAATATCGTTGAACAAGGAGTTTGGATATTTTTCAATTCTTGCTAAATTGTGGCCATCTCGTGGTAAAGATACTGAAGATATTTGAAAAAATATTAAAGCGGCGGAAAATGCATGTTTTCATTGTGGTTGTTGGTTTGCTTGCATCGATTCTGCTGGTGGGTGTGGTTTTATTGCAAAGTCCAAAGAGTGGCAGTGGTTTGACTGGGGGTATTGCCAGTCTTGGTACTGTTCAGACGCTTGGGGTGAGACGAACTGGCGATTTTTTGAGCAAGACAACCGGGGTACTTGCTGCCATCGTCATGGTGCTTTGTTTTATTGCCCAGTTCACTCTTCCGGGCAAAGAATCTTCAAGAGTTGCGCCGGAGAGTATTATTCAAAGGAGTGTACCTGTAAAGCCTGCTGCTCCGGTCAATCGATCACCAGTTGTGCCGTTGCTTCCTGCTTTACCTGCAAAATAGTGATATATGCATCCGTGGCTCAATGGCAGAGCAACTGACTCTTAATCAGTGGGTTGGAGGTTCGACTCCTCCCGGGTGCACCATTACAAGCCCGCAAATTCATGATCTGGACTTGCGGGCTTATTGTTTGAACCCAGAGCGGCTTGAATTTGCACTTCACATCACCACTATTTTATGGTGTATATTCCTTCTCTTAATTTGTGCGAAGAGCGTCATGGCCATGATAGGGAGAATCTTTTATGAAGATTATCGATCGATACATCCTAAAATCTCATGTCGGGCCCTTCTTTTTTGCCTTTATTACCCTTCTTTTTGTTTTTATTCTCCAGTTTTTTACCACCTTTGCCGACCGTTTTATTGGTAAGGGGATTGGTTTTGCAACTATTGCCGAACTGATTTTTCTTCAGTCAGCATGGATGGTGGGGCTTGCTGCACCAATGGCTGTTCTCGTTGCTGTTGTTATGGCCTTTGGCTCTTTTACCACCACATCGGAGATGACTGTATTCAGGGCATCAGGTATCTCTCTTTTTCGTCTTATGCTTCCTGTTCTTTTTGTGGGCCTCCTTTTTTCACTCCTCGTTGAGCGGTTTAATAACATTGTGCTGCCCCAGGCAAACTATCACGCAAAGTCAATGATGTTTGATATTGTGAGGTCAAAACCGGCGTTTGGATTGAAAGAAAATTCCTTTTCAAAACTGGTCGATGGGTATTCTATTTTTGTTCGAACATATAATAATCGCTCAAAAGAGCTTCTGGGTATTGTTATTTATGACAGTACCAGTCCTGAGTATAGTACTATGGCTACGGCGGAAAAGGGAAGTATTGATTTTGCAGATGACGGTCAATATTTGGTACTGACGCTGTATAATGGGGAAATTCATCAGGTTAGTCGTCTCGATAAAAAGAGTTATCGCAACATGAGTTTTGGAAAACACCGTTTTGTTTTTGATTCATCAGGCTTGGGGTTTGCTCGCTCTTCCAGCAACAGGGTGCGTACAGACAATACTGAGTTTTCTGCACCTGAACTGCTTATGATCGGCAATGAGTTTGAAAACAAAATGCATGTCTCCGAAAAACTGATTCAATTGCCGCTTGAAAATATTAAACATGGGATGACGCAGCGTCCTGCTTCTGGCGTAGGAGTTCCGATGAGATTATTGCGCTCTTCAACAAACGCGACTGAGGTGGCTGGTTATGTTGATCAGCAGTTAGCTCTCCTTGATGGAGAGCTAACAAGTATCGAATTAAACAAGAGCATGTACAATAGGTATATGGCAGCTTACCATAAAAAATATTCACTATCCCTTGCCTGTTTTATTTTTGTTTTGGTTGGTGCTCCTCTTGGTGTTCTTGCCCGGCGCGGCGGTTTTGGGGTCGGTGCATCAATGTCACTGCTGTTTTTCATTTTTTACTGGATGCTGATGATTTCCGGTGAGAAAATTGCCGCCCGGGGCCTGCTTGATCCAATGCTCTCAATGTGGATAGCCAACATTGTTATGGTTTGTATCGGGATCGGGCTGATTGTCAGCCTTACCAGATCGGTGTTCAATACCTCCCGATAATCAGATTAAATACAGTTTCTTCCTTCTCCAGTTTTTTTATGGCCGCAGCAAAGCTCTTTTTTTGCCCCCATCTCATCGAGGCAGACAAAGGTGATGTTGGTACTGAACACCAGAATTCGCTCACCGTCCTCAATACTTTTCTTGTAAACGTGTACAGTATACTCAATCGAGGTATGTCCGATTCGGCTTTTTTCAGTCACAAAACAGAGAATTGAGCCCCCACGAATACTTTTTTTGAACTCCACCTTATTCATTCCCACCGTAACAAAGTTACAACCGGGATAATCAAGCGATACGGTGATATAGCTCACCTCATCGATCCATTTCAAAAGGTTTCCGCCAAAGAGAAACCCGTAATGGTTAAGGTTTTCAGGTAATACCAGTTTATACGTTTCCATAACTTTTGATTGCCTAAGCGTTGGTTGAAGCGAAGCACGCACCCCATAACATACAAAATCGCTGGACTAAATCGAAGTTCCCCGTATAAAAAAACGACAACCCATTATGGCACAATCAAAAGGCAGGAAAGTCAACTTCCATCTACTGGGTACAAACGAATCAATTCCATTGCATGGGCCTGAAGTGTTGTTGGTTCAGTGTCTTGAAAAATCACAGGGCTTTTTGGTGCGGATTTCATTCTGCACCGGTTCCGAGTGCGAGTGCCCAACTCTATGACAAGCGAGCGGAAACTGTGAACTGGTAATCCCTCTTTGTTGGT
>CAIPMW010000109.1 GCA_903866255.1 uncultured Chlorobiaceae bacterium | reverse complement strand
GAAAGCTTGTGCTCGGAAAAATAGTTATAATTACAACTTGCATTCTCTTGGAAATCAGGGATAAATATATGGTAACGTATTTTATTTTATAAATATATTTCTTTCATCGTTATATTTCTCCCGGGAAATCAGGGTGCAGGGCCAGCTCCTGCAACTTCTTCAGCTCCAGCAGAGCATCAAGCGGGGTGAGCCGGTCGAGATCAAGCGATTCAACGGCTTTGCGAAGCTGGTTGTCGGCCTCTTCAAACAGGCTGATCTGCATACTTTTGATTTTGGGTGGACGGTTCGGGGGAATTTCAATGTCGCGCTTCTCCATCCCCGCCAGAATCTCTTTGGCGCGGGTAATCACCTCCACAGGCATTCCCGCCATTTTGGCCACCTCAATACCGTAGCTGTTGTCAGTGGATCCTCGGACAATCTTGCGCAGAAAAATCACCCTGTCGGCAGTCTCAACGACGGTGGCGTTATAGTTCACCACGCCCGGCAGGCGGCTCTCCAGTTCGGCAAGTTCATGATAATGGGTGGCAAAGAGGGTCTTGGCGCCAATTGACCGACAGATATATTCGCTCATCGACCATTCAGGGGTCCACTTTAGTACCGCCCAACGTCTCCGGTCGCTGAGAAGGCCGAGGGCAGTGTCGAAGCGACGGAATTTGAGGGCACGATTGAAAGTACGTATTTGGCAGTGCGCCCCCACACCAAAACACGCAGGAATAAGCTGCCAACTGAGCTTCACTTCAGTCCAACCAATGCAATCAACCTTTCGCAGGCCTTCAATGCTGCTGTATAGGAAATCAGCTCGTCATCACGGGCGAAGGTCATATCCTGAACAAACGATTGATAAGCCGTTGCCCATTGAGTGTTTTGTAATTGGGGCATAACCCTCTGAAGGCGTTGTTCTGGATCAACATCAGTACGATTGTAATCACAAGCAACAGATTGATGAAAAAGGGTTGTAAAGTCTTCTCTTGATGTGACAAATGGTTCCAGTGCAGCAAGATCGTGAACATGACGAATAAGTGTTTTATCCTGACGTTCATCCTTGTCTTGCAACCGCCATGCGAGAGCGCTTAATTTATCAGCAGCAATCTCAACAGGATTGATGAAAGGCATAGAAGCAATTTCAGACGGCAGTTTTTCACCTGTCGCAAAAAAGGATTGAACCGGCATTATAACAACAGGCAATTGCGTTGAGCCAAAACGGACTTCGATACGAATATGTGTTCTCAATCGCGAGTGTTTCGCAAAAGTTGAGCCATAATCTACTTCAAACGAAAAAAATCGGCTTTCATCATAAACTTTTGGGTCTGCTACAAGAACAAACCCTTCAGCGACAATGGCTGCGATAATTTTTTTGCGAGCTTCCCGATAATACTTATGCCCAAAAGGGTGAATGGTGACTTTGAAATCTACATCCTCAGAAAAACGCTTGATAATGCCTGCCTTTGCCAACGACGTACCTCCACCAAAAGCACTCTGAAAATTATGCGTCTGCATATCGTTCAGCAATCGGAGCACTTGTACCACATACCAATCCTTTTCGATAAACGCTTCGTCGACGGTGACAAGCAGACCGGAAACCCGTTCAATCGCTGATTTTTTCGGTGGAAATGTTTTCATGTGGTACGCTGAAATATCAGGCTATAGCCATCAAACCCGATGACCCGACGAACTCGTTTACAAACACCAATAACTCTGCCAGCAGGAACCTGAGTTGTTCTGCCCTCGTTATAGCTGCGCTCCATACTCGTCGGCGCAGTCGGTATATCAAGCCGTTTCAGAGCCTCCTCGGCAAGAGTATTGAGACTTTTTGGAAGAACCGGACGATTATCGAAAGGAGAGACTACTGCGCGAACGTATATCCCCTGCCCTATTTTGACAAGAGTACCCTCTCTTACCAGAACAAGCAAACAACGACCAACCTGGTCATAATCACCCAGATCCTGAAAATCAGAACGTAAAATGACATTCCAACGTTTACATCTGACACGCGTTCTTATTCTCGCCAGAAGTGTGTTCCGCTTCTTTTTCATAGTGTCAATATACGACAAATCGAAAAAAATAACAGCTCCTGCTCACGTCTATTCATCAGTGCTGAGATTAAGCCGTATGTCCACTTTAAGTCTCAACATGAACAACTTTGGCAAACAGGTTTTTGATGGTTATGTACAAGCAACAAGTGGGAAAAAATCGTTAAATTCCACTCGCTCAACAAGCACTCATCAACGATGAAACCCCTATGAACACTCTCACGACAGTCGATCTTCAACGCAGGGGTATAGCGGCTATAGAAGAGGCTCTTGCTTTCGGGCCGGTACATATCATGAAACACAACAAACCAACGGCTGTTATTTTGCGAGAATCTGAGTATCAACATCTCATACAGACACAATCACGCAAGCAAAATCCCGGCGCTGCACGCTGGATTATGAATTATAAGCCAGCAGGCTTGCGGTCAAAAGAGGAGATTGACCGGCAAATCGCCAATGAGCGGAACTCTTGGGATTTGGTATGACGAGAGAAGGCGCACTTGTTTGCATTTTCATTCGTAGCAACCCTGATAAAAATTCATGCAGCTACAGCCGATAATCCTGCATGATAAAGCTCGCCAGGGAATTGTGAGACCACACGAAAAAGATTTCAGGTTCTGATACGATTGTACTGAATGATCAAAAAAGGCACCATGGGAAAAAATCTGAACACAATTCCTTATACTTGGGAAAGTAAATTCCTGCAAAAATCGACAATTGGAGATTATCGATTTTTTATCAACTGGCTCCAAAAGATTGATTTAATTCAAAACCAGGAAAACAAAACAATGACCCCGTTTGAGCTATGCCCGGTATGCGGTGGGTGATTACAAAAGAGGTGGAAAAATTGATTCCCGGGGGCAACAATACCGCTGTTGTACGAGTAAACGCCGAAGTCTGCCCCCATTGTGGTGAACGATTATACTCGAAAGAGGCGATCACGTTGTTTGAACATATCCGGTTACAGCTTGCGAACGGTGATGTTGCAGGCTTTCTTCCTGTGGGGCAGACCTATAAAGTTGCCGGGTAAAACAGCAAGGCATTACACGAGCAAGAGAACTTGCCCGTGTAATTAAGGAGGGGAACAATGAGCACAGTGACAATCCGGGATTTTGACCCGGCCAACTATCTCGACAACGATGAAGTGATTGTCGAATACCTCAAGGCAACAGCAAAGGAACCGAACCCGGAGGTATTGCTTGAAGCTTTGAGCGATGTCGCAAGAGCAAAGGGTATGGCTGGAGATACTTTTCTGCGGGCGATTCCCCAAACCACAAGAACAGGTTTTCTGTTGTTATCTTCTTGTAAGAATAGAATAAACGAACATTTAATAGTCCTCAACCACGACTGAAGCACTATGTCCAGTCGACTGGCTTGTGCAATGTATTTACTGCCATTCATCCCGTAATCGTTGCTGAATTTCTGAAGGATCGCCAGAAAACGTGGCAGATGTCTCCAGACCGCCTGCCATATCGATCAGCATCTCGTTACCTGATGCACGCTCACCTGCCATTTTTTTTTGCAGGAACTCGGCAAAATCAAGTATCTCAGCCACTACCGGTTCAGGGAGCTCTTTTGCTGCTTTATAAAGTTTTTCTGCTGTAGTCATCTGGATCTCCTGTTGCTGAACATGATGATCTTCTATTTTTTGACACCACCTCTGCCATGATAATCATAATGTAGTAATACTTCAAAACTTTTAGCCGACGCCCTGTGAGGTTTTGAACGTAAATCTATATCCTCAGAATTCCAGCAACCGCTCAAAAGCAACAACATCAAGCAAGCGATCTACAAGAAGAATACGCACTGGAAACCAGTCCATTAACTCCTCCAGCAACCAAAAAATGGAAGTGACTGTTGTAATACGTATTTTAAGCCGATATAGGTCATAACGAACCAACCCGACACCCATGCTGCAACGATTATATGTTCATAATTACAGGTGCCTTGAGAATTTTGAGCTGATCGTAAAAGGGATACCCTCGGCGCTTTTGATTGGAAAAAACGGCTCCGGTAAATCAACCATAGCACGAGTCCTGGAACTCTTCCAGAGTATTGCCCAGGGTGTCAACAGAATGAGCGAACTTTCAAGGCTGAACCTGGTCAGCCCGAAAGACTTCTCTCGTGGAAAGGCTGATGTCCCCATCCGTTTTGAACTCGAAGTACTGCTCGAGGGAACACTTTTTACCTATACACTTGCATTGGATCTTCCTGAAAAATTCAGGGAGCTTCGAGTTTTTGAAGAGCAATTGCTTGTTGCCGGAGAGCCGATATATTCACGGAAAGAGGCAAGTGTCACTCTTTTCAAAAGCCAGCAAAACCGTGAAGCGCAGTTTTTGGTTGATTGGCATCTTGTTGCCTTGCCGGTTATTCAGGAACAATCCGAGACCGACCCCCTCCATATTTTCAGGAGATGGCTCTCTCTTATGATTCTGTTGGCTCCAATTCCCGCCTTGATGGATGGTGAGTCCAGCGGTGAAACATTGATGCCGAAACGTGATGGTTCTAACTTTGCGGAGTGGTTTACCGGATTTCTCAGCAGGTATCCTGCCGCCTACACACAGGTGGATGAGTACATCCGGAAAATTATGCCTGATATCCAGGATATTCAGAATGAACAAATCGGAAAAGAGTCAAAAAATATGATTGTCCGGTTTACTGTGAACCATGCACCGTTAAGTGTGGAGTTCAATGAGTTGTCGGATGGAGAGAAATGCTTTTTTGTGTGTGCGCTGGTTGTGGCTGCAAACAGATATTATGGACCGCTCTTTTGCTTTTGGGATGAACCTGACAACTACCTCGCACTCTCTGAGGTCGGTTTTTTTCTTCTCTCATTGCGGCAATCATTTCAGGGGAGTGGGCAAATTCTGGTGACATCGCATAATCCCGAAGCCATAAGAAAGTTTTCCAATGAAAACACCTTTGTGCTCGACAGAAAAAGTCATCTGGAACCAACGCTCGTCAGGTTACTTTCCGAATTACCGATTCAGGGTGATCTTGTCGGTGCCCTGATTCGGGGGGATATTGAATTATGAGCATCAACAAGCACAAACCACATCTGCTCGTGCTACCCGAAGATGATGCTGATCGCCAGATTGCGAACGGCTTTGTGATTGCGCAAGGAGTGGGGCTTGATGACCGGGCTATCCAAATTTTACCCGAAGCTGGTGGATGGAAAAAAGTATTGGACGAGTTCATTGAGTGTCATTGTTCCGAGATGCGTTCTCACCCGGCGAGGATGATGGTTTTGCTGATTGATTTCGATAACCAGTACAAAACACGTTTCCCCTATTTTAAAAACAATATTCCTGTTGATTTGCAATGCCGGGTTTTTGTGCTCGGTGTATGGTCCGAACCTGAACAATTAAAAAGAGCGTTGGGTTGCGTTGGCTTTGAAAAAATAGGAGAAGCACTCGCAATGGATTGCTATGAAAACACAACACAAACATGGGGACATGAGCTTCTTGAACACAACGAGAGCGAATTGCATCGTATGATGGCCGCAGTCAAACCTTTTCTTTTTTCCTGAGCTCATTGAGTTGATACCAAAGTTTGCCATAGCACATGTTCTGTGGCACTCTTTGCCCTGACAGAATCAGGGGCTGGGTCATCAATCTGTTCAGAGGCAGTCATCCGACTTTTGCATGACTCAGGGCAGCATCCCTGCGATGAAGTTGGAAAACGATGGGCTGCTGAATTATTTTGTTTAAAGGGTTATCGATGATATATTCAAAGTAATTGACACCATTCGTAAAGCGTTGCGGCATATCCCCTGTCTGGTAAATTGATGTTGCTGGAAAAAAAAGAAAGCTATGGAGAGCACGAACGATCGTTACGACAGTCCCTGGAAAGAGGCTATTGAGAATTACTTGCCAGAGTTTATGGCCTTTTATTTTCCCCAGGCCCATGCGGGAATTGATTGGTCGAAGGAGTATATTTTTCTGGATAAGGAGCTGCGGGCCGTGGTGCAGGATGCCGAGCTGGGAACGCGCTTTGTGGACAAGCTGGTCAGGGTGACCGAGCTTGGTGGCGTTGAAAGCTGGATATACATCCATGTTGAAGTGCAGGGCACAAAGCAGACTGAGTTTGCCGAACGGATGTTTGTCTACAACTACCGGATTTTTGACCGGTACAAAAGGCCTGTAGCAAGTTTGGCAGTGCTGGCCGATGAACACAAGAGCTGGAAGCCAACCTCTTATGGTTTTGCTGTGCTGGGATGCCGCCATACGCTGGAGTTCCCTGTTGCCAAACTGACCGATTACGAAGATAAACTTGATGAGCTGCTGGAATCGGATAACGTCTTTGGATGGATTACGGCGGCACACATCTTGACCCAAAAAACCAGAACGCAGGATCAGGAACGGTACAACGCAAAACTCCGTTTACTGCGAATATTGTATGACCGACATTGGGATAAACAGCGCGTCATCAATCTATTCAATGTCATTGACTGGCTTATGCAACTGCCTGAATGGTTGAATAGCCAGGTCTGGCAAGAACTTGAAACAATTGAGGAGAGAGAAAAAATGCAATACATTACAAGCGTAGAAAGAATTGGTCTGGCCAGAGGCCATGTTGAGGGCAAATCCAGCCTGCTCGAAAAGCAACTTGAATATCGCTTTGGCCTGTTGCCTGAATGGGCATCCGAGCAGTTAAAGAGTGCCAAAGAAAAGGAGCTGGAGGCTTGGGGTACAGCAATTTTCACAGCCCCGACTCTGGAAGCTGTTTTCAGGAACGCTGACTTGTCGTAAAAGAGAGTCGAGAAAAACCCAGACTTACGCCACTGGCGCAGGAGCCGACTTCGGGAACTACCGCGACGGTTTTTTGCCGCAAACCTGGTATCCCAAAGACAAGCCTTATCCGAGAGCCGTCTGGTTTATGAAGAAAACTTTCGAAGAGAGACGGTGCACAGTCTTTGGGCGTATAATAGAGAAAACTCATGGGCTGTGGTGATAACCGCTTATCGATCGGATCCTAAAAGGTGGATTCAGGAGAACAAAGCAATAACCCCGTTTGAGCAATGCCCGGTATGCGGTGGTGAGGTGATTACAAAAGAGGTGGAAAAATTGATTCCCGGGGGCAAAAATACCGCTGTTGTAGAAGTAATCGCCGAAATCTGCACCCATTGTGGTGAACGATTATACTCGAAAGAGGCGATCACGTTGTTTGAGCATATCCAGTCACAGCTTGCGAACGGTGATATTGCAGGCTTTCTTCCCGTAGGGCAGACCTATAAAGTTGCCGGGTAAAACAGCAAGACATTACACGAGCAAAAGAACTGGCCCGTGAAATTAAGGAGGGGAACTATGAGCACAGTGACAATCCGGGATTTTGATCCGGCAAACTATCTCGACAACGATGAAGTGATTGTCGAATACCTCAAGGCAACAGCGGAAGACCCGAACCTCGGAGGTATTGCTTGAAGCTTTGAGCGATGTCGCAAGAGCAAAGGGTATGGCTGAGATTGAAAAATAAAATTGGTATCAAGGAGATGGTTACTGCCATTCATCCCGTAATCGCTTCTGGATTTCTGAAGGATCACCGGAAAATGTGGTGGAAGTCACCAGACCGCCTGCCATATCGATCAGCATCTCGTTACCTGATGCACGCTCACTTGCCATTTTTTTTGCAGGAACTCAGCAAAATCAAGTATCTCAGCCACTACCGGTTCAGGAAGCTCCTTTTGCTGTTTTATACAATTTCTCCGCTGTAGTCATCTGAATCCCCTGCTGACAAGGTTTATTTGTAGCTATCTTTCCGATGCAATATCCTGCCGATTTCAATCATATTTTCAGACACATCAAACAGAATTCTGTAATCACCAACCCTGAGACGATAGGCAGGTTCAAAATTTGTCAGTTTTTTCACACCCGAGACTGCGGGGAAATTTGTCAGTTCACAAATTCCCGAGTTAATTTTTTCCTTATTTTTGCCGTCAATCTTTTTCAAATCTTTGATGGCACTTTTACGGATATAAATTTTCATTTTTCAGATACTCATCAAACGGAACAGATTCTTCATTTCTTGTGGCTCTCAATAATTTCAGATCGTAGGCATCTTCTTTTGATACAATTTCCAATCCTTCGCTTTTGAAATGTTCCAGAAGCCACCTGACTTTGTCTGCCAATACATCATTATTGACATTGATGACTATTGTCTGCATTTTTTCTCCTTTCAATTTCGCTGTGATCCAATTGAGATTAAAGAGCACATTTCGGTATCTGGCGGTAGCCCGTCCACCGCAATGAAAGACTCTGTTTTTTCCCTTTCAGTGAAACCTTCACAACTCAGCAATAAACCACCATCATTGGAGTTGTCAACACGACGTACAAGCCACTTCTTATCTTGTATCAGAACTCGTCCACCCGGTGCGAAAATATTCGCTCTATCACTTTAATACGAAAAATTAAATGCGGATGCAACAGAGAAAAAGGCGCTGGGAAATAAGCCCCCATTTCAAACGCCTCCTGCACCTTGTCATGAATTCGGCTATCCATGACGTTGGTAAAGCCATTGAGATAATTTTTGTAATCGTCAACAATCGGCTTGCCGATTTTGAATGCCTGCGTGGTGCGCGGCCGATGGGACGAAAATATAAAAAAGTCGAGCCGCCACAGGGTGGCCTTTCTGCCGTTAATGCCCACCTGCTCGGTTGAGGTGCGCCTCGATACGGGCTAAAGCCCTACTCGGCGACCAGCGGCTTGGGAATACGCCCGGCCGCTGAGTAGGCCGAAGGCCGTATCGAAGCGAGCTCAAAAAGCAAAGCCGGAATGAGCAGCCAACTGACTACGGGACAAACACCAGGCGGAAGCCAACAAAGTCGTCCCGGAAGCCGGGGGTGTTCCAATTGCGATACGCCGACCGACAGTACCCGGCGTTGAGGTGCCAGCTCCCGCCACGAAGAACGCGGTACGAACCGGTTGCCGGTCCCACAGGGTTGGATACCGTACCACTACCATAATATCCATACCAGTCACTGCACCACTCAAACACATTCCCATGCATGGTGTACAAGCCCCACGCATTCGGCGCAAAGCTATCGACCGGAACAGTGTTTGCTCGGTACTGACCTTCAGCATTAATAAAGGTTGCCTGTTGTAGCGTTATGGTATTGCCCGTATTAAATGCAGTAACGCTTCCTGCTCGGCAGGCATACTCGCGCTCCGCTTCCGTTGGCAAACGGTACGTTTTTCCCGTTGTTGCTGACATCCACTGCCCATACGCTACAGCATCATTCCAGCTCACATGAATCACCTGATGGTTATCCTCACTTGCTGGTCGAATGCTACCAGACACTCCATAGCGCCAGTTTACGCCATCCTTCTTTTCAATTTTATCGGAAACAATAATGCTCCAGCCAGCCATTTCCGCATCTGTCCGATACCCTGTTGCCTCCACAAATTTCCTGAACTCAGCAACCGTCACAGCATATTTGCTCATATAAAAGCTGCTCAGACGCACCTGATGCTGCGTTTCATCGTTCTGCCTGCCGGGTTCACTCGCAGGGCTGCCCATCGTAAATTCTCCCGCCGGGATCTTTACAAAATTTGCTGGCACTACCGTTGACACAGCAGCAGTCAAGGTTGTGGTCAAAAAGAGCAATGACAACAGCCCGAGAGCTGAAACGGTAAAGCCCATTTTCCACTGTCGCTGAAGCAGCAACAAAAATCTCTCCCTGAGTACAGTATCTTTTCTCTTCAGCAAAGTTCTGCCCCGCATCGTCATACTCTTCATCATCCCCTCCTTTTGGCTGGTTACTGGAAAAAACCGGTTCCTGCGCAGTTATCTTTTATACCGGAGTTTCACAAACACCCTCGTCAGAGCGGAATGCGTTGCAGCCCTGTGGCAATCAGATCACCTCGATATGTGGTTCGCGCTACGAAGGGTTATGCATAAGTTCTTCTAAACGAAGTAAGCGATGACCTTCAAAAACGGTTAAAATATCTATTCGCTCTGCAGAGCGATAGTATATAAGCCTATAATGACCTACAAGAATTTCACGAAAAGCAGCGATTGAGAGTTCTGGCACAACCCGTCCTTT
>CAIPMW010000108.1 GCA_903866255.1 uncultured Chlorobiaceae bacterium | reverse complement strand
GAGTACTCTGTGGTATGACTATATTCTGTTCAAAGGGCGGCATAGATATTGTGTCTTATTTATTGACTTTAACTACCAATAATATAAGCAATTGCGATATCTTTTCCACCCTTTTTTTTGTTCATTCATGAATAATTCAGGCTAAATAGCTGAATAATTCACCACAAACTTGTTTTCAACCACTAAAGTCATGGGCAGACGCAGACAATCGGCATCTCTCTTTGATGGCAAACTCAGGAGTGTTGTTATTCTTGCCAGAGAATGCTACGGAGACGCTATCATGCTTACCCCGCTGATCGCCGCCCTTCGAAAAAAATATCCTGAACTCTCCATCTATATTATTGCTTTCACCCGGATCATTTTTGATTTTTTCAGCGCAGATTCCAATGTGACCGCAGTCTATCATGCAAAACGTGACCTGAAAAGATACCTTTTCAAGTTTTTCCCCCACAAATACGATCTCTTGTTCAATCCGAAAAACCATCCATCAACCCATTTTTATATTCAATCATTGATCATACGGGCAAAATACAAGGTAAGCCATCGTAACACCGGGCACGAAACCCTCTATAACCACCTCATCGATCTCGGACCTGGCGTTCATGAATCGACGAGGAACCTTGCGCTGATGGGGGTAATCGATAACGCACCACAGCAACCTTGCCCCCCTTACATACCAAAAATGCCGGTTTCGACTGAAATCACTTCATTCCTGGAAACGCTTCCTCCAGCATCATATATAGGCATAAATATCAGCGCTGGCACTCCCGGTGGCCATCGAACGTTCGAACAGTGGTCCGAACTCATCAGAAGCTTCCCTGAAGAGAGGTTTGTCATTTTTTCTGCACCCGGAGAGATTGTTGAAAAAAGGAAACTGGAGAAGCCGTACAACAACGTTCTGCCCTCACCATCAACACTGAATCTCTATGAGGTCTGGCTGATCGTGGAAAAACTCAAGTTTCTCGTCACCCCCGACACGTCACTGGTACACATCGCCGCATGCTCCGACACCCCTCTGGTAGCCCTGTACAGGCAGAATCCGGCTGACAGTAAAGAGTTCTCCCCCTTGAGCACACAACAGGAGGTCATCGTCTCGCCAACACCCGACGTGATCGATATCGAAAACCATGTCGTAAAGAGGGGCCTGAGCAGAATGCTTGAAAGAGTGCCTGTACACAAATTCACCCATGCTCACCAGAGACAATGAATTAAGTATCGGAAAATTTTCATTGCCCACAACCAAAGAATTGAAATAAATGAACACGGCACTCCAAAAAAGCAATGTTAAAACAACGCTTTACAATCTGAACTCGCTGCTCCTCATTGCTTTCGGCTTTTTTTTGCCCATCTCGGTAGCACTCCCAAACATCTTGGGAGTGATAATCGTACTGCTCTGGCTGATACAGGCAAATTTCAGAAATGACATCGAAAAGATACGCAACAATATGTTAATCCGGGCAATACTCGCCTTCTTGCTGCTGCACCTCATCGGGCTCATCTGGACCAGCGACCTGCCGACCGGCTTACATATTATCGCCAAAGAATCCATTCTGCTGTTTCTGCCCGTCTTCATGATGGCTTTCAACAGACAGTCAGCCGAAACCGCAATCGGCGCATTCATGGCAGCCATGCTGATAAGTTGTGCTTTGTCATTTCTCATGTGGTTCCAGGTCATCCCTCCGAGCCACTACATGACCGACGAAGGTGATCCAATTGCATTCATGGGACGCATCTCCTACTCCCCTTTTCTGACTATCGCCATCTATATAGCGCTCTTTTACCTGCTGCTCGATCCGGCGTCAGGAAACAGGAAAAAGCAATTTTCTGCAATGGCTGCACTGTTCCTCTCAATCAACTTATTTATGACCAACGGGCGAGCTGGACAGATCATTTTCTTTGTCATGATCGGCATCGTCATCTTCCAGTACTACAGCAAAAACCTGCTTCGCGCCCTCACGATTACGGCTATCGCACTTCCAGTATTTACTTTCATGATCTACAACGTCAGCAGTACTTTCAGAGACAGGATCAAGCTGGCCATTTCAGAAATTGAACACTATGGCGACGGCAACAACACCTCCGTCGGTCTTAGAATTGCCTTTACGAAAAATTCCTTCGAGATTATCCAGAATAATCCCCTGTTCGGCGTCGGCACAGGAGACTTCAGCCGCGAGTACGAAACGGTCAATAAACGCAACACACCGACACTTCTCGCCACTTCCCACCCCCATAACATGTATATTCTCGAAATGGTACAGTTCGGAGTGATCGGCCTCGCATCGCTTCTGTCAATCCTTTATGCGGAAATCAGAATCTCCTTGCATTCCAATGTGGCGCTCCAAAAACATTTTGGTCTCACCCTGCCAATCCTGTTTGCGGTCATCATGCTGAGCGACTGTTACCTGCTTGGGCACTTTACCACAATGCTGTTCATCTTTTTCAGTGCCATACTCTACAATGATTATAGCTGACGGGACACCATAAAACCATAAAATAAAAGGTACTTACAATCTCCATCACTCCCATGGCAATAAACCCGAAAAGCTGAAGAGCCGACCGCCAAAAAGGCCTGCCTCGACCAGCCAGCCGGATCAGACTCTGCAAAGCTTTTCCATCGCATCACACACTGCATCCGGTGTAATATTTTCGAGACACCGATAGTGCTGATACCTGCAGGTGTGTTCGAAGCAGGGAGTGCATGGCTCTGGAACATTCATCGCAATGCTTTTTTTCCCGATGGGACGAGTCCATACCGGACTGGTGGAACCAAACAGCCCGATAACGGGAGTACCTATGTAAGCGGCAAGATGCATCAACCCCGAGTCGTTCGAGATGACTGCATGGGCGCCGGACATGAGAGCCGCAGCCTCAGTCAGCGAAGTTTTTCCGGTCAGGTCTGTAGTCCTTTCAGGCGCCATTCGAAAGATCTCCTGTGCCGATTCCCGATCAGCACTTGTTCCGAGCACAACAATGTTATAACCCTCCTGCAAGATCGCCAGTTCAGGAAAATGAGGCCATTTTTTTGCAGGCCCATAAGCTGCACCGGGACAGTAAACAATGGATCCAGAATATGTTGTATCTGGCTTTACCGTTACACCATTCCACTCTTCGGATGAAAAATATGGCATTTCAAGAATTTTGGCATACTCTTGTGTGATATGGGCCGACTTGTCCCTGATGCTTCCTGACAACGGATCGGTTAACAGAAATCGCCTCATTTCGCGAGACAAGCCTCTTCTGACAGGCACACCTGCCTTCATCGCAAACCAAGCTGAAGAAAATGAGAATGGCAACAGGTAGATCGTATTGAAGCGCCCGCGACGAACGGCAGCCACTGTAGATCTTCTCTCTGCCTCATCGCTTCGGGCAAACAGAATCTGGGGAAGATCGCACAACATCCTGACCAAACCACCCATCTGCTTTGGAACCAGAAGAGTGGTGTTTGAACGACGATGCTCGGGAAGTCTGGCAACGATTGAAAGCGCAAGAAGCATATCTCCTATCCAATTCGGCAGAAGAATAATCGAAGAGTTCATAATAAGAGTATGTATGGTTGAGCAGTGCCCTGACGCACGAAAAATGCCCCGAGCGACGCGAGTAGACGACTATATATTGTTTCGGGAATTACCGTGGAGGCAATCTGGCAGGCACATATCAGTAATCAGGGTTTGATGATAATGAAATGTTTTTTACTCAGCTCCAGTCCGAACCAGCGTTCAAAACGTAACATGAACCGATGCTTTTTCTCCCGAGGAGTGAGCAGGTGACCAGGATTAGCACGAAAGAGCCCTTCCTCTTTCGGAAGCCATTCACGTATAATTGCTGGATGAGAACCGGCAAACTGACAGATAATCTTTTGGTCTATCTCGCCATAGTCAATTCGCCGATGATTTTTATTCCAATACTTCTGCACATGCTCCGATTTCCGATTCATCTCCTCCTGGCTCCGCACCCACCCATAGTGGTATATTGATGCACCAGTATGGACGGCATTAGGATAGCGGGCAATTTTGCTTTTGCTGGTCAGCACATGCCAGTACAGTCCGTCCGGGGCATAAGACCTTATGGAATTTCTGATTATCCTGGCCTCCCTCCGATACCATCCGGGTGAATCAAGATAACTGTTCGCATTACCATAAAAATGGTAATAGTCAAAGGTTAACGCCTCGACCCGCTCATTGTCCAGATGGTTCCGACAGGCGTCAACGATTTTTTTCAGATCGTTCTCATGAACAATTTCGTCTCCTTCAAGATAAAATGCCCAGTCACCAGTGCAATTAAATTGGGCAATCATTTTCTGCTGCCCATAAACATAGCCGCCAACCTTCATCTTGTCGTTCCAGCACGACTGAATAATCCGTATCTTTGGATCATTGAGTTCCTTAATCTTGCCGAGGGTGTCATCATCGCTTTCGCCGACGTTGACAACAAATTCATCGACAATTGGCAGTACGGAACAAATCGATTCTATATAAGGAAAGCCAAAAATCGCTCCATTTTTGATGAAGGTAAACGCGCTGATTTTCATGATTTTTTGTTTACCAGATACTTGTCAATGCCGTTCGGACTTTTGGTCAGCTTGCCAGCAATAGCCTGTTCAAGCCTTTGATCATTTTGTGCTATCGAGTGTCTCAAGTTTTCCTTGTGCCAGAGATGGTATGCTATGGCACTGAACCTGACATTGCGCCGAAAAATACCACAATTAATAAGTCGAACAGCAAATTCGCTATCTTCACGTCCCCACCCGACAAAATCCTCATTGAATCCGTTGACCCGAAGACAATCCTCCCTGAAAAACGACATGTTACAGCTTCTTATTCCGTTCAGCGCACGACCCTTCATAACAAAAAGCCTTGACAAGAGAGGAGAACGCACCGCATTTTTACGATTTCCAAGCCCCTTTTCGAACAGGGAAACAGAGATCCGCCTTGTTTCAAGCCGCTGGCGGGTGTTCTCCATTGAAAGCAGCACCCTCGACCCCTGGATGAAAGTACCCTTAAGCGCCATTCGTTTATGATCCCTGATAAAGTCGCTATGCAGCAACATATCCCCATCGATGATAACAATATAATTGCCCCTTGCGGCAGCAATTGCCCCATTTCGTGATGCGGCAGCCCGGAACCCCCGGTCTTCCTGCCACACATGAGTAACCGGTATCCTGGAGGCTGCGTTATGAGCTTCAACGAGTATTGCGGTATCACTCGTACTGCCATCGTCAGCGACAATGATTTCACAGGGTGGCTCCGATTGGGCAAGGGCACTCCGGATAGCAAGGTCAAGCACGTCGGGCGAGTTATAGGTCGTTATAACAAGACTACAGGCGATGTGAGCTGTCGGCTTCATAAAGCTTGATGTATTTATAAAAAGCACCATTTGCGTTTGAAATCGAGATCAACAGTCCCTCGTAACCATAAACCCACCCGTTCTTGAGCACGTATGACTTAAAAAAAGTTAACATTCCCGTCAATAGTGCCTTGAAAGGTGATGCTTGTGTATTGCCCTGATGCTCCTCAGCCCAGAGTGAAGAGTATTGCTGCATTTTATGGATAAGCTGCGACGCATTGTCGTAGCTGTAATGCTTCAGCTTGCCCTGTAAAATCTCTGTTTTCAGGTTCTCTTTTTTTTCGAGTCCTTCATGGATCAACTTCCCGTTAAATCGGGTGCTCTTCCTGTTGAAAAGGCGCTGGACAATGTCGTTCTGCCAGCCGCAGCCCCGGATGAGGCGACGATGGTAATAGTTGTCGCGCTCTATGGCATAAAGTCGGTTACAATCAAGATTGAGACTCAGAATCTCACTGGCCAGCTCCGGCGTAACAACCTCGTCGCTGTCAACCGACAAAATCCAGTCGTTAGAGGCTTTATCAACTGCCAGGTTTTTCAGCGGGCCAAACCCTATAAATGGATGCTCATAGAGGGCCACATTTCTGAAACCCGTAGCGATGGATATTGTATCGTCAGTCGAACCATTGTCGATGATCACCACCTCGGCAAACACTTCAAGAGCACTCAGACACTCGCCAATCCAGGCTTCGGAATTTTTGGTAAGGACAGTTACCGATATGTTGTTAGCCACTCGCTGATTTGGTTAAAGATGACATCTGGAGAAATATGGCTCAAGCACTCACTTGCACCATGATGATCGTCACAACCCGCCTTTCCACAGGCAACGCAAGGCATGTCTGCCTGAAAGACAGTGGCATTCCCGTAGGTCTGCACTGGCCTGTTCATTCGGGTCCCCTTACGGAGATCATTGCACCACGGCGACCACATACTGAGTATGGTCGGCCCATAAATGGCAAAAATCCTTTTGTTCTGCGATGCCGCAATGTGCATCGTCAGCGTATCCGCCCCAATATAGGCAATTGATCGCTCACTAAGCGCAATCAGCTCCTCCATGCTGGTCAAACCGATAAAATCATGGAGATTGGCAAACTTCGGAAGCCCCCGTTTAATCTCCAGATCAAGCACGCTTTTCGACCCTGTAACAACGAGTGGTACACCAAGGCTATCAAGTCGTTCGAGTAGCTTATTGCGGAGTTTTTCCGGATAGACCTTGTAGTCGTACTGCGCACCAGGATGAACGATAACAAATTCGCGAATACCTCGTTCAACCAGCATCCTGCCGACTCTTTTGGATGCCATCTCAGAATAATACGAACGAACCGTCGGTTTGCCAGAGCCAATACCCAGCAAGTCAAGAGCTGTAGTGTTGTTCTCGATGATGTGCTGGCGGGAATCGAAATCGTAATGCGCCGACAGAAGCAAGCGCTTCCACCACGATTTTTTCCGGTCAGGTTCCACTGCACTGATAGCCTGTCGTCCGGCAACCAGCGCAAACAGCACAGAGCGATCGCTCGCCGTAAGATTGATGCTCAAATCGTAACGACGGGTAATTTTTTTGAGCAAGTCTGTAGTCTGGGTTCCCCGACCCTTTCCTGCGGCTTTATAGGAAAATACATGTATCCGGTCAATATGCGGGAGAGTCTCCGCTATGGCAAGAGTATCACTGTTGACCAAAAGATCTATGCGTGGACTGCCATAAGCACAAAAAAGCGCATCAATCAATGGTGAACTCAAAAAGACATCACCGTTGGAGCGTTGAACGATAATGAGAATGCTTTGGGGAGTGAATTTCATACTTTTCGAAAAGCACGCCTATATAATAGTCATTACATTTTTTATTCTTGTCACCTGTTCATTTGGAATCACAATATGGTCTTTCATGACAGGATCATCATAATCACCAACATCACTAACAGCAGCTATCCCCGCATAAGTATCATGAGATGATTTTACTATTCGATAAAAAGAATACTGAAGATTCTTCATTAAATCAATCATTTTTTTATTACGATTGGATTTAAACGGATCATCATGCTGACGGGGCAATACCTCCATAATGACTATGGGTCGATCTTTATCAATCAGCGAACTCAAACTTATTATAACCTCTAATTCCGAACCTTCCACATCAATTTTTACCACAGAAACCTTTTTATTGAAAAGATCCTTTTTAATTGACTCATAACGAAAAACAGGAACAATTTTCAGCACAAAATTGCCTGTTGGCCGTAACTCTTTAATAATTGTTGATTCTGGATCTGTGTCACCAGAGCCATATAAAGGCAACAAACGATCAGAATCTGCAAGCCCAACTGGAACTACAATATTATGGTACCATTTATTTGCAGAAATAAGGTATTGCAAATAACACAAGCAAGATGGATTTGGTTCAAAACCAACATAGCTTATATTTTCATTTAAGGTCATAACCTTTATCATGGTTTGACCAAGATTTATTCCAACATCATAAAAAGTGCCTTCAGAAGCATATTTAAAAACTTCCTTCAGAACTCCTGACATCCATTTTTCTCCACTTACACCAACTTTCACACCATTAATAACCGGAATAAAAATATTCTTATTATTTAATTTTCTTTTTATTGTAAAATTAACTTTTGAGAGGATATTATCTCCGATTTTTTCCAATATTTTAGGCATATTTCCAGTATCTAAGACAATTCAATATGGTTAGATGTTTATAATTAATTTCAATTTTTATCTATCATTGATAAATGTTCTCTTTTTTTCAATATATCTGCATTTGGCAAAATAAATATTAAAGAGTAAAAAGTCCAGCTTCGCAAGACATACCCTTTATTTATGAGAAAAATCGAGATATTTGTTTTTAATACTGTCTCTATATTGGTATTATGATCCTCAATAATAATAATTTTTGGCTTATATAATTCGAAATCAAGCGAATTCAAAACCCGGAAATCCATGCCTTCGACATCAATTGAAAGAATATCAATTTGGTTTCCCTTATATGGACTTTTTTCGATTATCTCATTAAGAGTTTTTGTTAAAACCTGTTGTTTATCAAAAATTTTTTCAGTTGTTTTTGCTGCACAACCGGGATCAATTGTCGAGCCAACACCATATTTACCATACCTATAAAGAGTTACATTCTCTTGTTTATCAGAAACAGCGCTCAAGACATTATAATCTCCTGGCCTTATGATATTAAAAAGGCTAATTTTATCTTCTTCCATATCAACATTTATACCCCGCCACCCTTTTTTATAGAGTCTATAGGTATTAGAGTATTTTATTGGATGATAACATCCAATATCTACAAAAAAACCAGCGCGAAGCTCATTTTTTAGCAGCTCAGCAAGAACAATATCCTCTCCAAATTGAGAATAATGAAATCTTACAAAAACACTAAATAATGATTTATTGAGTAGCAAAAAAAATTTATTAATTTTATTGAATACATTTATCATTTACTTCATTGTCAAAAAAATAATAAAACCTTATCGCTTCAGAACCCTCTGCGTAAGCCAAAAATCTCACACTGAGAAACATTTTAAGTCATTGATTTATCAAAATTGATAGTATCGAGCATTCTTTTTTTTTAAAAAATTCGTGTGCGCTATTTTATTAGTATCCGCTTTTTCCAAAATACTTTGCCATCTCCACCGATTGTTCGACCAGAGCCAAGCCTGGGCCAATCCCGGATATACACATCAAACACGCGGGCATAGCGAAAAGCACGAGTCGCGTTCTACCCTTCCGCTTTTCCCGCAAACTGAATATCATACAGATGCTTGTATAAACCACCAGCCTCAAGCAGCTCTTCATGACTGCCCGACTCAGCAGTCCTGCCCCGATCCATAACAATAATCCTGTCAGCATTTCTGACAGTCGACAGGCGATGTGCTACCACAAGCGCCGTACGATTCTCCAAAGCATGATCAATTGCATGCTGCACCACCTTTTCGGATTCATTATCGAGGGCGCTGGTTGCCTCATCAAAAATCAACAGTTCAGGATTTTTCACCATTGCGCGGGCAATGGCCAGCCGCTGGCGTTGTCCACCGGAAAGCTGGACACCCCGGTCTCCAATCAAAGTCTCATACTGCTCCGGCTTTTCTTCGATAAACTGATGAGCATTTGCCATTGTTGCCGCAATAATCACCCTGTCATGACCAATAGCTTCATGAGTACCATAAGCAATGTTTGCCTTAATCGTGTCGTTAAACAGAATAACCTCCTGGCTCACCACACCAATCATGCAGCGCAACTGCTTGAAATCGAACTCGCGAATATCAATCCCGTCAATGGTAATTCTACCTGAATCAACATCGTAAAAGCGCAGCAGCAGATCAACCGTTGTTGACTTGCCTGAGCCGGACTGGCCGACAAGGGCAACCGTCTCCCCTTTCTTGATCTCGAACGAGACATGGTCGAGTACATTCGGAGCATCTGCCTCCTTGCTGTATTTAAAACAGACATCCTCAAACCTGATATCATGCAAAAAGCCGATAATCGCACGAGTACCGTTTTCAATATCTGGTACCGTATCAAGCAGTTCAAACAAGCGCTCTGCAGAGACCATTCCAACTGCCAACTGATTATTTACCTCACCAAATTTCTTGATGGGCCCCATCGCGGAATAAAGAGTAAAAGCAAACAAAATAAGTTCAGATGAGGTCAACCGCCCCTCGAAGACCTGCAAACCACCAAACCAGAGGACAAAGGCAATAGCCGACACCAGCAACGTTTCATTAAGTGGACTGATAATGTTGTGGAGCCTCGCTATCCGTATATCAAGGTTTCGAAAATCACGAGTAAACACCTGAAATCTTTCAAACTCTACATTTTCAAACGCGCTGGACTTGATAACCTTGATGCCACTGAATTTTTCTTGCAAAACCGCATTCATATCCCCCATTTTAGTGCGGAAATTTGCCGCATTCTCTTTCACCTGTTCACCAATAGTCCGAATAACAAAAAAAATGAGCAGTGAGGTTAAGGAGGCAAACAGCGTCAGTTTCCAGCTCAACACAAAAAGCACTGTGACGTAAACAAAAATTGAAAATGGATTCTGCAAAAAATTAACAAACGTCGAACTCACCGCATTGTTCACCGCCTGAACGTCATTATAAACCAGGTTCATCAAGTTGCCAACCCGATTTTTGTTGAAATAATCAAGATGCATCTCAATGATATTGCTGAACACATCGTCCCGCAGCCTTTTGGCGGTCTTGGTCTGTATCCTGAAGATGAGCTGGCCATTCAGGTAGACGAAAAGATTTTTGACCGCAAACGAGGCAATCAAAAATAGACAAATATTGAGCAACGTCCGCTCTTTGGTTTCAGCATGAAACAGATCTGCAAACGCCTCAGTCGCCGAAGCCTTCAACTTTTGTGTATCAATGCCCTTAATACCAGATATGCCTGACGTGCTGTTACTCTCCAGACTCTTTTTATCCAAAGCCGCAGTTCCCGGATGGAATGGTGCTTCTATGCTCCTGTCAGCATTAAAAACCGCATTAAGGAGAGGAAGCATCGAATAGATCGAAACCACCCCGAGAAGAGAGGAGATGATGCTGACAACAATAACAAGCGCAATCTTCCCCTTTGAAGGAAGAAGGTAACGAACCAGCCTTAAAAATAATTTCATCAGAAAAGTTACCTGTTCACCCAACAATCTTTTCCCAATCTACGGTTTCACCCACGTCTTTACAACAGCGAGCAGATATGGCTTGAGAAATCATGGAATGGCCGACCTGATGCATTTATTAATCCGACTTTACTGAACAGGATTTCTCTTTTACCTTGAGTACATTATCAGCTCAATACAATTTAATACTTCCCAACGAACGAAAATCGCCGATGCCCTTGACCAATCCAGAGTTACTCTCAACTCCCGAGGATAACTCCATAAAAGAGCCACCCGTTGAACTTATCGCCCCCGCTGGCGACATGACCTGTCTGGTGACCGCACTGAAGGCTGGAGCGGATGCTGTTTACTTTGGGGCCGAGGGGTATAACATGCGTGCCGGAAGCGGCAATTTCACCCCGGCAGAGTTCCCTGCCGTCAAAGCCCTCTGCGCGGCATACATGGCCAAAGCTTATCTTGCGCTCAATACCATTGTCTATGATGGTGAACTCAAGAAGATGACTCAAACGGTGATGGCAGCCAAAGCTGCGGGCATTGATGCGGTGATCTGCTCGGACATGGCAGTTATCGATGCTTGCCGGAATGCGGGCATGCCTTTTCATATTTCCACCCAGGCATCAGTCAGCAACTACAATGCCGTTACGTTCTATACCTCTCTTGGTGCAACAATGATCGTGCTGGCGAGGGAACTGACACTCGAGCAGGTGCGCCATATCACTGGCAAGATAAAAAGCGACAAGCTTGCTGTACGCATTGAGTGCTTTGTACACGGTGCAATGTGTGTTGCCGTGTCGGGGCGCTGCTTTATGTCGCAGGAGCTTTTTGGCCGATCGGCTAATCGGGGCCAGTGTGTGCAACCTTGCCGCAGGCAGTATATTATCACTGATCCAGAGGAGAATGAAGAGCTGGAGCTTGGGACTGATTATGTGATGAGCCCAAAAGATCTTTGCGCTGTTGAGTTTCTTGATGTGCTCATCGATGCAGGGATCAGCGGATTCAAGATTGAGGGACGAAGCCGCAGCCCTGAATATGTTCAGGCTACAACCTCCGCCTACCGCAGTGCGCTCGACCTCTGCACCTTCCATCGCTCCGACGAGGAGTTCAGGAGCAGGTACAGCAACCTGACCATAGCACTTAATCATAAGCTGGCCCAGGTCTATAACCGTGGATTCTCTGCGGGGTTTTATTTTGGAAAACCTCTTGAGGCATGGACGCGAGAGTATGGCTCTCTGGCACAGGAGAAAAAAACCTATATCGGAGAGATCAAAAAATACTACCCGAAAGCAGGTGTTGCAGAGATGCTCATCCTGGCCCGTGGCCTTAACCGGGGTGAAAAGCTCTCCATTCTTGGCCCAAAAACCGGTGTGGTCACGGTGATGGCCGATACATTTTTCACCAATGACCTGCCGGATATGGATGCGGTAAAAGGCGATAATGTCACCTTCAAATGTGCACCAGTGAGGAAAAACGACAAGGTATATCTTCTGGAAAAGAGAAGATGAGCTTGCTCTTTCATTCGCGCAGAAGCTCGTTATGAATTTTATTGCAGCGGGCTTTTGTGTACCTTTGACGATAAGGCTTGCTGTTACGGCAACTGCTCACAAGAGATGAATAAGGGAACATGATCGATGATCTATAAAGTCATTTCAAAAAAGGAGTTCAGGAGATTCATTGACCTGCTTGTCAAGAGTAACAGCTCCTTCGGGCCACAACAGGTTGATACCGACACGCAGGGCAATGCGATATACCAGTTCAAACCGGTGCAGGCGGTTGACGACATTGCCTTCGACTATAGCGCTACAGCATCGTCGGCCAAGCATTTCTTTCTTCCCTTCCGTGAGGAGCTGTCGCGCTTTACCTTTCACGGAGACGATTGGGAGCAGTGGATACACTACGAGTCAGAGCCTGTGGTGCTTGTTGGACTTAGAGCGTGCGACATCAGCGCCCTCAATATTCTCGACGATGTGCTGCTCAAGGGCCATTTTCCGTCGCCTTACTATCTGGCCAGGCGCAAAAACAGCTTTGTGATCGGCATGGATCATCTGCCACTGCCCGACTGTTTTTGCAAATCGATGAGCCACCACACGGTCACAACCGGCTTTAACCTCTTTTGCTCCGATATTGGTGACAACTATTATCTCTCCATCAACTCATCAAAGGCCTTCAACTTTCTCAAGGAGTTTGAGACCCGTGATCCACTTGACGAAGACAACTGCCTCCTTGTCGAGCGCCGCAAAATCATTCAGCATGGCTTTACAACCGAGATTGACGTTACTGCCCTTCCGAGTATTCTTGATATTGAGTTTGACTCCCCCGTCTGGGAAAAATGGGGCCAGAAGTGCCTCAACTGCGGCACCTGCGCTATGGTCTGCCCATCTTGTTACTGCTACTCGCTCACCGAGTCGTTTGAAACCAGTCTGAAGGAGGCCAGACGAGAGAAAAGGCTCTACTCCTGTAACCTTGTCGACTTTGCCGTGGTGGCGGGCGGACATAATTTTCGTCCAAAAAATGGTGACCGCCTGAAGTATCGCTATTATCATCAGCATCGCGGATTTGCTGAAAACGGCAATCAGCAGATTTGCGTTGGTTGCAACCGCTGCGGAAGAGCCTGCCTTGCCGGGATTAACCCAAAAGATGTTATCAACGACCTCAGAATGGAGAAGGAGTCATGCCTGACCTGCGTTTCGTCATCCCCCGCCAGAACATAAACTGCGAGGATTTCGCTTCATCGGCGCCTGATTTTAATAGACGCTCAGAGATGATGAACACTGATATAGGGTTTAAATGCCGAATCACCAATATTGTCAGGCTCACAGAGCAGGAGAAGCTTTTTCAACTTCGTATTGTTGATCCTCAGGAACGAGCATTCTTTCGCTTCAAACCTGGCCAGTTTCTTATGCTGGAGCTGCCCGGATACGGCGATGTGCCGATCTCGATTTCCAGCTCCAGCTCAAACCATGAGTCACTTGAACTATGCATCCGCAAGGCTGGCCACGTCACTTCGGCGCTTTTCACCATTGAAGAGGGGGCTTATGTAGCAATACGGGGGCCATTTGGGTCATCGTTCCCGATGGATGAGATGGCCGGGCACAACGTCCTCCTGATTGCTGGCGGACTGGGTATTGCCCCGCTCCGCGCGCCCCTCTTCTGGATTAACGAGCATCGCGACCGCTTTCTTGACATCAATCTTCTCTATGGCGCAAAAGAGCCATCGGAGTTGCTTTTCACCTGGCAGTTTACGGAGTGGGAGATGATCAACCATATCCGCCTGCATACCATTGTGGAGCATGGAGATGCGGAATGGAGAGGCAAGACCGGCATGATCACCCATCTCTTCAATGATATCTCCATCGATGTCAAGAACAGTTACGCCATTGTCTGCGGGCCACCGATCATGTTCAAGTTCGTCTGTGGCTATCTTGACAAGCTTGGGTTACCGATGAACCGCATGTTTGTCTCACTGGAGCGACGGATGCACTGCGGCATGGGCAAGTGCTGTCGCTGCATGGTTGGCTCCACCTTTACTTGCATTGACGGGCCTGTGTTCGATTACTGGTCGGTGATGAATTTGAAGGAGGCGATTTAGAACAATATTTGAAAAAGAATACGAATAACTAAGCGTTATTGAGTAACCAAGGGACATTTGCAGGGGCGGATTGCAATACGCCCTTGCCATGGCAGTCCACTATACATTTTCTCTTACCAGGATTTCAGTGTACATTCAGGTTCATGCAGAATAATCTGCAAGCACATTCTTCAACAAACATTTTTCGACGTTTCACCGCGCACTTTAGTTAACTATGGAAGAGACAGATCGACTGGAACTCCGCTATGAGATTGCGCGCAAAGCAATTCACCTCTCCTCCCTGTCGATTCCTGTGATCTACTGGTTTATCAGCAGGGAACTGGCCCTTCTTTTGCTTGTGCCACTTTTTTGCGGATTCTTTATGGTTGACCTTCTGAAAAATTTTTCAGGTACGGTTTCCACATGGTATTATAAATCGTTTGGTTCCATGCTGAGAACGCATGAGCTGCAAGGGAACAAAGCGTATCTGAATGGCGCAACACACATCATTATGGCCGCTCTGCTTTTGGTACTCTTTTTTCCAAAAATCATTGCCGTCACCGCATTCACAATGGTTGCTGTTTCCGATACACTGGCGGCTATTGTCGGAAAAATTTTTGGGAAACACCATTTCGGCACAAAAAGCCTGGAGGGAAGTATCGCTTTTTTTTTCTCCGCGTTGCTGATAGTTGCCATTGTACCCGGTCTCAATGTGTTTATCGGCCTAACAATGGCTCTTGCCGCAACCATAACTGAAGCGCTTGTGGTACGTATCGGCGACTTCAAGATTGATGATAATCTTGCCATACCCCTGATCAGCGCTACCGTCGGTCTCCTCGGTACTCTCCTCTTTCTCTAAGCCTCATTACCTCCACGATACTTTTCATGCAGACCATACTGACCCATTCACCCGAAGAGGCCGCTGCCATTCTTAACTCGGGCGGAGTTGTAGCCTTTCCAACTGAAACAGTTTACGGCCTTGGGGCTGGCATCTGCCATCCTCAAGCAATCAGACAGATTTTTAAGGCAAAGGGGCGTCCGGGGGATAACCCGCTGATTGTTCATATCTACAGTGTCGAGCAACTTGCTGATGTTGCCGATGAGATTAACGGCGACGCGAAGAGGCTTATTGAACACTTTTTTCCGGGGCCGCTGACGCTGGTGCTGAAAAAAAATCCTTCTGTACCCGATACCGTCACCGCAGGCCTGCAAACCGTTGGTATCCGATGCCCGGTCAATCCAATCGCCCGGGAGTTTCTCCGTCTCTCACACTGCCCGGTAGCCGCTCCCTCGGCAAATCTTTCGGGACTACCCAGCGCCACCAGTTGGGAGGCAGTCTATGAAGATCTTGAGGGAAAAATTGACTGCGTGCTTTGCGGCACACCAAGTGCGATCGGCCTGGAATCAACCATTGTTGACTGTTCCGAATCACAGCCTCTCCTGCTGAGAGCCGGCGCTATCACCCTGGAACAATTACAGGCCATTGTTCCGGCCATTGCAACACCGGCAACCACCGACCAACAGATGCCCCCGAAAAGTCCCGGACTGAAATACCCGCATTATGCCCCCAAGGCTGCAATTGTCCTTTGCCATGCTCATGAAAAAATGGTTATCGAACCATCATCAGCCTATATCGGCCTTTCGGAGCCTCCGCAAGGCGTTTCAATGCACAAGCTCTGCGAAAGTCTCGAAGAGTATGGGCGGAAGCTCTTCAGCTTTTTCCGGCATTGTGATGCCGAAGGTGTACAAATCATCTACTGCGAACTGCCTTCAGACCAAGGGCTCGGCAGGGCAATTCGTGACAGGCTGATGAGGGCCGCCGATAAAAAGTAACAACACTGTAAACTCAGAACGACAGCAAGCATCCGAGATGAAATGATCCGGGAGCGCTGGTTGCACGCTCGTCATTGCCACTGCTGTACACCACACGATCATCATACCAGGTTGTTTCAAATCGTGCGCCGAGTTTCATCTGCTTCATCACCTGCCATGTTGCCAGAAGAAAAAGTGATTTGCCACGCCCGTCATAGACTCCAAGACTGGAGGTCAGGGGGAGATCATCCTCATAAGCATAGATGGCTGCATCATAATCACTGGTATCAAAAAAGGAGAAACGTCCCTTCAGACCATAGTTCCCCACAGTGTACCCCACCTGTTGATAAAGCATTTTGCCATAAAAGGATTGATCTCCGGCGAGATATTTTTTGACCACCTGTTTCAACTCCCCCCGAGTTCTAAGACGAAGCCGATCAAGGAGAGTAACATCGCAATCGAGCTGAACTCGATTGGTAACAAGAGGAAGAGCTGACCAGTGAGCAACCGTTGAACTCCCCTGATTTTTTTGCTCCTCCTTGTATTTACGCTGAAGCTGAATGTTCCATGCAAGCCATGATGACTGTTTCCAGTTCATGAAGAGACGAATATCGTTACCATCAGAGGGATAGTGACAGTTACTACCCAAAACAGGAAAAGTGAACAAATCATAATAACCACCGACGGTAAGCCGATCGCTCGGCTTGGCATTGACACCAATATAGTATCCATCCTCATTTGACGCTCCATCTCCCCGTTCAGCAAAAGCCCCGGCAAAAGGGGAAAAATAATCCACTCCATAGCATCTGCGGGCCACAACGGCGCTTAGAATAAGAGAAACCTGACATTCAGCCCCGGCAATCCATGAAACTCCATCAGGATGTTGTGAAAATGCCGTCTCGGCAAAGAGAGTGAACTGACCAGCGGAAAGATCTGTCTCAACACTGTAGAGCGTGCCAGAGGAGATCGTACTCAAGGCAGCACCCGGTTCGAGTGCATCGAACGGATAAGGATAGCTGTAGCGAAGCACGCTTCCCCCTGCTGTGCCACTGAAAAGTCCCGCTTGATAATGATAGAGAAGATTCGCTCCGGAAACGGTTTCAGTAACATTATCTTTTCGGCCAATTTCAAGATCTGTACGATGGTAGCCCGATGTACCAAAACTGGTAATGACACCAGCATCGTTGATGACTGCATCAAGATGGTTTGCCGAATAAAATGCCGTCACTTCAAAAGGATCGAGCTTCAGCGTTGTGGCCGCCCCCTGAAGAAAGCCAAATTCAGAACTGGAGGCATAAGGCAGCAGGCGCTTCGAAAAGAGGCGGACACTCCCGGACGGATTGGTGCCTTTGGAAAAATAGCGCCCCTGTCCCATAAGCAACCCTTGCGCAAAATTAAGCTTATAGTTGCCAAGAACGGCGCTTTTCAGAACACCAAGGTCAAAGACATTAATACTCAGCGAGGTAAAATCGGCCATATCCGGCTCTCCGATATCTTTTTCCTGAACCAGACTGGCCGATACATGAGGAACAGAAAACTCTGCCCGATGATACAGTTTATAGTTTTCTCCGGCATAATTGCCGTTCAGAATACCTTTTCGCGGTGTTGTCTCCCGAAACAAACGGGTATACAACGAGCCGTCAACCTCCACAGCTTTTGGTGTTGAGGTTATACGGACAAGCTTCTCTTTTTTATAACGAATAAAAGGGGCAATACTTGCCGTTTTCTCTTTTCCAATAATGGTCTGAAGCGCCTGCATGGAGTGAATTTGCCCTTTTTCCCTTCGATAGCGAAGGATTGCCTGAACATCGGCGCTGTTCAGCCATGGAAGCTGGCGAAGCTCGTCAACCTCGGCCTCATTGATCAAAATTTTATTTTTTTTCAACAGATCAAGCGTCTCAATCAACCGCTCAATAGTTGTCGACGATTCCGCATTGTTAAGTAACCCCTGAAGATTGTCGTTTTCATCACAGAGTGCCTGACAAGAAAAAAAAGGTGCGGCCATAACAATCAAAAACGTCATAAACCTCAAGGGTAGATGACGTTTAAAAAAAACAGGAAGCTGTTTCATCGCCGTAATGGTTTTGTACGTTTACAAAACCGGCTGATCGCTTATGGGCTCTCCGTTAACTTGTAGAGTTCCTGAACCTCATTGCGGCTCAGATATCGCCATTCGCCCCGCCGGAGTTCTCCTGCCAGGAGGCCTGCATAAGCAACCCTCTCAAGCCGTTTAACCTCAAAACCGAGGGTTTCGAACATTCTTCTCACCTGGTGGTTCTTTCCTTCATGAATGCTCACCAGCACCTGCATCCCTTCGTCCAGTATTTTTGCCCTGCAGGGACTGACTTTTTCCCCGGTATCCTTCAAACGCATTCCTCCGGTCAATTGCCCCAGAAGATTTGGCGTAAATTTTTCAGCAAGCTCAGCAATATACTCTTTTTTCACATTTGACGAGGGGTGCATTAATTTATGTGCCAGAGTTCCGTCATTCGTCAGCAAAATCACACCTGTTGTCTTTCTGTCGAGTCGGCCAACAGGAAAAACCCGCTCCTTGACATCAATAAAATCAAGCACCATCTCGCGATTCTTTTCATCACTGTTCGTTGTTATAACGTTTCTTGGCTTATTGAAGAGGATGTACACCTTGCGATGTTCAGGCTGGGCAAAGCGCTCGCCGTCAACAATAACCTCGTCACGCGAAGGACTGACCTTTATCCCCGGTGTTATTACCACCTTGCCGTTGACCATAACGCGTCCATCAAGAACCAGTTGATCGGCTGCCCGCCGTGATGCAATACCGCATGAGGCCAGATAACGATTGATTCTCACCTCATCTTCTTTGATGCTATTTTTCATACTTGTCCATCGTCTCCTCTTGGTTATTATAGGGTAAAGTTCCATCCATGCCCTCTTGTCGAGTCAGGTACTCCTGCTCCTCCTGTTCCTGAAGAATCTCCTTTATCTCGCGAAGTTTTGGCAGCTCCTTGAGTGATGAGAGGTGAAAGAGATCAAGAAATTCTGTTGTCGTTCCGTATTGCAAGGGTTTTCCTGGAGAATCTGCCCGCCCGCGCATCTCAATAAAACCACGAAGCAGTAAACGGTCGATGGCATAATCAGGGCTGACACCTCGAATTTGCTGAATCTGCCCACGGGTAACAGGCTGATTATAGGCAATAACGGCAAGAACTTCAAGTAGAGAGCGGGAAAGCCTTTTGTGGATTTTTGGAGCAAGAAGTTTTTTAAGGATCTCACCGTATTCAGGTCTGGCCAGAAAACGGTACCCACCGGCTATACGGTGAATCTGAAACGTCCTTCCTGTTTCAGCATACTCTCTGTTGAGTGTGTCAACAAGAGTCTGCAGTTGGCCTGAATCAAGCTCCTTGCCGATAATGTGCCTTATCGTCTGAAGGGTAACAGCCTCTTCTGAAGCAAAAACAAGCGCCTCAATCTGTTGCTGCAAGTGTACATCATGCGTCTGCACCTGATGGCTATTATCTGCTATTTTTTACGTGCTGTCGAAAAATTATGATCCAGAGCCATCTCCTCTTCAAAACTATACCACAACTCCTGACAAGGGAAATTACATTCGTAGAGGGCTTTGCCAACAATAACTGAATCTACCCCATAAACTTTGAGTTCATCAAGTCTTTTCAAATCACCTGAATTGGTGACACCACCAGATGCAGTGACTTTCATCCCGGCCTTTTCAGCAAACCGCTTGGTGCTCTCATAGCCAAACCCCTGCATCATTCCATCACGGGCAATATCGGTATAAATAATCCGCTCTATACCCATCCCCTTCATCTGCATGGCAAGATCATAATCCTTGAGCTGACTGCTTTCGGTCCAACCTTTTATTTTGGGTATACCGTTTTCAGCATCAATACCAACAACAATTTTCGATGGCTTGTATAGGTTCAGAAGTTCTTCGATCAGCTTCGGGTTGGTAACCGCCGCAGAACCGATAACCACACGGCCGACACCAATATCAAGATATCTCTTCACGGCATCAACAGAGCGAATACCTCCACCCACCTGTACAGGAATATCAAGATTAACAACGATCTCCCTGATTTTCTCAAAATTGATCATCTCTCCGGTAAGAGCAGCATCAAGATCCACAATATGAAGCATTTTGGCATTCTGCTTTCGCCAGATTATGGACATATCCCGGGGATTATCGAGGTAAATTTTTTTCTGACTGAAATCACCCCTGGTCAACCTGACGCACTTCCCGTCTTTGATGTCAATAGCCGGAATAATCAACATAATCGGTAACAAAAAAAGGTGTTAACAGTCAGCAAAATTTTTGAGTACCTGTATTCCAGCGTCCGAACTTTTCTCGGGATGAAACTGGACAGCAAAAATACCATTTTTTTCAATAGCCGAACAAAAGTTTTTTCCCGCAAACCAGGTTGTGGCCGCAATGGCATCAGGCACTTCCGGCTCACAATAATAGGAGTGTACAAAATAGAAAAACGAATGATCCGGAATTCCCTTGAACAGGATACTCTCTTTCTGCTGATCAACAGCATTCCACCCTATCTGGGGAATCTTGTCGGTGTCGCTTTTGAAATGGCGCACCTTTCCAGGGATCAAATCCATCCCCTTCCAGGCACCCATCTCCTCACTGTCGGTCAGCAGCAACTGCATACCAAGACATATTCCAAGAAGTTGCCCCCCTTTGTCCACATGCTCAAGCACCGCTTCGGTAAAACCTGATGCATTGAGTGACTCGATGGCCTGACCGAAAGCGCCAACTCCAGGAAGAACAACCTTTGTATACCCGGCAAGCTTCGCAGGATCATTGCTGACCATAGCCTTGACACCGAGATAGTCAAATGCCTTGAGGACAGAGCGAAGATTTCCCGCGCCATAGTCGGCAATAAAAACCATAAAATAATAATGCTTGTATTGACGAAAAATCAACAGCAAAGAAAACAATTGCGCAAAAAATCCTTTTTAAAACCCAATTTTTATATTGGCTGTTTATTGTTTATAATGGGGAGTTTTTGCCTCGCCAAAAAAGTCTGGTAAGTCTCCATCATCATACGAAATCGAAGAACCAATGTATAAAATTGTTTCCGCACAATTTTTAGCTGAAAATATCAAAAAAATTGAAATTGAAGCTCCTCGTATTGCCAAAAAGAGAAAAGCTGGTCAATTTGTGATGATCAGAGTGGGCCAAACCGGCGAACGTGTTCCGCTCACCATCGCAGGCTCTGATCCGGAAAAGGGTACCATCACCATTATTGTTCAGGGAATGGGCAAGTCAACAAAGGAGCTGAACCGCAAAGAGGCTGGCGATACGATCAATGATATTGTTGGCCCGCTTGGAGCCCCGTCGCACATTGAGAATTTTGGTACTGCGGTCAGTATTGGAGGTGGGGTAGGTGCTGCCATAGCCTACCCAACTGCCGTTGCCCTGAAGGAGGCTGGCAACTACGTGATTACCATTAACGGCGCTCGCTCAAAAGATCTTGTCATCCTTGAAGAGGAGATGAAGGCGGTTAGTGATGAAGCCTACATTACCACCGATGACGGCTCTTATGGCCTTCATGGCTTTGTCACCCAGAAACTGCAGCAATTGATTGATTCCGGGAAAAAAATCGACTACGTGCTTGCCATCGGACCAATCCCGATGATGAAGGCCATTGCGGAGGTGACACGCCCATACAACATACCAACCGTTGTCAGCCTGAACCCTATTATGGTCGATGGAACAGGCATGTGTGGAGGTTGCAGGGTAACAATCAACAACGAAATCAAATTCGCCTGTGTTGATGGGCCAGAGTTCGATGCCCACCTGGTCGACTTTAAGAACCTGACCGACCGCAACAAGATCTATCTGACCGAAGAGAAGCAATCGGCAGAGAGCTTCGTTCACAAGTGTAACCTGCAACAGCAGCTATAAACAGGCCACCATAATATTTTTACCTCCCTTCGTTTTACGGGTATAGCTTTATTTGCATAAAAAACTCTCTTTTTTTAAAGAAAGACCACTATGGAGCAACAATCAATCACAACAAAAGAACGCCTTGCTATTCCTCGCCAGGTAATGCTGGCACAAGATCCTGAAGGAAGAAACAAGAACTTCAAAGAGGTTAACCTGGGCTATACGCCTGAGCAGGCAAAGCAGGAGGCTCTTCGGTGTATTCAGTGTAAAGACCCTGCCTGTATCAAGGGGTGCCCGGTCAACATCAAAATTGACCAGTTTATCAAGATGATTGCTGATGGCAATTTTCTTGGCGCTGCAAAAAAAATCAAGGAGGACAATGTTCTTCCTGCAATCTGTGGAAGGGTTTGTCCCCAGGAAGACCAATGTGAAAAATTATGCATTCTCACCAAAAAGCGGGAATCTGTTGCAATCGGTAATCTTGAGCGCTTCGCCGCAGATTATGAGCGCGAAACCGGTAATATTGAGTTGCCCGTTATACACGCTTCGACAGGCAAAAAAGTGGCCATCATCGGCAGTGGCCCTGCTGGTCTGAGCTGCGCCAATGACCTTGCTCAGCTTGGCCATGCAGTCACTGTTTTTGAAGCACTGCACGAACTTGGTGGTGTACTGATGTACGGCATCCCGGAATTCCGCCTTCCTAAAACTATTGTACAAACCGAAATTGATGGCATGAAAAAGCTTGGCATCACCTTTGTGCCAAATGCCGTCGCAGGTCGTTCGATCACTGTTGATGAACTCCTTCAGGAGGAGGGTTTTGACGCCGTATTTATAGGTGTCGGGGCTGGTCTCCCCTGGTTTATGGGTATCCCTGGAGAGAATCTGGTTGGTGTCTATTCGGCCAATGAATTTTTGACAAGGGTAAACCTGATGAAATCATACGATTTCCCCGAAAATGACACCCCGGTCTTCAACTGCCAGGGCAAAAATGTAGCGGTATTTGGTGGCGGCAATACGGCTATGGATGCTGTACGCACCGCCAAACGGCTTGGAGCGGAACATGCCTACATTGTCTATCGCCGTTCTGAAGCGGAGATGCCCGCCCGCAAAGAGGAGGTTCATCATGCACGAGAAGAGGGGATTGAATTCCTCATGCTCATGAACCCGCTGGAATTTTTGGGGAATGATCAGCAGTGGCTGACAGGCGCAAAATGTCTTAAAATGGAGCTGGGAGAACCGGATGATTCAGGAAGAAGGCGCCCGGTGCCAATTAAAGATTCTGAATTTATTCTTCCGATCGATATGGCTGTCATATCCATCGGCAATGGTTCAAACCCCCTTATCAAGCAGACAACACCGGATATTGATGTCAGCAAACGCGATACCATCGTTGTCGATATGAACACCATGGCGACGTCCAAGGAGAATGTCTATGCAGGCGGAGATATTGTAACTGGTGGCGCAACCGTTATTCTTGCCATGGGAGCAGGAAGAACTGCCGCTGCGGCCATTCACGAGAAGCTGATGAACACCACTGCGAACTGAATTATTCCACAATTGCGACAAAAAGAACCGACTCAACTGCCGGTTCTTTTTGTTTTTAGCACTGATAACAAGAACATCCTGGCACCATGCTTGCTTGTATTAGCCCTCATGTTCAGGCGGGTTAATTGCATTCTCCCGTATTCACTCACCCTGCTTCTCCGTGAGATATTTCCAATACTTCATGGGCATATTCGATTTCTGAAGTCGGGGATTTTTGCGATCGGCAATTGCGATGGTTTTAAAAAAAGTCTGCCACAAGAGCTGCACCTTTTTTTCATCCTCTGAGAGAGCAGGAGTAATAAACTGTTCGATGGTACCAAACTGCAGCACACCATTACTCCATCGGGCAGCAGTACGACGCTTGACATCGTAAAGAAACCAGTGTTGCGCCCTCAGCCGCGTACGAAAATAGGAGGCAAGGGGCTGAATAATATTGTGGTCGGGCTCCATTTTGGCAAGGTAGGCACCATCCTGGAGCTTTTCAAACCGGAGGAGCCCTTTCATGCGGTGCAGCTCCCGCCCGGCTTTTTTGGCAATGGAAACAATATCCCGCACAGCCGGATGCGTCAGGTAACCACTGACCGTATCTCCATACCTATAAACAAGCGAAATATAGTGAAGCAAGCTGCTCTCCATCCCCTCCTTTTCGGCCAGCATGAACAGGTAAAGGGTATACGCTGCATCGGACGCACGATTGCGAAGCCTTGAAAAAAGCTGTTCTGCCTGAATACTATCGGTATTGATGAACAAGCCATCCTCAAAAAGCGTCTGCTCCCGCTCTGCAAGAACAACGTTTTCCGGATCGGCCTCCTCTTCAAGAATCCACGAAATGGCTGAGAAGAGACCATCGGCAGTTCCATCATAGAGGTATCGCTTCGTGGCTTTCATAAGGAGAAACCAGGAAAAACAAGCTGCCGGGGAGGCAACGTTGCAGTTGCATCGCCAAGCAGGAGTTGCTGACGGACAAGAGCTGGCGTACCGACGAGTGACTTTTCAAAAGTCCTGCCTGAACTGGTGATAAAATATTTCGCCCGTTTCATGACCACCCCGATTCTCTTCATCCCTTCAGGTGTAATCGCTGAAAAGCGACGTGCCGCGATAATACGTTTGGCAGAGGTGACACCGATACCAGGCACACGCAACAGTGTAGCATAATCTGCCCGATTGATTTCGACTGGAAAAAACTCGGGGTGACGGAGCGCCCATGCTGTCTTGGGATCAAACGTTTCGTCAAGAAAAGGGAGATCATCAGAGAGAATCTCCTCTGCTGAGAAACCGTAGAAGCGCAGGAGCCAGTCTGCCTGATAAAGGCGATGCTCTCGCAGCAATGGAGGTGAAGCCAGCACGGGAAGACGATTATCCTCACACACGGGCACATAAGCTGAATAATACACCCGTTTGAGATGCATCTTTTTATAGAGTCCCTGAGAGAGACGCAAGATCTGAAAATCATTTTCAGGGCTGGCCCCGATAATCATCTGTGTACTCTGCCCTGCGGGAGCAAATCGGGGCGCTCGACGGTCAGCTTTGCGCTCAACCAGGCTTGATGTTATCTCCCGGCCAATAAGCGCCATAGGCTCCAGAATAGCGTTTTTATGTTTCTGGGGAGCAAGACGTTGCAGGGATACCTGCGACGGCAGCTCAATATTGACGCTGATACGATCGGCGTAGAGTCCAGCTTTTCGAACCAGATCACTACTGCAGCCAGGAATAATTTTAAGATGAATATACCCGCCAAACTGCTCTTCCTGGCGCAAGGTTTCGACAACCTTGACCATCCGGTCCATGGTAACATCGGGGCTCTGCATGACCGCCGAGCTTAAAAACAGGCCTTCAATATAGTTGCGGCGATAGAACTCAAGAGTAAGGTCAACCACTTCCCGTGCCGTAAAGGAGGCACGCTCAACAGCATTGGATGAACGGTTCACACAATAAGCGCAATCATAGCGGCAATCGTTGGAGAGCAGAATTTTTAACAGTGAGATGCAACGACCATCATCCGACCAGGAGTGGCATATCCCGCTCTGCGAGGTATTGCCGATTCCACCGACGGAAGCTTCACGCTTGCTGCCACTTGAAGCGCAGGAGGCATCATAACGGGCTGCACCTGAAAGAATCTGTAATTTGGCCAAAGTGTCCATGCGCAAATATACAGAACCGTGAGGATTAACAAGAAGGTAAGAGAGTCGGCGTAGCGGGATTCGAACCCACGACCCCTTCCACCCCAAGGAAGTGCGCTACCAGGCTGCGCTATACGCCGATACCATCTGAAAAGGCATTGATTATAAAAAAATCTGTGAATATATAACGATTTTTTTTTAAAATTCAGGCGGTCACCTCCCCATCCTGAACGATATATTAACCTCATCCCATTGCGGGATTAGAGGTTATCAACATTTACCCTGTTAATAAACAGCACATAGTTAATTGCCGCAATTGAACAACAAAACTGTAAAGCTATAGACTTAAAACCGACAAGTTATTTTATTAAAGCGAGTTAGACAAAACAAAACGACAATCTCCCTGTCTGTAATTCAACGCATCAGACAATAAATCAACAAGTTATCAACAATCCACAAACATTTTTAAATATCCTGCTGCTGACCAAACCGGTGCTTCAGATACTCGAACACTGGTGGTAACAGAGAGAATCCAATAATGGCAACTAGCAACAGCTTGAAATTATGCTGCACAAAGGAAAGTTGCCCAAAAAAGTAGCCACCGTAACTGAACAAACCAACCCAAAGCAGCGCACCGACAATATTGTACATGATGAATATACCGTAACTCATGGCACCAATACCAGCAACAAAAGGGGCAAATGTTCTGATAATCGGCACAAAACGAGCTATGATAATCGTCTTGCCTCCATATTTTTCAAAAAAAGCATTAGTCTTTATGAGATGTCCTGTATTGAAAAAACGGGAGTTCTCGTACTGAAATACTTTAGGACCAACCTTGTGACCAATCTGGTAGTTCAGCGTATCACCAAGCACTGCGGCAATAAAAAAGAGTAAAAAAAGCAGATGGGGATTAAGTGAAGAGTCCGGCATTGAGGCAAGTGAGCCCGCTGCAAAGAGAAGGGAGTCGCCCGGCAGAAAAGGGGTTACAACAAGCCCTGTTTCGCAGAAAACAATAAAAAAAAGAATACCATAAAGCCAAAAACCATACTCCGCAGCCAAAAGCTGAAGATGTGTATCTATGTGAAGAATAAAGTCCACCAGGGAAGGGAGCAAAGCTGTAACTGAATATTCCATTATGTAGTTAACTGCTGAATCATGAAAAAAAACATCTGTTCATTTTGAGAATTGACAATGTAGTCATTGCGCAGCAGAGTCGCAAAACCTCGGCAGACACTCCCTCTTGAGTGAAAACTGAAGAAACATTATTATATGTTTATATTGTCCCCATTGTTCTTGAACAAGAAACCATACAGTCATTTATCATGGGTTATTTAGCCTCAGTCCGATGCAAGCTGTACTATGAAGACTCTGCTGATGCCGATCCTTCGTCGCAAAACAAGCCAGTGGTGCTGTTTGTAAATGGCTGGGCAGTCTCTTGCCGATACTGGAAACCAATGGTAAAAGCTCTCTCTGCACAGTACCGGTGTGTAATTTATGACCAGAGTGGCACCGGAAAAACAATCATCAAGGGCTACAATCCTGCATTTACTATTCAGGGTTTTGCTGATGAGGCCGGTGAACTCATTGAGCATCTTGGACTCAATACATCAAGAAAGCTTCATATCGTTGGTCACTCAATGGGTGGCATGGTTGCCACAGAACTCTGCCTTCGGTACGCCGATGCGCTCGTTTCTGCAACCATCATTGCTTGTGGCATTTTTGAAGAGACCCCCTGGACCTCATTCGGACTCATTATGCTTGGGGGGCTGATTGATGTCTCCCTGAATTTTCGCAATGTTTTTCAGCTTGAACCATTACGGAGCATGTTTATCAAACGGGCCGCCACGAAAAAGATTCCCCGTGAATATCAGGATGTTCTGATCGAGGATTTCACCCAATCAGACAAAGATGCAACAAATGCGGTGGGTAGATTTTCGATTGATCGAGATGTGTTGAGAGCTTATACCCGTCATGTACTCGCTATCGCCTCTCCCCTGCTGTGCAGTGTTGGCATGGCTGATAATACCATTCCCCCTGAAGGCACTCTTTCGCTCTACAAAAAACGCAAAGCAGAATCTGCGTCACCAACACATCTGGCAAAGTTCATGGAGCTTGGTCACCTGCCAATGCTCGAAGAGACCGCTCACTTTGCACGCGAGCTTCAACAGCATTTTGAGCGTGCAGAACACTATTACAAGCTTCAACCTTAAGATGTCATCGTGAGTAAAATATTTTCCAAAACACAATTTCTTTTTATAGCATCACTCATCGCCCTGACGCTGGTCACCTCTGTGGCAGGTTATGCAGCAAAATCTTTTCTTGGTCTCCCAAGCATTGAGGAACTCGAAAATCCAAACCCCGACCTTGCCTCTCTTGTCTATTCAGAGGATGGCGTGCTTCTGCATAAATTTTTCCTGAAAAATCGCACGTTTATCCCGCTCAAATCTATTCCTCGTTCGACCCGCTATGCCCT
Source organism: uncultured Chlorobiaceae bacterium (assembly GCA_903866255.1). Lineage (GTDB taxonomy): Bacteria > Bacteroidota > Chlorobiia > Chlorobiales > Chlorobiaceae > Chlorobium. The sequence continues at coordinate 5,986 of CAIPMW010000108.1, read as the reverse complement.
TATTGCCACTGAAGATGTAGCCTTTTATAACCACTGGGGTGTCGATATGCGGCGACTGGTTCTGGCAATGGGTGAAAATATCATAAAAATGCGCAGTCGATGGCAGGGGGCGAGCACCATTACCCAGCAGCTTGCAAAAAATCTCTATCTGACACAGGAACGCACTGTCTCCAGGAAAGTGAAAGAGTTGCTTACCGCAATTGAGCTTGAAAAAACATATACAAAAGATGAGATTCTGGCACTCTATCTCAACACAGTCTATTTTGGTTCCGGAGCTTATGGAGTCGAAGCTGCAGCTCACACCTATTTCGGCAAATCAGCATATCTGCTGACGCTGCCTGAAAGCGCGACACTTATTGCCACGCTGAAAAACCCGACCGCCTACAATCCTGCAAAAAACCCGACCAGCGCTATCAGCAGAAGGAACCTTATACTCTCACTGATGGAAAAGGAGGAATTTATAACGCCAAAACAGGCTGCAGCCGCGAAAAAGAGCCCATTAGTTCTCAAATACACACCCGTCAGCCATCAGGGACTTGCCCCATATTTTACAGAATATATTCGTCAGACCATCAAGCCTGCTGCGCTGCTTGGCAATGTTGACCTGTACCGCGATGGCCTTACCATCCAGACTACACTCGACAGCCGTATGCAGCAGTATGCCCAGCAGGCTGCCGCAGAACATCTGGCCGAACTGCAGGCATCTTTTGACCGTGCATGGAGATGGCCGGAGTCGCTCAAGAACCAGATCATCATGGAAAGTGAGCGGTTCAAAGAGCTGAGGGATAATGGATTTTCAGATCAACAGGCCATGGTACGACTCAAGGCCGACAAAATATGGCTGAACGATCTACTGCTGGAAAAAACCCGAATTCAGGTTGCTTTGGTTGCGATCGACCCGACCAATGGACATGTCAAGGCCTGGGTTGGCGGCAACAGATTCTCATCCGATGACTACAAGTACCAATTCGACCATGTCTGGCAAGCCAGACGGCAGCCGGGTTCAACGTTCAAACCATTCGTCTATACAACGGCTATCGACAAAGGGCTCCCGGCAAACTTCCAGGTACTTGACCAGCCTCTTGCCCTCAATAGCGGCAACGGAATCTGGTCGCCACGAAACTCCGATGGCTCCTCGGGAGGAATGACAACACTCCGCTCAGCCTTAAGCCGCTCACTCAACCAGGTTACCGTGCGGCTTGCCTACGAGAACCTCACCACAGCAGATATTATCAGCCATGCAAGAAAAATGGGCATCACCTCTCCCATGCCCTCGAACCTCTCTATAGCCCTTGGAACCGCAGAGGTGTCACCACTTGAACTGGCCGGAGCTTTTTCAACATTTGCAAATAACGGCTTTTGGAACGAGCCAATATCCATACTGAAAATTGAAGATAAACATAGCCGGATTTTGTCGGAGTACACTCCAAACAGGCGATTTGCCATCGACTCCACATCAAACTTTGTAATGGTTTCGATGCTGAAAGATGTGATCAACAAAGGTACCGGAGTGGCTGTCCGTGCCCGTTACGGCTTTAATGTTGAAGCTGCAGGAAAAACAGGCACAACACAAAGCATGAGGGATGCCTGGTTTGCCGGATTTACCCCTCAACTTGTTGCCGTTGTCTGGACCGGATTTGATGATGAACGTATCAAATTTACCTCAATGGAGTATGGCCAGGGCGCACGCGCCGCTCTTCCTGTGTGGGCCGGGTTTATGAAACGCTGCTACAGTGATCCAACGCTGAAGCTTGAGAACAGGTACTTCCATATACCTGAAACGGTTATTGCTGTTCCAATGTCCGCAGAGACCAACACCCCGTCTGACCTGCTGGGCAGCGATGTCTATATTGAGTACTACACCCCCAAGGGATTTCAGTACTATCAGGGCCATGCCGCCGCCGCTCCAACTCCAGCGCAAGAGGCCCCGGCAGCGCCTTCCAGCCCCAACAGCGCAGCTCCAGCGAGCAACAGTGTAGCCCCCAAACCACAAAAACCTGCGACAGTGCCTGCACCTGCGCCAAAACCCAAGCCGAAAGCGCTACAATCCCTTTGAACTCCTGATCAGTTAACCTCACAACACTCTGTTTATGCAATCAGTAGTCGTCCTTGATTTCGGTTCTCAATATACCCAGTTGATCGCCCGTCGTATTCGCGAACTGGGTATCTACTCTGAAATTCTTCCCTATAACACCACACCGAATGTAATCAGGGAACACCGCCCCAAAGCAATCATCCTCTCGGGCGGCCCGACAAGTGTCTACGATGAATCAGCAATCCTGCCTGACAGCGGCATCTTTTCACTTGGCATTCCGATCCTCGGCATCTGCTATGGTTTGCAGGCAATCGCCAACCATTTTGGGGGAGAGGTAGCCTCATCATCAAAACATGAGTTCGGACGCTCCAAAATTCTTGTTACCCGTGATGACGACAAGGAGAGTCTGCTTTTTCACAATATTCCCGATTCAGATGTCTGGATGAGCCATGGCGACAAAGTGGTACGACTTCCCGAAGGGTTCAGGGCAACAGCCAGCAGCGAAAACTCTGAAATCTGCGCTTTTGAAAGCTGCGGCAGCAGAGCTGCACTGAAAGTGTATGGCCTGCAGTTTCACCCCGAAGTGCAGCACACCCTCTACGGCAAACAACTCTTCTCAAACTTTCTTCTCGATATTGCAGGCATCGCCCCCGACTGGTCGTCAAAAAGTTTTATCGACCACCAGATCGAAGAGATTCGGTACAAAGCGGGCAAAGAGACGGTCATCTGCGGCATCAGCGGCGGAGTTGACTCCACCGTTGCGGCGGTTCTGGTCGGCAAGGCAATCGGCAAGCAACTGCACTGCGTTTTTGTCGATAATGGACTGTTGCGAAAAAATGAGGCTGAAAAAGTGATGAGCTTTCTCTCGACACTGGGCCTCAGGGTATCTCTGGTCGATGCTTCCGACCTCTTCCTGAAACGGCTGAAAAATGTTGCCTCACCTGAAAAGAAGCGCAAAATTATTGGAAAAACCTTTATTCAGGTTTTTGAAGAGCAGATGGCTCATGAGAAGTTTCTGGTACAGGGCACTCTCTACCCTGATGTGATTGAGAGCGTGAGCGTCAAAGGCCCATCGGCGACCATCAAGTCGCACCATAATGTTGGCGGGCTGCCGAAGCGGATGAAGCTCAAGCTGATTGAGCCACTTCGTGAACTCTTCAAGGATGAAGTTCGCGCCGTAGGGCGTGAGCTCGGCATTGCCGAGGATATTTTGATGCGCCACCCCTTCCCGGGTCCCGGTCTTGCCGTCCGGGTGCTTGGATCCGTCAATAAAGAGAGGCTTGATGTATTGCGGGAAGCTGACGAAATCTATATCGAAGAGCTGAAATCCAGCGGCCTGTACAGCCATGTCTGGCAGGCGTTTGCGGTTCTTCTTCCAGTCCAGTCAGTTGGCGTCATGGGCGACAAACGCACCTACGAAAACGTGCTGGCCCTTCGGGCGGTCGAATCCACCGACGGCATGACTGCCGACTGGGCTCCATTGCCTCACGATTTTCTGGCCCGCGTCTCAAACAGGATTATCAACGAAGTGCGCGGTATTAACAGGGTGGCTTATGATATTTCGTCGAAGCCACCGGCAACAATTGAGTGGGAGTGACAGGTGAATCGTTCTCATTATTGATCAGGCTTTTGAGATGAATACGATGCAAGTTGGGAATTTATTTGACAACGCAGCACCTCCCTCTGATGGCGAACGCATTGAATCTCTTCTGGCGCTCCAGAACCTCGTCATTGAGCGCATCGTGAGTTCCTCCAAAGTTGCTCAGACCGAGTACGTACAAACACAGGACGAATGGGTGGCCCTCCTTCAAGGGAGCGCACAGCTTGTTGTTGCAGGAGAGACTGTTACCCTGAAATCAGGCGACTATCTGTTTCTGCCTGCAGGAACACCCCACACGGTTCTGAGCGTTTCCGACGGAGCAGTGTGGATCGCCATTCATCTGCATAAACAAGCGCCTGACATTTCCCCCCCCGCCACTTCCTTCAGCAGCAGGTGAAATCAGTCGTTAGCCCTTCTCCCTCATCTCATCATTGATATTACCGGACCATTTCAGTTTTCCTCGAAAATTCCTGATTGCTTTTTGACATTGCACTTGCAGCAACAGTTTCAGCCCCTCTTCTATGGCATCTTTTTTTTGTCCAAGTTCTTCGACCAAAAGACGAGATTGTCAAGCAGAAAATTTAATATCGAGCTCATAACCCGGGGCACAACCTCATCTCTTCTCCAAATAAATAGTGCCTGACAGAAAACGCCTGTTTTTTGAAAATCTGACAACCCCATCACGATCAAAACCTGTCTATTTTTGACCCAGCGGAGATGTTTTTGAGTTTTTCAGGATATGACAAGAGCAAACTACTGAATTTTGCTTTCAAAAGCTTCATCGCGAGCGTACTCTTCCCTGCGAATTGGTAATAAAAGCTTTTTTCAGAGCCTGATCAGGCGGCTTTTTTATACGCCCCTCGATGTCGTTTTGCATCCTGATGTGACAAAAGCACTCCGAAACGATGAATGTTGCGAGCCAGCACCGCAAAGGCAACGTAGCGCTTGAATCCTTTGATACCATGGTCAAGGCATATATCCAGACCATGAACCTCAAGTGCGTTGATTGCCGATTCGACAGCCGAATGCTGCCGTCTCAATTTCCTGAATTCCGGTTCGGATTCATGAGCTTTGTCGATTTTTGAGAGTTTGCCTTTTTTCGGCAGAACAACTTTTTCGAGATGCTTTTTCAGTTCGATCTGGTTCATTGGAGTATGAAAACCTTTATCGTAACTGATAGCCTGTAAGTTTGGAAAACGCTTTTTGGCAGCTTCAATAATGGAGACCGCAATATCACTATCGGTAGCCTTTTCCATCACCTGATGATGCAGGATGAAACGGTACTGATCTTCGATAACGCAGACTTTTAATCCCAACTCAACCGGTACGCCAGCCTTGCCTTTACTGATCCACTCGGTGTGTGGCTGAAAAATGGAAAACACTTTCTCGGAATGAGGTATAACCTCTTCGTTGAGCACCCGACGACGAATCTGATCCATTTGCACTTCAGCATGAGCAACATAGTGATTCAGCTTGCTGAGCAGCAAAGGATTCAGAGCGCCAAATTCTGCGCCGGTACTCACTGCCCGTTGTAGCTGATAGTTTGCTGCGGCAAGATAATTCACAGTGTGCCTGCTTTATTTCCTGATCTTTGAGCGCTTTCTTTTCGGGCTTTTTCGATGTCGAGTTCTTGAGCTTATGCACAACGCGAAGCAGTCTTTTTATACCCCGGATGTTATGAGCAAACTGACGCCATTGGGTTGAACCTTGAAGCGCGGACAAGGTTGCGCTCACTTCAAGAACTTTGCGCATGGCATCGTATAACTGGCTGGTATCAGCAGGAAAGTGGACATGGATTTCAACCACAAATGAATCACCTCGTGCCATTAGAGGTATGAGATTTTCCTGCTCTTTTTTTTTACCAGAGCATGACCGGTAAGCACCACTTCATGGTTGATTCGATCAAGCAGTTCGGGGGTAAACAGTCGAACATTATCCTTGATGGTCTGGAGTTTGTAAGCGGTTTTATCCGTCCAGTCGTTATGGCCAAGCATCTGGCGAAGGGTATCGTGGTGATTGATCAAATCATGAAGCCGATCGTAATCAAGATTGAGTGACAGCCGAACGACACCAAGTACCAGAATTGCCCATTGCTCCATACCGGGACGCCCGGTGCTTGCATCCGCTTTTCCGTCTCCTTTTTTGCGTTCGGGACGTACCTCTTCAAGAACGGCAAAAACACGTTTGCGTAACTCTTCATGGGTGTATATCCTGATTTCCCGGGAGAAATATAACGATGAAAGAAATATATTTATAAAATAAAATACGTTACCATATATTTATCCCTGATTTTCAAGAGAATGCAAGTTGTAATTATAACTATTTTTCCGAGCACAAGCTTTCTGGGAACG
>CAIPMW010000107.1 GCA_903866255.1 uncultured Chlorobiaceae bacterium | reverse complement strand
TAAGCCATGATTTTCTCCTTTGGGTTATAGTTATAATTATAACTATTAAAAACGACAAAACCAAGGCTTATTTTGCGATAAACCAAACTATTTTATGAGAATATGCTTCTCATCGTTATATATTGCTCGGGAAATAAGGATACTACTCTTTGGAGTTCAACCGCAGCGCTTTCTGCTTTCATCCGAAGTCAAATGCCTCCACTTTCACGGAACCCAGGTGAGGAAACCGATTCCCTCTTATCAGGTTTATAAAGGCGACCTCTTTCAACTGGTCGATTCCGCTATAGACTTCGTGATGGGCAAGCTCAACAGAGCTGTAGGTACCCGTGCTTTAAGCAATGAGGCGCCGGTCACCTACGAAATTCCCCGTGATGCCGTTGCTGAAGCAATTGTCAACGGCATTGCGCACCGCGACTACAGTTCCAACGCTTCTGTTCAGGTCATGCTCTTTTCTGACCGGCTTGAGGTGTGGAACCCGGGAAGCTTGCCGCCATCGTTGACCATCGACTCACTGCGCCTTCCCTATGCTTCGGTCCCGCACAACCCGCTTATTGCCGAATCACTGTTTCTGACCAGAATCGTTGAACGGGCAGGTTCAGGCATTCTCGACATGATTGAACTTTGCGCCGAGAGTGGGCTCAGATCGCCGGACTTTCGACAGGATGCCGGTTCATTTGTACAAACGTTATGGAGGTCGGTTCAAAGTGGATCGACAGAAGAGCGAGGTGCGACCCAGTCGGCGACCCAGCCGGAAATTCAGGTACATCTCCCGATGTTTCGGCTTACGGAGGTATTGGAAGATCACAATCTCTCTGCCGGACAACTGCGTGAAGCCCTGGAGATTAAACATCGTCCGACATTCAGAAAAAACTACATTCATCCCGCTATGAAAGCGGGTTATATTGAGCTGACAATTCCAGAGATACCAACAAGCAGATTGCAGAAATATCGACTTACTGACGCAGGTCGTGCATGGTTAGCAATTGCACGAGAAGGAAAAAAGAGATCGTTATGACCTATCCTGTAAAATCACCACGCAAGCTTATCGAGGTTGCGCTTCCGCTGGATGCTGTGAGCATTGGCTACACGGATTTTCAGAACATTGCCAATCCGCCCTTTTCGCAGAACTATTCCACCGACAGCATGAAGTTCAAAGACCGCTACCAATTCTGGATGCCCACCAAGGGCAAAGCGGATTTCATGTTTGTCCAGCATATCATCAGCACGCTCAAATCCACCGGGCGCATGGCGGTGATTATGCCGCATGGTGTTCTTTTCCGTGGTGGTGAAGAGCGTAAAATGCGGGAGTGGATGATCAGGCGCGGCTACCTTGAAGCGGTTATCGGTCTGCCACCTGCCCTTTTTTACGGTACCGGCATTCCCGCCTCCATTCTCATTATCAACCGAGCTGGTGCCGCTACCCGCAAGGAGGTGCTCTTTATCAATGCCGACCACGAATACAAAGAAGGCAAGGTTCAGAACACCCTGCGCTCCGAAGATATCGAGAAGATAGCTTATGTCTACCGGAACAGACGGTACCTCCGCTCAAGCCTCGAAAACCTCTGGGAGAAATATCACCAGCCATTGCACAGTATTTTGAAAGAACGGGATGCGGCGAGTGTTAAGCTGGCAGGGTATTTGATGGAGTTGGGGTATGAGTGAACAATTCGCAGGCTTGGGCAATAAAACCCCCCGGGATCGTCACCGACTCGAGGTCGGGAACGGATTTCTCCGGGGACTGCACAAAAGATATAGCATCGGGTATATGATCTGTCTCGCGAAGAGCTATAGCCAGTCACAGGAATAAAACATCAGGGACATTTGCGCAAAAAGCCTCAAGTTAGCCGCTCATAACATCAGGATGGATTGAGCGTACCATTTCGATTCCATGAAATCCGAGAGCTTTGGGCAGTATGAAAAAATGTGTTAATTTGGTTAGAGGTGAAGAGTCTGCTTGAAAAATGGGGAAGCAGCTTCGCCCTTATACCTTTCAGCATTTACGTTCAACTTGTTACCCGATTAGTAAATAACCGTACCCCGGAGGAGGAATTATGAAACAGTCAGCCCCAATCTCAACATCACCTGCCGTCAATCATATAAGTACGGCTGCGGCGTTTTATCGGGTCTTTTGTGCGTTGCCGAAAAAAGACCGTATTGCTGTCGCTGGCTATATTTTTCAGGATACAGAGATGCGAGATCTTTTGGAGTTAACAGAAATTCCCAATGACCTGACACTCAATAGTTTTGCCGAAGATAAATCATGTATGCCCGTATTTACTTCACTGCAGTCGTTACGTGAGGACTTGTTGTCGTGATGTATCAGATTCGAAGAACCACGCAATTTAAAAAAGATATCAAGCGTGTGCTGAAACGGGGAAAAGAGCTTGAACAACTACTCACGGTCGTTTAGAATCTTGCCGAAGGAGAGCCTCTGGATTCAGTTTATCTTGATCATCCGCTGAAAGGTCAATATCATGGAAAGCGTGATTGTCATCTGGAACCAGACTGGATTTTGAGTTACGCCATAGAGGCTCAAGAATTAGTGCTGTATCGCACAGGTTCTCATGCCGATTTGTTCAGATAATGAAGAATAATTGAATTGTATACGCCTCGAACGGAACTATGCCGTCGACAGTATGAAGCCTGACGTTCAAAAAGCGCTATCAATTCTGGATACCTGCCAAGGGGAAAGCGCATTACCCGTCATGCCGAACGGGAGGCGGAGCTGAAAGCCTGCAAGAAGATCATCAAAGAGATTAAAGAGCGCAAAGAGAAACTGGTTGAAGAGGCCCGCAACAAGATTGACAGCGCTGAAGCCAGGCAACTCATTCTTGCCCGATGGGAACGAACGCTTTACGCAACGGTTGAAGAGTACCTTGCGCAATACAGCCGGGCACTCCGCTCAAGCCTCGAAAACCTCTGGGAGAAATATCACCAGCCATTGCACAGCATTCTGAAAGAACGGGATGCTGCAAGTGTTGAGTTGGCAGGGTATTTGATGGATTTGGGGTATGAGTGAACCATTCGCAGGCTTGGCAATAAAACCCCCCGGGATCGTCACCGACTCGAGGTGGGGAACGGATTTCTCTGCGAGCCATCATACAAGAAAAGAGTAAGCCGATCGCGGAGGTGATGAAAAAAGCTATATTGAAGACGATTGTAGCCGGTTTAGACTGATCTGTACCAGCCGCGATGATGATCGGTGATGTTGTTTTCTGTCTCTATTAATTTTGCGACATTCTGGCAAGCAGCATGAAGTCAGTTTACATAGAATCATCCGTCATAAGCTATATTACAGCTCGTCCAAGCAGGGATGTGGTGACATCTGCGCGACAGGCGATCACTATTGAATGGTGGGAGACCTAAAGGGATCTCTTTGATGTTTTTATTTCAGAATTGGTGTTAGAGGAAATTGGAATTGGTGATCTACAAGCTGCAAGTAATCGGTTGGCAATCGTTGAAAATATCCCCGTGCTTGTGGCAACAGATAGTGCGAAGGAATTAGCCAAGGCTTTAATTGTAGAAAATGCTATTCCTGCCTCAAGCGCAGAAGACGCATTACATATCAGTATTGCCGCTGTGCAAGGTATAGATTTTCTGCTTACATCCTGATTTCCCGATAATATTATAACGAGGAAGTGCCAAACAGCACAGCAATGTTTCTAATTCCATGAATTATAGGTTATTCGGTAAGGATGTATTG
>CAIPMW010000106.1 GCA_903866255.1 uncultured Chlorobiaceae bacterium | reverse complement strand
GCAGTCGCAGAGCAGGTAGGTGCCCGACTTGAGTTTCTCCTCAATCGGCAAAAAGACAAGGTTGGCCATCAGGCGCACGGCGTCGCGGGGTGTCCAGTGCTCACCGGCCTCTTCGTTGTTCTCCTCATTGAATTTGCGGACGAGCTCCTCAAAAACCGTGCCCATTGCATGGTTGTCGATACCTGCGGGAGTAAGGTCAATTTCAGGATCAAGGAACTTGTTGATGAGTGTGCCGAGGGCATCGGCTTTGGAGAGTGTGGAGAGCTGGTTGCGGAACTTGAAGTTTTCGAGAATGTCCTGGACGTTGGGTGAATAGCCGTTGAGGTAGTCTTCGAAATCGGCAAGCAGATGCTACTGGCTGCCGCGTGATTTGAGGTCGCGCAGTGTAAATTGCGAGGTGTTGTAGAATGCCTGCCCTGACGCTTCACAGAGTGCTGCACGCTGTTCGGTGATTCCTGCATCGTCGAGCAGTTTTTTTATGTCGAGCACAGCTTGTTTGGTCGGTTCGAGCACGGCATCCATGCGGCGGATGACACACATTGGGAGAATAACGTCGGGGCATTTGCCCCGCTTGAAGAGGTCACGGAGGACATCGTCGGCTATGCCCCAGATAAAGGATACAATTTTGTTATGAGTGACTTCGTTCATGAGATATTGTTTAGCGGAAGCCGCGAAGTAAATGGTATTCAAGGAATAAGAGAAATATGCGTGAACCGAAATATAGGCAAGAGATTTGAATTTATATGGATTTAGCATAGAGATGCACAGCGCTTCGGCTGACTCATTGTAACGAATAACCCACTCCCCTGCCAGGAAATGTGTCAAAAACATAAGCATTGATGCCATATTCAAGATTTTGATTAAAACTTCATGATTTTGCATCTGGTTAATGTCTGGCCCTTATATTGGGGCAGTAATTCTTATGGACCCCTTAACACGCTTTCAGCTCAACCAATAGAACGCAATGATACCCTGGCGACTCCTTGACTCGGATATTGACCACTTTATTCAGGAAGATGTGCCTTATGGTGATCTGACTACCTCTCTGCTCGAAATCGGGACAATGCAGGGAGAAATAACCTTTACAACCAGAGAAAGCACCGTTGTCTGCTGCACGGAAGAGGCCGCTCGAGTGCTGGAACGGTGCGGTGCCACGGTGCACCACTGCATGCAAAGCGGCTTAAAGGTTGATCATGGAACCACTATTCTCTCCGCAAGCGGGCGTGCTGACGCTCTTCATGCAGGATGGAAAGTTGCTCTGAACCTCCTGGAATATGCGTCGGGTATCGCCACAAGAACAGAGGAGATTGTTTCTCGGGTAAAAACGATTAATCCTGCTATTACGGTAGTAACAACCCGAAAATCTTTTCCCGGCACAAAAAAAGTGGCAATCAAGGCTATCACCGGAGGCGGCGCACTCCCACACCGACTTGGGCTTTCAGAATCAATCCTTGTCTTCCATCAGCATACCGAATTTTTGGGCGGAATAGACAAGTTTCTTAACTCTGTTAAAGCTCTAAAAGTTAAGGCTCCGGAACATAAAATCATTGTTGAGGCAGAAACGGCAGAAGAGGCACTGAAAATAGCTGTAGCCGGAGTTGATGTGGTACAGGTTGACAAGATCTCTCCTGCAGAACTGGCAATACTGGTTCCTCGAATCCACAACAAGGCCCCACAGGTTACAATCTCTGTAGCCGGTGGCATAAATCGAAACAATGCTGCGGCTTATGCTGAAAGCGGAGTTGATATTATTGTACTTTCATCTGTCTATTTCGGCAAGCCTTCCGATATCAGCGTAGTCATGGTTGCTGTCTAAACCCTCTGAACAGGTTTAAAATCGGCAATAAACATGTTATCTTTCAGGCGGAGAGTTTTGACAACCAAAACTGGAGTAACCGGATGAAATGCAACAAAGAGGCAATCGGCCTTGATGGTTCTGTCTGGTTTCAGAAGGCCGAAAACAGGTTTCTCGGTGGTGACCGGATTGCACTGCTGGAAAAAATTGATGAGCTTGGTTCAATCACCAGCGCAGCCAAAGCTGTTGGCATCAGTTACAAAACAGCGTGGCATCTTGTCAACATGATGAACAATCTCTCCGAAAAACCTCTGGTTAACCGGGTGACTGGCGGAAAGGGTGGCGGTGGCACTCTGTTAACCAGTGAGGGTAAAAAAGTTATCGAACAGTTCCTGATAGTTCAGGAAGAGCACCGAAAGTTTCTTCAAAATCTTGGTGACCGTCTTGAAGACAATCACTACCTTTACAATTTTCTAAAAAAGATCGCTATGAAAATCAGTGCGCGCAACATTTTTTCGGGTACCTTCGAAACAATCACAAAAGGCGCAGTCAACGCTGAAGTCTCCCTTCTGATCAATGGAGGCAGCCGTATCGTCGCAATTATCACAAATGGTTCAGTTGAGAATCTGGGACTGAAAGAGGGGTTGAATGCCTATGCCATCATCAAGGCAAGCTCAATTATTATCGGACAGGAACTGCACGAGGCAAAAATAAGCACACGCAATATCATGCGCGGAACAATCAGCAAACTTATAGAAGGGCCAGTCAGCACCGAGGTTGATGTGGAAATTGGGGGCGGCAATGTCATCTCCGCTGTTATTACTCATGGCAGTTCAGAAAGAATGGCGCTGAAAGAGGGTGACCATGCCTGTGCCATTTTCAAGGCATCAAGCGTTATCATCGGCGTAAACTAAGTTTCTTATCGCTAAAGGAATACCGAAAATCAATAATCAGGAGACCGACCTACCTCTCAAACAGAGAACGGTCGGTGTGTAAAACTGGCCTGAGAAAAAAATCCTCCTCTCATGGGCGGAATTTTCGATAGTCGACGTTGAATTTTTTGATGCGGAGCCCCATAATTCTGTCGGAGAGCCCCAATTGAACAGCAGCCCGGGTCATGTTGCCCTGAGTGCGTTTAAGCGCCTCCATAATCATCTCTTTCTCTATAGAGTCCAACTTCTGCTGCAACGATCCTGTATAGGGTGTGCCGCTTGATTCGGCTGTCTGGAGCGTCGGTGGCAGATGATAGCCGTGAATTACATTATCCTCACTGAGAATAACAGCCCTCTCCATACAGTTCTGTAGTTCACGGACGTTGCCGGGCCAATGATAACGCATCAGCATGTCGATTGATGTGGTCGAAATGCGCCTCACCCCTTTCTGGTTTGCCTTGTTGTATTTTTCTACAAAATAGTCGGCAAGCAACAGAATATCTGTCTTGCGTTCCCGAAGCGGAGGAACCGTTATTGGAAATATATTGAGCCGATAATAGAGATCTTCCCTGAAAAGACCGCTGCGTATCAGCTCTTCAAGGTTACGGTTTGTTGCTGCGATGACACGCACATCCACTTTAATGGTTTTTGAACCTCCTACCCGCTCAAACTCTTTTTCCTGGAGTATCCTGAGGAGTTTTGCCTGTACAGGAAGACTGAGTTCACCCACTTCATCAAGAAAAATAGTACCGTTATTGGCCAGCTCAAATCGGCCATGACGGGTGGAGAGTGCACCAGTAAATGCCCCTTTTTCATGTCCAAAAAGCTCGCTTTCAACAATGCTCTCGGGCAAAGCTGCACAATTGAACTTGATGAAGGGGTGTTCGACTCTTCGACTTTTAAAATGAATCGCACTGGCTACAAGCTCTTTACCCACTCCGCTCTCTCCCAGGACAAGAGTGGTGGCATTGGTGGTAGCAATCTTGTCGATCATGGTGTAGAGAGCAATCATCGGTTTTGCATTCCCGATAATATTGGAAGGGCGTTCTGCCTCCATTGCTCCAGCTTCAGTGCTCCCGGCTTGCCCTCTCCGGCGTAACGTTTTTTCTGCGTCTGTAGCCTGCCAGGGTGCCTTGACGCTCTCCTCGTGCGCAAGCTGTTTGGTGCGTACCGCATGTGAAATCATTGATGCTATGATGGAGAGTTGGTCCACATAGTACTGAAGCATATCTATACCCTCTGCGCTCTCCCTGGTTTTTCTTGATGGCGCTGAAACACGTTCAAGCTGTCGGTCAGCGCTCAGGGTGCCAATGATCTCCGTTCCCGCCTTTATTGGAATGCATATAAAACAGAGTCCCTCTTTTTCTTCCTTCACCCTTGACCTTGTTCGATCGAGAAAAAGCGGTTCGTCATTGATCGATGGAACAATAACAGCCTTGCCGGTTTTAACCACCTGGCCTATTACCCCCTCTCCAATCTGGTAACGACCCCGTTCTCTCTCTCTTTCCGTCAGGCCAAATGATTCATTAATAACAATTTCGCCGGTATCACGGTTGAGAATCGTGATCATTCCCCTGAGCATGTCCATATGTTCAGACATGATAAAGAGCACAAGCCGTAACACCTTGTTGATATCATCTTCGTTGGTGATCGTTCGACTGACTTCGGCAAGCAGAGTGATGCTGCCATGATCCTGATCCTGTGTTGTGAGCATTATACCTATGCTATAATGTTATAAGGTCTTTACAAAAAGAGTATTGTACAGCGTGTCAAGCTCTTCGGGCTGCAATGCCCGTTTCTTTTCAGTGGCTTTCTTGCGGACAAACACAAGCAGATGGTTTGCCTCTTTTCTGGTCATACTCACCCCGCGTCCGGAATAGAAATGCTGTAATGATGCACTCCCTGAATGTTTTCCAATTACCATCTCAGATTTGCCGCGCCCTATCTGATCGGGCAAAAATGGCTGATAGGAGAGAGGATGTTTCAGTAACGCTGCACAGTGAATACCAGACTCATGCCGAAATGCTGATTGACCAACAACCGGCTTCTGATCTTGTATGACTCTTCCTGAGGCGCTGCTGACAACGGCGCAGAGTTTTGAAAGCTGCGTGGTATCAATGCGGGTTTTATAACTCTCCGAAAGCTTGAGTGCCATGGCAAGTTCTTCAAGCGCAGCATTTCCTGCCCGCTCTCCAATACCGGTTACTGAAACGCTGACCGCCTGACATCCAGCCTCAAGTGCCATAAAAGCATTGGCAGTTGCCATACCAAGATCGTTATGGGCATGAAATTCAAGCGCTACTGAGGTAACAGATTTCAGATTGCCAACAAGACACATCACCGATGATGGTGTAGCTATACCTACAGTGTCAGCAATTCGTATGCGATCAGCGCCGCAGGCAGCGGCATCGCGCACAAAACGTTTCAAGAGTTCAACATCAGCACGTGTGGCATCCTGGGCTCCAACACTGACAATGTTAAAATAATGTTTTGCCTTTGTAACCAGCTCCTGTAACTGCTCTTGTACCCATGCGTAATCTTTTTTCATGAGAAGCAGATACAACGCAGAGAGAGGAAAGCTGATATGCACCGCTTCAGTGCCAGAAGCAGCGGCTGACTCAATATCTCCCCATGTTGCCCGCGCCCAACTGCTCAGACGCACCGGCAGCTTCAAGGCAACAATGTTGCGGATGTTCTCCTGTTCCTCGCCGCTGATTGCGGGATAACCAATTTCAAGTTCATCCACCCCGGCATCGGCAAGAAGACAGGCTATTTCCGTTTTTTCCGCCGCACTGAACACCACACCGGGAGCCTGCTCTCCATCTCTCAGCGTCGTATCAATGATCCATGGGTTGACCACTGAACAGGAAGATATTGATCTCTCGGTTCTCATAGATACATGACATTTTATTCACCTCTCCAGATAGTTAAGAAAATAATCACTATTTCCTAAATAAGTAAGGGGATCAACATCAATAATAAAAAAATTCAGACATTTTTGTATCTATGAGCAAAAAACTTAAAAGAACTATTCTGAATCATTTCTTGTGCAGCAGAGTACACAAGAGGCGCCTCATGGCGGCTAACCTTAATAATTTTACTAACGCTGTCAGTAAAGCATTCGGGAACGTCAGAGATGGAGCTGTAATGGGTGGGAATAAAAACAGGGTGGTCATGGAGCATACTGCACCATAGTGATACATGATCGATAGCATGTGATTAAGAAATAATTGCTCCAACTCTAACAAGTTACCCGTACCAGACAATGCTCTTGCCTATAATAGATGACAACGAAATAAAACATTGCATCTATGGCTCAGTGTCAGACACTCTTCGGAGATGACAACCAATTGACTCCGGCAGAGTCCCCTGTAACAAAAACTGAATAACTCTTTAAAATGGGAATGATTCACATCATAGAAAGGAGCTGTCGCTCGGAACGACCTCTGTTCATAGCTCCGCTGCTGTCTGCTCGACATGCACCAGCAAGCAAATTTTCAGGGAACGAAAAAGCCCCGGTGTGGTGACGGGGCTTTGTGGTAGATACCTGATAACTGTCAGGTCAAAACTTTGCTACCAACCCAACTGTAAAAATATTTGCGTAAGAGCTGCTATCTCCTCCTATTTTATCATAATGCGTGTAAGCTGATCGGCAACTAAGACTGTGCGATATTGGGGTATCATATCCAATACCAATCAGCAAACCGCTTCCACTTATACTTGTTTTTGCGGATGCTGTTCCAATGCCTGTGAGTGTAACATTGGTAGAGATATCAAAATTGTGGCCTCCTGCCCTGATAAAAAATCTCTCCCATCCATTCGTTATAACCGGCCTGATTAATGCAGAAAACTCAAGACCACTGACCGATGCATTCGCGTTCCCAGTATACGGCACAAGACCTCCTGAAACACCAGCAATATTCTGCGTAACATCTCCTGTGCGCAAGTAACCAAGCTCAAGAGCGTAGGTCTGGTTGATCGCATATCCAGCAAAGAGTCTTCCAACAGGAACACCCGTATTCTGTAGAACGGTTACCGCACCTCCAAAAATGTTCACCAGGACATTTGCCGTTTCTTGCGCAGAACTTTCCACTCTGGAATAGCCGACATCCACTCCACCATACCAGGCACTATCCTTGTTCGATTCGACGGCAACTGCTTGCTGAAAAAACGAAAGCAACGCAACAAGTGTAAAAATTATCTTTTTCATAATTCTCCGGTTTGATTAAAGATGAATCTACAAAAAAAGCAGGCTAAGCAACGAGACGCTTCAATTAATGGAAGAGATCAAAATAGGGAAACGTCGACAGCTCCTGGCATTCTCCATCTGCTTGTTCGCCCTGTCAGTATCAGCATTTCTCGCATTTAATGGCCACAAAGCACCAGTTCGATTACAGTCGGAATTGACCTGGTTACACTTGCCTTGGTCTATAGCAAAACATCACAAAGGCAATCTCTGTCAATGTGTTTTAAGTATATGCTTAGAGCAGGAACCCTCAACTATACCAAAAAATATTGGATGTGGCTGTGTCATATAGTACAACATCGGACTGCGGAAAAGCAAAAACCCCTTGTTTTACAGGGGCTTATGGACTTCTTTGGATGTTGTTGGATAGTCAAGGGGTGGAGATGGCGGGAGTCGAACCCGCGTCCAGAACATTGCTCAATAAAGCTCCCACACTCATCTCAGGTGTTCGTTGTTTCATGAACCGGTGCTACACCTGTAAAGTTCGGTTCACTATCCCTTTTTGATTCACCCGCCTGCCTTTTCAGGCAAAAACAGTCGGGGCTTACTTGCGCGAACCGAAGCTCAAGCGCTGGTTATGCCATCCGGTGGCTTCAGAGTAAGCGCCTCCCCCATCGGACGATGGCTGATTAATTAACTTGTGCTAATCAGGCAGCCATTGCATACGAATAATCGTCTGCATATAATGTTGCATAGACTTCTTTAACGAGTCCATCCATGCTGAAACTCGGAGTGCAACTCCATCTTGCATCTACCCTGTCGAAAGCCTGTCATCCCCATTGTACCAAAGAACGATGCACTATATATACTTTTTCACGCAATAGTTCAACAATAATCTCACGAGTTCAGATTTCCCCGTTAATTTATTTCGCAGTCATCCGCTAAAAAGTGCCCGAGCATCAAGGCTTATGCACTAAGCCAGCAACATCTCGCACTACAGAGTCTTAAACTACACTCACGATATAAGCTTCACCTCACAAGACAACATCGGGCTTAAACCTCTCCATACTTCACAGTCAGTTCAGCCCCGGCAGCTCAGGAGCATTGGCAACAAGCTGAAACTCACCGCCTTTGGAACGCACTGAACGACTCCACATTCTCTCATAAGCATCGCCAAAAACAATACTGCTTGACGCTTCAGCCGTGTACCAGGCGCCCTCCTCAAACTCCGCTTTAAGCTGCCCGGCACGCCAACCTGAATAACCGAGGAAAAAGCGGATTTCGGATGACCGCATCACACCGGTGTTGAGCAAAAAACTCAACTCATCCTTATCCCCTCCCCAAAATACCCCGGGAAGAATCTCCTGTGAATTCTCAATCAGATCCCCTCTGGAGTGGAGAAAATGAACCGTGTCTACCTGCACAGGACCACCCCTGTGCAGCAGTTCTTCTACCTCCTCAAATCCAGCAATGGCCTCACAAACCTTGAATTCAAGTGGCCGATTCAAAATAAAACCCAAAGAACCCTTGTCGTTATGCTCACACATGACTAAAACCGTCCGCTTGAAATTTGATTCCAGCATATTGGCTGAAGCCAGCAGAAGTTTACCCGTCTTAAGCTTCTCAAATTCGTTTACAATCATCTTCTCTCAAGTTTTTTGCTGCAAATACGCGAGCAACTCCTCCGCGTGGTTTTCAGGACTGACTTTCGGCCAGACATGTTCAATAACCCCCTGTTCATCAATAAGATAGGTAACTCGACTCGTACCCATATATTCACGACCCATAAATTTCTTCAGCCCCCAGACACCATAGGCCGCAACAATACTTTTTTCGGTATCAGCAATCAGCCTGAAGGGCAGGCTGTACTTCTCTGCAAACTTTTTATGCTTGCGTTCATCATCAACACTAACCCCAAGAACATCAACACCAACAGTGTTAAATTTAGGGAAATTATCACGAAAAGCACAAGCCTCCTTTGTGCACCCCGGAGTATCATCTTTTGGATAGAAATAGAGCACAACCTTCCTGCCGCAGTACTCCTCAAGGGTAACTGACTTGCCATCCTGATCTCTGGCCGAAATTGGCGGGGCCAGAACGCCCTCTTTTAAAATTGCTATTGACATGAATGAAACTTATTCTGTTGACTTAACGATGCTTCCTCTGTAAATCAATTGATTCCATAAATAGTTTCCTGTAACCATGAGACCCTATTCATTCTGCCCTCTCTGTAGTACGAGACTGGACAACGCCATGATTGACGGGCGCGACCGAATGTTCTGCCCTGCGTGCTCATGGGTGCACTACATTAACCCCCTGCCGGTTGCGGTTGCCTATACCCTCAATAAAAACAGTGAGCTTCTGGTGATACGCCGCGCTCATGAACCGGCACTCAATGAGTGGGCACTTCCGGGCGGATTTCTTGAAGCAGGCGAAGAGCCTCATGAAGGGTGCCTGCGTGAACTGATGGAAGAAACCTCCCTTACAGGGACGATTGATCAAATGATCGGCATCTACCACCACGAGGTTGAGCTGTATGGTTCACTGTTGGTTGTTGCATACAGGGTGATGGTGAATGACGATGCAATTACGATCAACCATGAGCTCTTTGATGCCGGTTTTTTTGCATCCCACCGCATCCCTGAAATTAGAATCCCCCTGCACCAGCAGATTATCAGAGATGCCTCTGTACTGGAATCAGGTCGATAAGGGAAGTAACAATTCATTGCTTAAAACACTTTAATACTGGAGCATCATGAGCCAAACATCACCCCGGACTCACAACATAACCAAGGAAATCCGTTTTGCCGTTGTGATGTACGGAGGCATATCGCTGGCAATCTACATGAACGGTATTGCGCAGGAATTGCTGACTCTTGTTTCTTCGACGGCTAACGATTCAGAAAAAAAAGGGACCGCATCGGTCTATAAAGAAATTGCAGAATATCTGTCGGAGCTGACCCCAGCATTCGGGCATAAATTTGTTGTTGACATCATATCCGGTACCTCTGCCGGAGGAATCAACGGCATTTGCCTGGCAAAAGGGCTTGTTCGTGGGCTCGATAACCTGAAAGTCCTTGAAAAAATTTGGCTTGATGATGGAAACATTGATACACTGCTCAACGACAGAGAATCTGACCTCGACCGCTACCCGTCAAAGCTACCGAAAAGCTCCCTTTTCAACAGCCAGAGAATGTATTCCAAATTGCTCGGTGCATTCAAGGATATGGAGAAAGATGCACATGCAGCCACCACTCCTCATATCTCGTCCATGGATCTGTTTGTCACAGCCACCGATTTAAGGGGAGTGCAAAGCGCCGTCCGTTTAAGTGATGAAGAGGCTTATGAGCATATCCACAAACATGTCTTTCCCTTCAGATATCGTGGCCAGTCATTGATCCGTACCCGCTCACTGAATCACTTTCTCGGGGAGTTCGATCCCATGCTTGCATTTGCTGCCTGCAGCACATCCTCTATCCCCCCCGCTTTTGAACCAGTAAAAATCGATGAAATACTCAAGTATCTCAAGGAGCATCATCACAAAGAATATGAAATTTTTACATCAAACATTGATGAATGGAGATCCTGTTTTTTCCAAAAATATATCGGCACTGATGAGAGCAAACCCAACAGAATATCGTTGAATGAGAGGGAATTTTCTGATGGGGGTTATCTCGACAACCGACCCTTTGGCCACGCAATCAATGCCATTCACGCACGTCAGGCAGATTGCCCGATTGAACGAAAACTACTGTATATCGATCCATCTCCTGAACAGAAGGATGGCCCGGAAAGCAAAGGCGAGATCTCTTTTGTAAAAAACCTCTCTCTCGGCTTGACCCTCTCCAGCTATGAAACTATCCGCGAGGAGATCAAGGGTTTACAGCAGCGAAACGAATGGATTATAAAAGTTCGACACATTCTTGAGGATAAACTGGTCAACCATAACAGAGAACATCTCAAGAGACGTTTAGTTCAGGAATTCTTCACTGCGCCTGTTTCCAGAAGCTTATTGGAACAACTTTTTTCGATACCAATCGCGGCTATATCCGAATCCGCAGAACAGAGGGTTACTCCTGAGGGAAGCGCTATCAAAAAGTTCTGGAAATACTTCATCGATCCGAAAAAGAGAGAAAATTCTGACACTGAAAAAAAAGATTTCAACAGCATGCAGGAAGCTCTGGGAAGTGTTTATCCAGCATATCATTATACCAGACAGGATCTCTTGACTGACCAGCTCGCATTGATGATTGCCAATGCCGGAATGGTGGATGAAAACTCTGCTCTATTTCAAAACATCCGTAATAGTGTGAAGCAATGGCGTTCAGCCCATTACCACTCTGCCAAGGAAGATCTGCCTGATGCTCACAACATGAAAACGGAGAATATGTTCTTCCGGGAATTCGATATCGATTTCAGAATCCGCCGACTCAGTTATTTCAGAAAAACTCTTGAAAAAGCAATTGCCCAAGAAAATGTCGAATACCTGTGCTTTGGCCTCCTCAACAAAGCCACCGGGCTCACTGATTCCAATAAAAGATGGTGTAACGACTTTAAGACCGCCATCAATAATTTATATGAGAGCATAGGAACAAATCTGAAGTCTTGCTACCTGCTCAGGGAGCAGTTGACTTCATACGGAAAAGAGAATTATCTGTTTCAAAATCTTAAGGAGGTCGTACTCCACAACACAGGAATTCAGGTTACAACTGAAACCTCGCTTGAGGTTCTTTACGAAAAAATAAAAACTTTTTTGGGTCGGGAATACAACGTATCCCCAGAAAAACCGAAAAATACGTTTGATATCGTGATGAATACTCTGCATGACTTTATTGCAGACAAGGATCTTCATCATCAACATGGTACCACACAAGCATCCGAATTACTGCGCAGCGCTTTCAAAAAGCTTGGTGAATACTATCCTGAAATAGCCGGACGATTCCGATTCATGTACGATTATGGCTACGATCTCTATGATGCAACAACCTTTCAATTACTTGCAGGAGGTGACTATGGCGAAGGAAATGTTGTCGATATCTACAGGATAAGTCCCACAGATTCTCCCAGCCTGTGGAATGAGGCTGAAAAAAAGAGCTCAAAACTTGCAGGAACCGCTCTCCATGCTTTTGGAGGATTTCTTGATCGGGAGTGGCGCAGAAACGATATTATGTGGGGAAGACTGGATGCCGCCGAAAGAATAATCACCATGTTGCTGCCAGACAAATTGCCCGCAATAGACAACGGACACGATATAGCGTATTACAATAAAAGAAATGAGTTTATCACTAAAGCACAAGAAATAATTATCAGAGAGACTCTGCACGAGTGGCTTGCCGAACTTGACTCGACCAGATTCACCTCTACAAAAGATGAAGAGCAGTACCAACGATTGCAGTACATCAAAATGAGTATTGATATTTCTGGACGCAATACAACTGCAAACAGTGAACCTGAATGGAGGCAAAAGTTCATGAACGCCTACGATTTCCACAGAGAACTTGATCCAGAACCAAATCTGCGACGTCTTGGCCGCAGCGCAGGAGTTCTCTCGTCAATGATCGACAGGCTGGATACAGGAAAAGGAGTAACAAAAAAAGCTGGCGGTTATCTGAAAAAGCTCAACTGGGTTCTGCTTGGTTTACTGGATTTTTCCACACCAAAAACCATGAAAAGCGTTCTTTTCGGCTACTGGCAGCAGATACTGGTTCTGGTTTCTGCAATGGTAATCGGTATGGGCATTTCTCTTAACATTTCCTCTGGCCGCTTTACAGCCCCGGGTGGATCGTTAATAAACCTTGGCGCTGCTCTCTTCTGCCTGAACGTTGTTATATGGTTGGCACGACAAACCCTTGTCAACCTTATTGCAAAAATAAGATGCAAGAGCTGGATCAAAAGGTTTTTGCGTTTCGGTATTGGTATAGTGGCTCTCATCCTGCTTATAGGACTCATGATTTTTTATAGGATCATGCAAAACTATTGAATAAGAGAATACTGCCACTTGTCGACCAACATCTGATGGGAACGACAGGTGGCTCATAATTTGCCACCCCCACTTTCTTGCGTATCTTCCGCTTCAACCCCATAAAACCTGAGCGACCCCATGATAGCCGAAAACCTGCTTTTTCAATCTGACGGCGGATTTATTCGTATCCCGATCTGGGGCCATATCCCCCTGAGCGGGCCACTGAAAAAAATGCTGTCGCACCCTTCGTTCCTTCGCCTCAAGGGGATTCGGCAGCTTTCGTTCTCGCAACAGGTCTACCCTGGGGCAACGCACACGCGATTTGAGCACTCGATCGGGGTCTATCATCTGATGAAGCTGATTTTACAGCGCATGTTGACCAGCCCTTTGGCCCAGAGCCTTCAGGATGAGCAGTTCCGGTTTGATGACCACAACTGCCGGGTGCTGCTGTCGGCCTCTCTCTTGCACGATATTGGCCACTTTCCCCATGCCCACATCATTGAGGAGCAGATTCCGGTATGCGGCAATGAGCCGGTTTTCTCGCATCATGAGGAGCTTTGCCGTCACTTTATCTATGAACAACATCCCGGCGTACCGACGATTGCTGAAATTCTGCACGAGGAGTGGAAGGTTTCGCCGGAATCGGTTATTGAGCTGATCACTGGCAAAACGCGCTTCAGCAAGCTCATCAGTGGCACACTCGACCCTGACAAAATGGATTATCTCATGCGTGATGCGCACCACTGCAATATTCCGTACGGGAGCATTGATATTGATCGGCTGATTGAGTCGTTTGTGCCCGACCCGCAGCGTGAGCGGTTTGCCATCACGGAAAAGGGTATTGCGCCGCTTGAGAGCCTGATGTTTGCGAAGTACATGATGATGCGCAATGTCTACTGGCACCATACCAGCCGGGCGCTCTCGGCCATGCTCCGCAGGCTGTTGCAGGATATTGCCAGTGAAGGGATGCTCTCCCCGGCAGCCTTGCGTGAACTGTTTTACGGCAATGCCGATGACCGGGTGCTGCACGAACTGAAACAACTGCTGCCGGAGAAAGATCACCCGATCTCTGCCCTGCTTGATGATATCCTCATGCGACGGGTCTACAAAAGGGCCATAACCGTGCAACCCTATCTAAATGATTCAGCCAAAGAGGATGAGCGGTGGTTTGTCTATAACGGCGACAACAAAATGCGCCGCAAGATGGAGCTGGAGATTTGTGAGTTTCTCAACAAGCGCTACCATCTCGGGCTGCATGGCCATGAGGTGCTGATTGATCCACCCTCGAAAAAGGATATTTTCGATTACGCCGACCTCAAAGAGCTTCGGGTCTACCCGACACGCTCGGAGCACATCCACTACGCCATGCAGTGTACGTCAGAGTATGTCCGGTTTGATGATCTGAATGAGTCGGTCTTTCAGTCAGACTTTATTCTCGCCTTTGAACGGTATACCAAAAAGTTCAGGCTGCTCTGCCGCCCCGATCTGGTTGAACGCATTGTAGAGTCACGCGAAGCAATTATGTGCCTGATGGCCAATGATCTTGACCTGTTTCGATAAACTTGTGCTCTATAGTTGGTATAGATGACCTGCAATGAAAATATTCTGCTCGTTACCTGAACATCAACCGCAGTGTCATTCCAATTGAATCAAATTTTCATGAACAACACCACCATGACCAGCATTAAAGTCGCCACTCCTGAACAGAGCCACAAACAGCGGGAAAACGGCCTCTGCAGTTCATGCGGCCTCTGTTCCATTCAGGCATGGCCTGCAGAGCAAAGCATCCAAAGCTGTTTTTTTAAAAACGGATGGCTCGGCGAGAGGGAGAAAAAGCTGTTCGGACGGGAGCGAAGCCTTGATGATCCGGTTGAAATGCGTTTTGGCATGACGCTTGACCGCTTCACCGCTCAACTGAAGAGCCCCGTACCGGGCTCACAGTGGAGCGGGATCATTACCCGAATGGCTTTGAGGGCTTTTGAAGAGAAGCTTGTGGATGGTGTTGTGTCGCTGCAGCACACTCCGGGCCACCATTTTTTCTCTCAACCGGTTCTGGCCAAAAATCTGGATGAAATTTATGCGACACGAGGCAATAAACCGGTGCTCTCTCCTGTTTTATACTCTCTGGAAAGCGCATATCGTCAGGGGTTGAAAAAAGTCCTTGTCATCGGAGCAGCATGTCATTTGCACACCCTTCGGGATTTTCAGGAGCGCTTTGAATACCTCAGGGAGATGGAGATCCTGACCATCGGGATTCCCTGCGTCGATAATGTCGCTCGCTCAAAATGGCCGTGGATTCTGGAACGAATGTCGCAATCGCCCGATACCGCCTGCTTTATGGAGTTCATGCAGGATTTCAGGATTCACATCAGGCACAAAAACGGCCGCATTGAAAAAGTTCCTTTCTTCAGCCTTCCGGAGGAACTTTCCAATCCCAATATTTTTCCCTCTGCATGTATGAGCTGCTTTGACTACCTCAACAGTCTGGCCGATATTACGGTGGGCTATATCGGAGCAGAACTGCTGCCGGAACAAAAGAGACAGTGGATTCTGGTACGGACTGAAACAGGGCGCAAACTGCTGAAACTTATCGAGGCTGAACTTGAACGTTTTCCTGAAACAGGCAAATGGGAGTGCCACTCGTTTGTCCAGAACACCACGAAACGCATCATCGAAAGCATGAAGCCAGAGGAAAAAGAATATTCTTCAACAAGCAGGATTCCCCTCTGGCTTGGCCATATCCTTGCCGGTCTGCTTGGCATAATAGGGCCGAAAGGGATTGGGTTTGCCCACTATTCGGTTGATTTTCATCTGATCAGGCATTACTACTACGTCAAATTCCGTCACCCGGAATTGCTGGAAAAGCTGGTTCCCCGGCATGTCAGGGTTATCCTTGAAGAATACTCGCTTCCCCTTTGAAAGAAGAGGAGTTCAGGAAAAGAAGTTCCGTCTCCTGAACGGTGCCATAAGGATCTTGCCTGCCATCCTTGGCTTGGTAAGCCATCGTATTCTTGGAGATTGAGCCGTCGCTGCGAGCATTTTTTTGGTGAGAAATGCGGTAACGATCGCAACATCATCAGCCATGATATTGAAAAATTGCTGTTTTTTGAGGCTTTCCGGAGAACCGTCACTGATCGTACGGCGAAGCATATCCGTCACCACCATCCCGGGACTGATCGTCCCTATCAGCACTGCAGTGCCGCGAGCCTCATGGGCAAAAGAGCGGGTAAAATAGGTGAGCGCACTTTTGGTCGTGCCGTAAATGGTCATACCATCAAGCATAAAGCCGTCACTGCCAAGCCCCTCCATATTGAAGATCTTCCCCCCGCCCTGCTCTTTCATTCGCTGGAACGGAATAATCGTGCCCGACACCACCCCGTCAATATTAACCCTCAGCACCCGGCTGAGTTCGTTAGAGTCAACCTCCCAGGCGTTGCGCATTTCATGGCCAATGCCCGCATTGTTGATCCAGATATCAACACGCCCAAAATGGCTAACCGCCTCATCATAGAGATGGATAATTCCCTCGCTGCTGCTGATATCGGCGGAAACAGCGATCAGATGCTCACGATAACCCGTAAGCCGCTCCATGGCTTTACGAGTACTTTCAGGAGAACTGCCGTTAAGCACCACGTTAAACCCTCTCTCAAGAAAGCGACAGGCAAGGCCAAAGCCTATGCCCCTGCTGCTGCCGGTTATAACAACTGTTTTTGCCATTTTACTGCTGACCTTTTAGTAATTTTGTCCGGGAAACAAGTTACTATAAAAAACAAAACATCCAGATCGGGATGGTGGGCAAACTGCAGCATTGCTTTTTGTCGGGAATGAAGACGCTTCCAGGTAGCTACAACATCCGCCTGTTTTCACGTCGCTATCATTTCGTAGAGCAAAAGTCTCACAGGCTTTGTGACCATTGCAAAACGAGGGCATATTCGCAGGATTCTTGGTAAAAAGAGAAGAGATTGATGTATTATGGGATAGTCCGGGGAAAATGATTGGAGCTGGTAGAGGCTGGGCAGGAATTGTTATGGGTATCCATTGCTCTTGAAACGGAAGTTCCAGAGCAAAAAACCGATAAAGCTATATTATAAAGTTTGTTACGAGAAAAATTGCCTAAAAACGTAGTCACTAATTAATTTGCGTATCGTAAATTAATTACCTATACTTGAGTCTTGATTTGATCTAAATCTTGGTCTGCGTCACAAACTCTGCTATTATTTCGGCAAAAATATCCCAGAGTAGTCACAATAATTAAGATTACGCTAATTCTATAACTAATTTTCCAATAATAAGTTACAGGCGTTTCTGGCTTGATTTTTTCTGGAACCTCCGTTGAAAGGATAATAAATTGGGAGAGATACTCGGGAGTATGAGAGAAGCTATAATTTATCCGGGTGAAAACGGGTATTGGATTGCAGAATGTCCAAGCCTTGCCGGAATACTCAGTTGTATCTCCCAGGGAAATTCGGGAGAAGGGGCCATTGTCAATATTCGGGAAGCGTCATGATAGATCTTTCGCAATTTCCAGCCGATATTTCTCGTCCGTCGACATCCTTTGCATGTTTTTGTTGATCCTTTCCAGCCAAACTATTGTTTCATCCCATTGGAACTCCTCCGATTGCTTGCTGATAACATGGGGCTGAGATGGCGTCGGTTGCGTAGAGTTGCTCGATTGTGTCGCTGAGGCGCTGTTTGATTTGGTCATGATTTCCCTCCGATAAAAGTATAGACAGATGTTTCCATCCCATCATGGGTTGTGGATTTGACATATCTCTGTTATCCTGAACGATTAAACTGACTTTGTTGCCAAATAGCCTGTGCATCTCGGCCAGGCTGTCAGGCAATCCGCCCTGAATGGCACTCATCACATTAATGCTTGCTCCACGTCCCTCTTCATAGAAGCGTTTTATAGTATTTTTGAGCGCATGTTCAGGTAATGTGTGAACAACAATGATAAGTGGCTTCAGGTTTGCTGCAATTGCTTGCTCGAGTTTTTCCGTTGTTGTGTCAAGATTTGAAAGTTGCCCTTCGAATATTACCCTATAGTGGTTTGGTAGTTCGCCTCCAGAGAGCACAGAAGATGTTTTGCCCGCCCCGGGGATTCCAGTGAGAAATACAGCGACATCTCGTTCAGGACGTTTTGCACATTTGAGCATCCGCCTGAACTGCTCTGCGGATAATACGGCCGCAGAGTTATGCACTGGTGCGTTGTAACGATTCCTTGATTCCCGTGACTCTCTGTATTGCCAGAATGTCTCCTTGAACAGGTCAGCCGCAACATATCTGCCAGTGAAAGATCTGCGGTCGTTGACGTACATTTCAATGAAATAATCTGGATCAGCTTCAACCGAAGTGGCAACACTTTCTTCGACTTCAGCCTGATCTTTCTGTGTATATCCTTTTCGTTTTATTGGCTCTAATGGCATTTAACATCTATTGTACATAAAAATAATTGACACCAGAAACATGTTAATAAGGCATTCTAATAAAAATAATGTACAGTAAAATTAGCTGTGAATGAAATCACGAAAAGTCCTGTATCGGTTATGCTGGATTTTTCTTTCCCCGGCAGGATGTGCTTCGGCACAGGATAGCGCTGCAGAAATAAATGATTACTCTTCAGTGCACCTCTGATGCCAGAATAAGATGCGTAGTCGTTATCTTTTGTCCTCACAGCTTTTTGCAGCATCTTTATCCCTTAACCATCTCTCTCCATGACCATTCAGGAGTACATCGACACCATCAACAGGCGATACAAGGCCGGCAATGCAACCGAGCACAGCTACCGTGGAGATCTGCAAAACCTGTTGAAGTCGCTGGCACCGCACGTCGAGGTCACCAATGAACCGCAACGGATTGATTGCGGCGCTCCTGACTACATCCTGACCCGCAAGGGCATTCCCGTCGGTTACATCGAGGCAAAAGACATCGGCAAGTCGCTCGACAACAAGCTCTACAACGAACAATTTGCCCGTTACCAAAGCTCTTTGCCAAACCTGATCATTACCGATTACCTCGAATTCCGGCTTTATCTGGAAGGTCACTTGACGACCACCATTGTTCTTGTCGAGATACAGAACGGCAAACTTGTTGCCCGGCCCGAAAACTTCAAGCCATTCACTGATCTGATTCAGGAATTCAGCCGATACGAAGGGCAGACCATCACCTCGGCATCGAAGCTTGCCAGGATGATGGCGGCAAAAGCGCGGTTACTGGCTGACGTGATTGAAAAAGCGCTCTCCACCACCGGTGAGGCGAGCGCAATGCTTCACGAAGCAAACAACAGCCTGAAAGAGCAGTTGGAGGGGTTCAAGGATGTGCTCATTCATGACATTACTCCAAAACAGTTTGCTGACATCTATGCGCAAACGATTGCTTACGGCATGTTTGCTGCCCGTTTGCACGACCCGACGCTGGAAGATTTCAACCGAAAAGAGGCGGCTGAGCTGATTCCAAAAACAAATCCCTTTCTCCGCAAGCTCTTTCAGTACATTGCAGGCTACGATCTCGACAGCCGGATTGTCTGGATTGTTGATGCCCTGGCCGACCTCTTCAAAGCCACCGATGTGGCTGCCCTGCTCAAGGATTTCGGCAAAGCCACCCAGCAGAACGACCCTATCATCCATTTTTACGAGACCTTCCTTGCCGAATACGACCCTGCACTGCGCAAAAGCCGGGGTGTCTGGTACACGCCGGAACCAGTAGTCAACTTTATTGTCCGCGCCGTTGATGACATTCTGAAGAGCGAGTTCGGCCTCAAAGATGGCCTGGCCGATACCAGCAAAACCACTGTTGACATCAAACGCGCAACAACTGACAAGCGCTCAAAAGATGGCTACACCACCCGGCAGATTGAGGTTCATAAGGTGCAGATGCTCGATCCGGCAACCGGCACAGGCACCTTTCTGGCGGAGATTATCAAGCACATCCATAAACAGTTTGCCGGGCAGGAGGGAGTCTGGAGCAACTACGTCGAGCATCACCTTATCCCGAGGCTGAACGGCTTTGAAATCCTGATGGCATCCTACGCCATGGCCCACCTGAAGCTTGACCTGCTTCTTGCCGAAACTGGCTATAAACCAACCATTGAACAGCGCTTCCGCGTTTTCCTGACCAATTCGCTGGAAGAGCATCACCCTGAAACAGGCACACTCTTTGCCGGTTGGCTGTCGCAGGAGGCCAACGAAGCCAACCACATCAAACGCGATACACCGGTGATGGTGGTGTTGGGGAATCCGCCCTATAGGGGTGAAAGTGAAAATAACGGTGAGTGGATATTAAAATTGATGGAGAATTATAAAAAAGAACCTTCTGGAAAAGAGAAACTTCGCGAGAAAAATTTGAAACCGATAAACGATGATTATGTAAAATTCATTCGTTATGCTCAGTCGTTTATTGAAAGAAACGAAGAAGGGATTCTGGCCTTCATCAACAACCACAGCTTTCTCGACAACCCCACCTTCCGGGGAATGCGGTGGCATCTGCTCTCCACCTTTGACCGAATCTACATTCTTGACCTCCACGGCAACTCAAAGAAAAAAGAGACTTGCCCTGATGGTTCGCCCGACAAGAACGTCTTCGATATTCAGCAGGGAGTAAGCATCAACCTCTTTGTGAAGACTGGCAAAAAGCAAAAAGGAGAACTGGCAGAAGTGCTGCATTATGACCTATACGGCGATCGTGCATTCAAATACGATTTTCTGTGGGAAAACAGCCTTGAAACGGTTGGCTTTACTGCTCTCATCCACTCTGCGCCGCAATACCTCTTCATCCAGAAAAATTTGAACGGACTGGAACAGTACAACAACGGTTTTGCCGTTCATGAGCTCTATCCTGTCAATTCGGCTGGTATTTATTCTGCAAGAGATGAGTTTGCAATCAAAACTGAACACAGCGAAGTTCAGCGCACTATTGAAGAATTCCTTTCATTGGATATTGAAAGTGCAAGGATGCGATTTAATCTCGGACAAGATGTTATGGATTGGAGTGTTGAATGTGCAAAAGATGATGTATTAAAATCAGGCACTGATTTTTCAAATATCATCAAAATCAGTTATCGCCCTTTCGATATCCGATACACTTATTACACTGGCAAATCCAATGGCTTTATTTGTAGACCAAGAAGAGATGTTATGAGACATTTACTGCAAAATAATATTGCCATTTCTTTGATCAGAAGGTCAAGAGCAAACTTTTTTAATACACCGTTTCTTGTCAATCATATCAGCGATAAATGTATTTCCTCTTCTCTCGACAATGCCAATATTTTTCCTCTTTACCTCTATCCTGAATCCGACAATCAAATCACCACCGATGGCCAGCAGCAGAGAACCCCAAACCTGAACAGAGCAATCGTCGATGAAATTGCAACAGCACTCGGCCTTACCTTCACCCCGGAAAAAGAAGAAACCACAGGAGCCTTTGCCCCAATCGACATCCTCGACTACATCTACGCCGTTCTGCACAGCCCGAGCTACCGCGAAAAATACAAAGAGTTCCTGAAGATCGACTTCCCAAGAGTGCCATACCCGAAAGATCAGCAAACCTTCCGGCAACTCGTCGCTCTTGGCAGCGAACTGCGCGAGCTTCACCTGCTCGAAAGCCCGACCGTTGACCAGCGCTTGACCACCTATCCCATCAGCGGCGATAACATGGTGGGCAAACTGCACTATCATGACGGCAAAGTATACATCAACGAAACCCAATATTTCGATGGTGTCCCATCAATCGCATGGGAATTCTACATCGGTGGCTACCAGCCCGCACAAAAATGGCTGAAAGACCGCAAAAGCCGCGAACTCAGCTTCGAGGATGTCCGCCATTACCAGCGCATCATCGTCGCGTTGACAGAGACCGATCGAATCATGAAAGAGATTGATATTGTAGGTGTGGAGGATACTTCGTCTATAGTTTATATTCGCTGATATCAACATCATCATTCCATGTGCCATACCATAATTTCACGGATCAATCCGAACGCTAAAAAAACTGCCTAACCTGAATTATTCATGAATGAACAAAAAAAAGGGTGGAAAAGATATCGCAATTGCTTATATTATTGGTAGTTAAAGTCAATAAATAAGACACAATATCTATGCCGCCCTTTGAACAGAATATAGTCATACCACAGAGTACTC
>CAIPMW010000105.1 GCA_903866255.1 uncultured Chlorobiaceae bacterium | reverse complement strand
GCCGAGCTGGAGCTCGGCGTTCCCGGGTATAAGCTCAAAGATTGCAATACATCCTTACCGAATAACCTATAATTCATGGAATTAGAAACATTGCTGTGCTGTTTGGTGCTTCCTCGTTATAATATTATCGGGAAATCAGGCCGTAACGCATGACCCGGTGCATCAAGGCATCAAGTGCCCCGACACGCTTGTTCAGAACAAGCGATCCGTCCTCCTGCTCCTCAACTTGCAGGGTTACGTGCCAGCGATGTTCCCGAATCCATTGAGCCTGATAGGGGGTAAACCTGATAGAGACATGCTGAACAGTCTCCTCATGAATCTGGTCGAAACTCTCTTCGATGTACCGTTCAATGGAAAATGAAGACGGAATAGTAAACTGCTTCTCTGTCAGTGAGATATCCCTTATGCGAGAAACAACAAATGAGCGGATATCTTTTCTGAGTTCACAATATCCGATCAGCGACCAATTCTCGTTTGAGTGAGAAAATTGCAATCGATAGACGACGATGGAACCATCCGATACAACCAAAAAAGGTTATACACCAACACTCTCGACTTGACCTGGCACAACACGACAAGCAGCCTCCAAAATACTTGCGATGTGGGGCGATAGTTCAGCAATACGATTGGAACGAGCACGCACAACCATGATACCGAAAGGCAGGATTTTGATGTTTTGCTGAAACTCAAGATTTCGGTCAAGTGTGACAAATACATCACAGACACGATGTGCACGACGAAGCAGATCGCCATTTTTAATACCTGACCAACCCAGACTATGGATCGTTGCGATCTCATGCCCTGCAAGCATTTTCGCAAAGTCCACCGGAAAATTTTCATCAAGCAGTATGCGCATAGTTTGTCACGGATTCACAGGCATCATCAAGAACGGTAATGGCTTGTTTGCGTGTAACAGAGGGAAATTGGCGCAAAAATTCCTCCAAAGTGTCGCCTCCTTCAAGATAGTCGAACAGGGAGCGAACCGGAACTCGAGTACCCATAAACACTACAGCTCCACTGAGTATTTCAGGGTCGCGATGTGCAACATTGGAACATGTCGTCATGTGAATTCTCCAAATGTTCAGATTATGAAAAGTTAGAAACGTTGCATGTCCACCACGCGCACTTTACCCTGGAGATAACTCCGCAGACGCGCCGACTGGGGCTTATCCGATTCTGTTACTTCAGCATAAACGGCATCCTGCACGAGCACATTTCCAAAGATGGCATCAAGCAAGGCGAGGCTATCGCAAGTAGCAAGAGCAATCAAGGCCGAGGCATCTGCGACAAGAATCATGATTGTGCAAAGCCATTAAGTTCTTCAAGCAATTCATCTCGCGTCATATCAATAACAGGTTGTCGATTGGTTTTGCAGATACTCATAACGTCATAAATATCGCAACCAGCCAACTCCGCCGCTTTACCCAGTATGACCCTTCTTTGCTGATAGAGCCAAAGAGCACAAGAGATACGAACTTCTTGCCGAATGTCAGACACTGCCTGAAATGCAACAAAATCATCGGTTAAACCAATGGCTATTTGCATAAGAAGCCTCTGCTTTGTGATAATGTTGATACAACAACCATAACAAACGCATTTTTTTTTTGTACCGTTCCTTGTAGCTCAAGCTTTGCCAATTCAGCACTTTTCTTGCTGCGGGAGTTCCTGGACGATTAAGCTGCCATTCTCGCATGTCGTTCATGTCGGCGAACTGCCAAGACCATAAGCCTCTGCGCAAAAAAACACCAATCTCTCGTGACAGGCAAATAACTCAGGAGTCGCCTTGAACATTTCGGTAAAAAACAGGGAGAGCCGTCCAGCGTCCTCTTCATACTCATGATTAACGGCATTGCGTATTTCTCGAATCATCTTCCAGCGCTCTACCGACTCCAACACCTTGAGCTTTTCCATAAAAGCCAATACTGAACCAAAACGCTCGACCTCAACCTCTTCTTCAATGGCTATCGCTCTCATGGTCTTCCCGAGATGCTCCTGAAACTCGCTGAACCGTACACGAAAAGCAGCGAGCATTTCGTGCTGCTCCATGCTCATGGCCTGCCAATTCGTCACAGGAAAGATTTCGCTGCACCGCTCAAAAGAGTACGCCAGATAGTCACGCATACGCTGCACATGATCCAATTGCCTTGCAATAAGGCGCAAATGCTCGGTCATAAGAGAACCCCCTGCTTTTTTGCGATATGATAGATTGGTTCATCCTTCACATGATCATTAACAACCAGATCAACGTGCAGGTCTAAACTCTCTTCGATAGATATTTTACAGTGCAGTGCCGCCATTGGCGCATTACTCTGCGTCGTCTCCACATACAAGTCCACATCTCCACCGCGCCGCGTATCGTCAACGCGCGAACCAAACAACCATACTTTAGCATCGGCACCGAAGTTTTGCCGGGTTGCCTGAAGTATGTGCTGCTGCTGTATATCGCTGAGTCTCATAACGTTTTTATTCATCCGATAGAATTTGCAAGAGAGAATTATCAAAAGGGGCTACCAATTTCAGAGATGTATTCTGCAATATACCTGACATCATGATCTGAAATGCTCCATCGGTATCACAAAAGCCTTTCTCGTATTTTTTACAGTTGATGGCGAGTCGAAATTCGATAAAGCAGGTGCTCCCGATCCGCCTCTTCGTCACGACTGTGCATTTTCCGATGGCAGTTCGGGCAAAGAGCTACAACATTTTCAATCAAGTCATAGCCACCACGCGACAACCAAGTCACATGATGTGACTCAAGATAGGGTTCAGCATTGACTGTCAGGAATGGAGCTGGCTTTGTGCACAGGTCACAGTCACCTTTCGCCAGTATTTTTGCATACGCCGCAACATAAGGATCCCTGACATAGGCCATCGTTGCTGCCAATTCTATCTTATGCGGAACAGGACTCGCCATTGCTGCCCGTCTGGCAAGTTCATTCCTGTCGAGGGTAGCAACGCGCCGTTCACTCTCCTCATACCAGGATGCCAGTGAGCGAGTATCAGGGTTCGATGGGAGAGCTGAAAGCAAAAACATAATCGTTCTATAGTACTTACGTTATGCTAATCGGGTGTAATTCCTGAAAATTGCTGACCGATTTTTTTAAAAAGTTCAATGACGTAGCAACTGCACATCTATCCCTGCAACCGCAGCGGCCTCAGCGGCACTCATTCCTCTCGCAACCAATCTTTCGGCAACTTCAAGTTTTCCCTCCTCCTTGCCTTCGATATGACCAAGTCCATAGTTTGACTCTACCAGACTGGCCTCATACCGCAGGTTGTCCTGGTAACGGGCATAAGCCAACTGCTCTTCTTCAGGCAAACTCAGGAGGGAAAAAGACTCTTTTGCTTTCTGAATTCCTTTTGCTTTGAACTCATCCTTGATCTCTTCGTTTTTGAAAAAGTATATCCACTCATCAAGCGACGTTGTTGCAAGACGGTTAAAGTTGTTGATCCTGATCAGGTAGTATTCGGGGTAAATATTGTGTATCTGAATCTTGCTATACAGCTTCTGTTGCTGGATATTGAGTTGTAGTTTGTCCTTGTCATGGATACCTGTGAAGGTTGTGGTGCCATGATAGATATAGTCGGTCCCGTGGCCAAGATCAAAGTAAAGGATATTGACCGAGATAACCTTCACCAGGGTTGCATACGCCTGGCCCGTTTTCTGATGCTCGGTGATGACCCGCGATGTGCCGTAAAGTATCCGTTGCAGGTAATCAAGCTCCCGATCAAACTGCACTTCGATAATGACAAGCTCACCCTTGCTGTTTTTCACCTTGAGATCAACACGATTGGATTTGTCGCGTTTGCTCTCTTTGTTGCTTTCACTCTCCAGAATTTCAAGGATTAAAATATCTTCGCCCAACAGCTCACTTAAAAAACCTTCAAGTATCTCAAAGTTGGCTTTGCTGCGCAACAGACGCTTCATTGCCCAATCGAAGGTGATCAGTTTTCGGGGTGATCGGGTGCTCATGGTTTTCTCGAATAATTTGTTTGGCTATTGTGTAAGCGTAGTATATATGAAATAAATTCCCTGTGCAAACGATTTATGGGATACCCTGCTTGGGCTCCGTAGAGCATTCGTAAAAACCCACAGACATCCATGTCTTTTGCAATCGTGAGAAATCAAAGTTCAAGGCTCAAAGTTCAAGGTTCAAGGTTCAAGGTTCAAAGTTTAAGACGATTGCTGCAATGTAACCGGTGCATCAGCAATACTTGTGGCTTGTTCCGTACTAAACCATCTTGCCATGAGCGACGTTATACTCCATGAAAAACTATATATTGGAAGGCAAGCCTTTTCTCTGATGTGAGGGTAGATTGTAAAAAATATACGTCAGTGTTTTGAATTGACATTTCCCCAAAAGACTGTAATAATGGAGGAAACGCTATGGAAGTACGCACAACGGTACAAAATTTCGTCCATGATATGACGGCACATCATATTTCGTCTGATACACGGATACGGGTGATTATTGACGCTCCCCAATTCCGTCGTGAGTCCAGACGCGATGACACACTTTCCTTGCCTTCGATCATGGTTGCAACTCCATGAGCCACTTTATGGCAAACGCCTCAACTTGAAAAACTGATGCAAAATCATCGACTCCCGATATAACATCTCCGCCTGAAAACTCCCTGCTAACACTGGCAGACTACCAAGTAGTAAGCAAGAACCTGTTCAGGAAAACGCTGTTCAAGTTGTTTCGCCGCTTGCAGTTCAGCGCATGAATCCCCAGCATCAGAGCGATAATTGTCTTTGAGCAGAATTGCCAATGCCTCATCGTATTCCTCTCGCGCCTCACTGGCCCAATCCTGATTGATGCTTTCCAGAAACCGTGCCAGACTACGCCACTCGTCATCACTCCGGCAAGTGGCACACGCCAGGGCATAAAATTGATCATCCAAACCCGCATTGCTGTGGATAATAAATGGCTGCAGCTCCTCAAGAAGCCTCTGGCGCACCTCTGCTTCAACCTCTGCTGCCTCCAGTTTTTCCTGGTTCTCCTCCAGCAGCTCCATAACATCCTCTTCTCTGTGATAATCACCGCCACCATATTCGTAGAATTCCTGCAGGTCGGGATACAACTCATCCCAGCGGCCCATGATGATCTCGCCTTCCGACTCGCTCTTCTGCGCGGTGGAGAGGCAGAGATGTTTCTTCAGGTAGTCCAAGTATGCACCACGAACATCGGGGCGATGCTCGGCAACCGCTACAATCATCTTGATCAGCATCTCGGGCCAGGCCTTCTCCAGCAACTCAACCAGCAGATCCGGCTCTCATTTCTTTATTACTATCATCTAATGATAAAATAATTTACATCTATTGGCATTCTGTTAAGCCACCATATTATTCGGCCGCAGACAGCATAAGAATCCATAGGGTTCAACAAAATATCGGAAGATCATAACTCAACGCCTTCTTTGCCAATGTTTTGGGTCTCGTTTCGTATGAAATACAGCAACTATCACAATCTCTTCGGCTCCAACTGCGTAATAAATGATATAGGGAAACTTTCTCACGAGGGTTTTTCGCGTTTTTTTTAACGACAATGGAAACAGAAAAGGGTTCTGCACTATTATCGAAAGGGCTTCATCGATACAAAGCATGAATTCAGCATCAAGCCCTTCTTTTTTAAGAGCATACCATTGCCGTGCGTCTGTTAATTCCAATTCCGCATCGGGATAAAATCGCACACTCCTCATCAGCTATTTGGCGCTATTCCAATACTCATTCTTAATGTCACTCCACAGTCTACCCTGAGATGGGTTCGCATGATATGAATTCATTCTTCTGTTCAGCTCGGAAGACTGCTGCTCTGTTAATTCAGGGTATTCACCATCTTTCACGATAGTATCCCAGATCTCTTCAACGAGAGAGATTTTTTCTGAGAGTGCCATTTTTGATATTTCAGCAAGAGTCGATTGATAGATACTCATGGACATTCTCCCTTCTTTATAACTTCTTTACAAAGCTCTTCCGATTCTTGTGCCTTATGCTCAGCAAAAGTAGCACTTGCTGTAATTATACAATTTTTAACCGAATTCAAACAGTCTTTGCGCAGGGATTATAAGAACTGGCAAACATTCAACCGCCTCACAGTATCTTCAGTCAGTGGATTATTTTGAGGCAATCCAATCAAAGTTCAAGGCTCAAGGTTCAAGACGCAGCCCCCAAAATACTTGCGATGTGGGGCGATAAGTTAAGAGGACCCCAGCCAGTAGACAAAATCATTGGGCAAATCAATGGCTATTTGAATAAGAAGCCTCTGCTTTGTGATAAAGTTGATACAAGAACCATAACAAACGCATTTTCCTTTTGTCCCGTTCCTTGCCGTCCAGCTTCCACTTCATACTCATGATTAACGGCGGTGCAAATATAGCCCCCATGGCAGCTCATTTACACCACCATATTGTTCGGAATACATCTGCTGGCGGCTGAATGCTCCACAACTGCATAACTGGTAATGCCAAACAATACTGCATAAGGTTTGAATTTCCGCCTGAACTGCTCATTCAATAACTGGATATCAGGTTTCTGTGCTCTGTCACAATGCACAATAGTGACCACATTAAATTTGGTGTGATCATCAGGAACAAAGGGGAAGCATTGATTGAGATTGACGGCATAGGGATAGCAATGTTTGCTGGCCAGAAACATACAAATGCTGTCGATGGCCTTTTTCACCATATCCCAGGACTTCTGTTCAATCGTATCGGATGCTGTCAGAGAAGCTGACGAGTAATTTTTCAACTCCATTAACCAATAAACATTACTGCCAGCATCATACCAGCAGGCATCCATCTCTTTGAAATGATTCCCGGAGAGAGCCTGATATCCTGCACAGGATGAAAAACGAAAGAAATTCCCGTAAGGAAAATCAAGTGTTATGTTGCTTTCAGTAAATTTTGGCATAATCAACACCTTATAATGCTAAATCAAGCTTGACCTCTTCGTCTGACATCCCGATCGCTTCATCAGAAATAGGATTCTCCGGGAACTCACTTTTCAGATCATACACAGCATAAGCAAGTGACCGCCCCCTCTCTCGACTCAGTGAATAGCAGTTTGTTGTTACGTTATACCGTCTTGCAGAAAGATGCAGTTGCTTTAAAAAAAAATAGTTATGGGTAGCAAGAAATATCTGGATACCTGATTTTGCCATCAGCATCAGCATTTCAACCAACTCTTTTGCCGCTTCAGGATGGAGTGTCGTTTCAGGTTCATCCAAAAACAGCAACGAATTGGCATTGAGTTGCCGATTACGAATCAGGGTGGTCAGTATCCCAATCTTTTTGACTCCCTCTGCGGTGAGCTGGATAGGAAACTCGGTGTTCCCTTTTTTGAAGAGGAAATCATCTTCAGTGCGTACTAATAAGGGAGAAGTGAATTACTTCGGTTTCAATTAGAAGGTTTCAATTAAAAATAAAAGTTAAATAAGTTATGAAAAAGAATCTTGTTGCTGGCCTCGTTTTCGCTTTTGCGGTCTCTTTGAGTGGTGTCTCTTTCGCTGCAGATGCAGCAGCTCCTAAGGCTGAAGCAAAAGCTGAAGTAAAGACAGAAAAGAAGGCTGCAAAAAAGAAAGTTGTAAAGAAAGCAGTAAAAGCAAAAAAAGACGAAGCAGCAAAGTAAGCTTCTCAAGTTGATGCCGTGAAGTGAGCGGTTATTTGTTTCATGTCAGAAAAGCCCTTTTTAGAGGGCTTTTCTGTTTTTTTCTGTTTCACCTGAAATGATCTTTGCTAACCTGAATTGGAGATGTTGCTATGTTTGGATTGGGTGGTCAAGAGTTACTGCTGATTCTCTTTATTGTTCTGCTTTTTTTTGGCCCGTCAAAACTTCCTGAACTTGCCAGGGGCTTGGGGAAGGGGATGCGGGAGTTCAAGAAAGCTCAGGCAGATCTTGAGCATGAATTCAACAAGGTTGCCGACAGCACAGATGCTGAAGAGAAGTCTGTTCCTCCAAAAGCTTCAAATGATTTGACAGGCAGTTCAGAGAGTAAAAAATCATGAGAAGAGGTAACCGACGGTCGCTTCTCTTAAGCTTGGTGTCGAGCAGATTTCGGAGATCAACGTAATAATTTGTTCTCTGTCCAACAATAAAGCCCCTCCTTGCGAAGGGGCCTGAAAAAAGGTTAACCTTTAACTTCTTTCAATGGGTTAATCTTTGTTGGAAGTTAAAGTTATCTTTGTCCCTTGTCACCCTCATGGCCGCGGTCATTGTCCTTGCGGTCATTATCCTTGCGGTCATTATCCTTGCGGTCATTGTCCTTGCGGTCATTGTCTTTGCGGTCATTGTCTTTGCGGTCACGATCCTTGCGGTCATTGTCCTTGCGGTCACGATCCTTGCGGTCATTGTCCTTGCGGTCGCGATCCTTGCGATCATTCTCCTTGCGGTCGTGGTCTTTGCGCTCATTGTCCTTGCGGTCGTGGTCCTTGCGATCATCATCTTTGCGATCACGCCTCTCCTCACCTTTCGGTGATTCTTTCTTCTCCTGACCACCAACTGCAGAGGAGGCACCACCAAACATTCCGACCATTGCAAGGGAAATTACCAAACCGGCTACAAAATGCTTTTTCATTACTATTGTCATGACATGCGTATAAAGTCGTATAGGCTTATTTCTCGCATATCCTATAAAGTATTTTATAGAATATAGATAATCGATTAATGCCAGTCCTAATAACCATAATTCAGCGGTCTCTGTATGCATGACTCGACACTATTTTGTTTATGTGAATAAAGCAGGAGCAAATTCTGTTTCTTACTCCAATTCTAACGAACAAAGGTGTTTATTCTTTAGTTCCTGATTGTGATAAATATTTTCAATACCGGAATGTTGGACGTATAATTGTGGGTTGAATTTGATCAACGGGAAGCGTAGCTTCTTTTTATTGTACTGATTGGAGGATGTTGTTAACCTGTCAATGCTGATGATGAAATGTGTAAATAAGTGCAATACCAGAGAGCTTCCCTTGAGTAGCAACATGCTTGGTAGTCTGGAGCAGCAGAAAACAAAAACTCCTGTTCAGGCGGGAAGGATCTTTTTTCTTTTACAGTTACTCCTTTTGAGTATTGGATTGCCAATTGGAACTATGGCAGAGGAGAGACTTCAAAATGTGCTGCCAGCCCTTCATGATGCTCCGCTTTCCGTTACTGTGAAGCAGTCTGAAGCTGTTACAGGAAAGTCTGAGACGGATCCAGTGGTTGAATTGCCTAAGATTACGGTACAGGAGGGGTTGGGTTTTCGTTACTCATTCGCTGAACGACTTGTTGAAAAGCTTCTGGTTAAGCCCACAGTTTTTGCTGCCACAATGGAGGATGGTAGTCCGCTTCTCTCCTGGTTGGTGCTTGATGCGGTTGCCGGAACTCTTTCTGGCAGGCCGGTGTATGATGATGCGAGCATCTGCAGAGTGAAAGTGACTGCTACGGATCGAACAGGAAAAAGCCGAAGTGCACTCTGTACAGTTGAGATTGTCAGCTCTGCATTTACTCTGCAAACCTTTCTTGGGAAGGTTATTGAAAAGAACAACGACATTCAGGGGCAGAAACTTGAATGGCAGGCAAGCGAAAAACTGGTCAGTTCTGCCCGGGGTATCTTTGAGCCTGCATTCAGGGTATCGGTGACCAGAGAGGCAAACCGTTTCCAGAATACTGCCGATGAGTATGTAGAACAGTTCCCCATATCTGAATATTCGGAGATCAATAATCTGTGGAATGTCTCTGTCGAAGGCCTTACCTCATATGGAGGGAGCTACAGGGTTGGTTATGAGATGAAGAAACTTCAGAATAGTATTCAGGAGGAGGCATATCTTGTTTCCAATTATATCGGTGGTCAAGAGTATGTTACTTTTGTGGGGGTAGATTTGACCCAGCCCCTCTTGAAGGGCGCAGGATCTCAGGTGGCCAACACAAAAATTCTTATTGCACAGGCGAATGC
The DNA here is from genome assembly GCA_903866255.1 of uncultured Chlorobiaceae bacterium. Taxonomy (GTDB): domain Bacteria; phylum Bacteroidota; class Chlorobiia; order Chlorobiales; family Chlorobiaceae; genus Chlorobium. Next base: position 1,824 of record CAIPMW010000105.1, on the reverse strand, counting down.
AGATATTGCCTATGAAGAGTACCGGAAGAGCGTCGTCGAGACTGTTGCGCGTTCAATTCGGATCTACTGGGATTGTTATGGGGCACAGGAGAAACTGAAGATGATGAGACGTTCTTTGGCAATCGCTGATGATATGCTCAAAGAGAATCGTTCACAATATGATGCAGGTCAAACCGATCACACGGTTGTTCTGGATGCTGAGGTTGGAGTCCAGTTGCGCCGTGCCAGGGTCGCTGCTGCGGAACAGACGGAACTGACAGCAAAAAGAGATCTCCTGTCACTTTTTGGAGTTTATAATGCTGCGCTTAACCCGATCTTTATCAGAGTAACCGATCTTCCAAAATGCCTTCCTGTTTCTGCTGATTATGAAAAGAGTCTTATCCACGCATACGAAACATATCCACAATATCGCAGTGCCCTGACGACTGTGGAGCGCGAAGGGGTAAAGGTTGCCAACGCAGATAATCAGCGTCTTCCACAGCTTGATTTTAAAGGTCGCTATGGGTTTAATGGTCTTGATAATGCCTTATCATCTTCGATGAGCAAAGCTATAAAAGGAGAATATCCCTCATGGAGTGTTGGGCTTGAGTTCAGTGTGCCGTTGTTGGGAGATGTCAAAAATCGTGATGAGTACCATGCGGCAAGGTTGAGGAAACTGAAGGGGGTCAAGCATTTGGATGATGAGCGTGTTTTACTGATCAATGAGATGGAAATTTCAGCCAGTATGATAAGCAAGGGTTTTGCCCAGGTGCAGCATTACGAAAAGGCGGTCGCATTGACTGATCTGCTTTTTAAAGAGGAGATGGATCGTTTTCGCAGCGGAAAAAGTGATATTCGCAGGATGCTCGAAAGGGAAGAGGATGCTCTTAGAGTTCGTGAAAGTTTGCTTGACAGTCGTATTGCGTATCAGTATGCACAGGCAAAACTCTATACCCTTGAAGGAAGCCTGCTGCAACATTATGGATTGTCTCCGCTTACAAAGAGTCTCGCTGATAAGCCCTGAACCCCGGTATAGTGGACTTCAGCTTTGCGAAGCGAGAGCATTCGCAAACTGCCAGCAAATAATCATTTACTATCCCTTTTTCCAACTCGGAGAAGGTTTGCAATCTTCAGGAAATTCTCCATCAACTTCCTGCCAACGAAGCTGTATTCCTTTTCGAGTGCATCAAATTGCTCAAGAAGAGCAGGGTGATTCATCCGCCTCAGGTCGCTGTCGATCTGCAGCCATTCCGAAAACATTGAGCGTGTCATCTCAAAGTGGCATTGCAGTCCATAAGCCATCTCTCCGGCTTTTACTGCCTGGTTCTGGCAGAGGCTCCCGGAGGCGAGCAGTTGCGCGCCAGATGGGGGAAGTTGAACGGTTTCTCCGTGGAGCTGGAATACCGGCAAGGTGCCTCCAAGTTCTGCAAACAGTGCATCTGCTCTTCCGTCAGCCGTCAGTTCAATTTGGCAGGGGGTGCCATTGCTCTCTGTAAATCCTATCTCCTTCACCGGGCAGGGAATCACGGCTATAACACGGCAAACAGTTTCGGAAATTTGAAGAAATAGTTTCGGAAATTTGGATAATGGAAATCAACTACCATCCGGGTCAGTATTACGTCAGAAAAAGCCTCTACGACTACTCCGCTCCCACTAAAATGGGCGAGTCATTAAGGGAAACAAAATCAACATTAATAGTGGCTACAGATCGGGTACTTGTGCGGCGGAAAGCAATACGCCAATGTGCTCGACTTGGCAACGGATGCCACCGATTGGCAAGCCTTCAAGAAAAATGCTGATGATCCGACAAGCTGGATGTATACAGATTTTTTGTGCAAACAAAAG
>CAIPMW010000104.1 GCA_903866255.1 uncultured Chlorobiaceae bacterium | reverse complement strand
TTTTGGTTGTCAGAGGCTTTTTTTGCCATAGATTATCGTCACCGATACCATGCGCTTGCTGTTAGACAAAAAAAGCCCTCCCATCTACTTCAAACGTTTACAATCTGAGTTTCCTTTTACACCTCTTCCAGCGGGATTGGGCTGAAATAAGGAGTGGAAAACTCAAATCGTTCCCGTTTGAAGTATTCAGGTGCCGTTTGAAGTATTCGGGCAGCAGACATGGTCTCAAACGGTGCTTATGCTTACACATCCATATCTGCTGATTACTCATGGTGAATCATCACGGGGCATTCGCACGGCTATGAATAATTTCTGACAGGAGAGGAATCTCATTTCTTTTTGATATACGATCCAGGAGGTATTGCCAGAAGGATACGCCCAATTTCCGGCATGTCTTCTTTAAGCTGGTAAAAGTGTCACGAGCTCGTCGTCCCAGTTCACTGCGAGTACTGCCACTGACCTTTCGCCTTTTGACATATTCACGGATGTCATTTTCACTCAGATTGTTGTGCAAAGGGATTTCGGGTCTTTCTAATACCAGCAAGAGTTCGTCCATATTCTTATACAGGCGCTCAAGGGCGAGGTTCAGCATCTGATAATCGGTTTTCTGAGTAAAGATTTCACAGAATCTTGCTTTTAATCGGATTCGTTTTGCTTGATCAGGGGCAACCTTATAGTCCTTGAGTTCCTTGTAGAAGTCCCATATTTGCCCTTTTACATCTTCAAGGATTTGCCGCTTGGCATCACTCGGTGCAATGAGTTTATTCAGGAGACGTTCCGCGTGAATCCAACAAAGGGCATGATTGAAGACATTAAACTGTCCGGCATCGTCACTGACAATAGTCAGACTTTGGGGCAGTCCGCTGTGAAGGATACTACCGATGAGAGCACCCTCTGTGGCTATTTTGATGTGTCGATGTTTTACGATCTGCAGCTCTGCCAGATGGGTTTCCCATTCCGTGATATCTGCAAACAGCTTTTTGGAATGATTTTTAAGCAAACTGATTGTGGATTTGGCAAGGTCCTGGTTGTTCATGTATTCCAGAGCATCTTCATTAATCACATAGTCTGTCTGCCCAGCGCGAAGGAGTTCAAGAAAATTGATTCGACTTTTGCTTTCCGTACTCTGGAACCAGGCAAACAACTCATTGCCAATATGGGTGCAATAGCCATTTTTTCCATCATGGCGGGCTCCGGTATCATCTACGTTAATATATGCGGAAACCTTCAGCCCCATCGACAAAATATCGTCTTTTTCACTGTGAAAGGCATCTTTGCCTTCTGTCAATATTCGGTTTATTTGTCCAGCGGAAATATCCACTTTCCACTCCAATAGTTGTTCCAGGAGAAGAGGCTGAGTGACATGGCAGTTAAAGTATTGATACAAAATAAATCTTTGAAGTTCTGAATTATAATGCCCATGAACTTCCGGTGGCAATTTTCCAACGATATAGTTTCCATCAGGGGTTCGCCAACATTCCAGAATGTAACAAACGTTATAGGGCGCAATCTGTATGCCCTGAACAGTGTACGGCCGGTGTTCAATAAAGGTTGATCCGGGCGGAATATATTCAGGAGCAATGGGTATCGTATTGTGAATGGTCAGCTCAAGGGTCTTGCTTCTTTTATCGGACCCAGGCCGCTTCTCTGAAGGGTCTTTCTCTTTATCCTCTTCAGGGACTTTTTCCAGTGTACTTGGTTTTATGACGGGCTTTGGCTTTAGACCCTTTAGACGAGCAATTTCGTCTTTTAGCAGTTGGATTTCTTCTGCCTGCTGCAGGTTGACAACTGATATTTGCTCGATAATTTCGACCAATTGCAAAATAACAGGAGTTTTTTCTTCATCAGGAATATTTGGTATTTGAAAATTAATCAAGCTCATGGGCTATTTCACTAACAAACAAAATTGATATTGTCCAGATATTT
>CAIPMW010000103.1 GCA_903866255.1 uncultured Chlorobiaceae bacterium | reverse complement strand
CACTTTCCTACAAATCTTGAGTGTCAGTGTTTTTGAGAAAGTCGATATTTTACAATTAGTTAAGAATTCTGCTGGCCCAGCTCAGGAGACCAATACCTGTAACCAGTTAAATTTGTTTGACTTATAACCGGACAGTAGTGGAACAGTATGTAACTGGCATTATTTTGTGTTCGCAAAAGGATGAGTCGGTGGTTCGCTATTCGGTCTTGAATAGTAGTTAACAGTTGTTCGCCAGCCGCTATTCATTGGTCTTGCCATCCAAAGAAGAGTTGTGCAGGGAGCTTGATCGGGAACGCACAATGCTATTGGAGCAGGCAGAGGAGTATCAAGCGGATGGGGGCGACCATGAGTAAAGCCGCAAAACGCAGTTTCCACGAGGGGCTGGCGGCCGGTTATGTGCAGAGATGTGCAATCCTCTGCATCTGCGTTGCAAAGGTATCAACATGTTCATCCCACGCATAGAGGAGGTCAGGGTCAAAGTCAGCTCCATTTGGCCACACAACGGTGCCAGCTTCATCATCAACAGTCACCTGGCTGAAAAAATCATGCTCACGTAACGGTTCATAGAGTTCGCCATACAAAACGGGCTTAAGATTGATTTCTCTGACTGCGCCATCATGAAAATGGAGTCGCAGTGAACAGCCTTCGAGAACATCGACAGCCGATATCTTTATGAATTGATGTTTCATCACAGGTCATCCTCTTGAGTTAATGGAGTGGCTCGATTTTTACTGGAACTTTGCCTTCCTGCAGTAAATCCCAATCTGTCAAAAGTTCAAATTGATGAATTTCGGCCCAAGCCAAAACCAGTCGGCGTTGTCTGTCGGGCAGTGCACCTTCAATTATTTCAACAGGATCAATGGAAAAAACTGCTTGAGAATCTTGATAATAGGCGTGGAAATGAGGTTTATGATGTGGCGCATCCAGTTCGGCATACATCCTGATCAGAATTCCGAAAAATCTTGAGAGTTCAGGCATGGTTACAATGGTTACTGTTACGGTGTTCAAGAGATGGTATTGCCTTTTGTAACTTGAAAACAATAAAGACTGAATGTCATGAAATAGAGCATCAGCAACGTTTAAAGTACAGAATCTGAATTTACTCAGTCGAAAGTTAACAAGTCATTGATGACATTTGTCAATCGACGGGCAGAGCCAGTGCAAAATTTTACTGTGGGTTAAGTTCGCTAAACTATTTATCTTTTCCAACAATCGGAGGGTGTGAACTCATCAGGACATCGGGCAGATGGACATGTCTGTGCGCATGTACGACGATCTGAAACGGGGTTAGGGGGATAATCCGACCGTTGGCATTATTTTGTGTTCGCAAAAGGATGAGTCGGTGGTTCGCTATTCGGGCTTGAATGGGAGTGAACAGTTGTTCGCCAGCTTAAGACAAGTATACCTTACTAAAACATTAAAGCAGGTGCAGAGGTGCTGCCTGGGCGTCAACAATCTTTTGGCGGATGATGCCTCTCAGATAGTCTTTCATAAAGGATGATTTGTTGTTATAACGTCCCTTTCAAAAGGACAAAATAGGTGATTGTTTTCTCTTTTCCGATCCACAGACAGCTCATCATTCAGCTTTTGGCGGCTGGCAAGGTGATATATCATGAGCAGTGCGACCTGTTCCTCCCGGGATTTGCCGGAAAAGAGCGGGTGGTTTAAAAAAGCTTTTGATGGATCAGAAACAAACCATCGTCCCCCCGTTTTTGTATCGGTCGATCGT
>CAIPMW010000102.1 GCA_903866255.1 uncultured Chlorobiaceae bacterium | reverse complement strand
TAGACCGAGCGGGCAAACTGGTCGCCGATGTTGATGCAGAGACGGCAGCCGGGATGCAGCACCCTCTCGCATTCGTTCCAGACAAGGTTCAGGTTATTGATATAGCTCTCGTAACTCTCGTGAAAGCCGATCTGGTTCTCCGTCCCGTAGTCCTTGAGCTGCCAGTAGGGTGGCGAAGTGACAACAAGGTGCACCGACCTGTCAGCAAGGAGGTTCATCTGTCGGCTGTCGCCGTGGATTATGGTGTGATGGCTCTTCAAGGTGCGCTTGGGTGTTTGGGTTTTCTTGTTGGTGGAGAGGTTTCGGATGCTTGAGTGAAGTATAGAGAATTTCTTTTGATTTACACTGAATGGAGGGCTGGGGAAATAACAACTGATGCCGCAACACTCGTTAAGGTCTCAAGAGCATTCGATACATTTCAATGCTGCACAGTAATGCTTTGTCTCAACCAATACCGAGCATTAAAGCCCAGGTAATGCTCATAGTAATGCTCGCGAGCATTACTATGAGCATTACGGATTACCAGCATACTCATACTTGGCTAACTTCCCCTTTCCTGGCGATTTAATTTGAGGATTCTCTGAACGCAGCTCCATCATGAGACGAAACGCTTGATTACGATCAAACCGAGTGATTTGCCTGATTTCCTGGTTGCTCAACCCATTTTCTCCACGTCGGGCTCGCTCCATGAGAACACTCAGTACACGAGTTTTAGCTGCTTCCCAGTCGATACGACGGTCGCGCTCAGGATGACCATCTTCAGACAGACGCCGATAGAGTTCCGGCCTTAAAACCCAATAAAAGCCACGTCCAGTGCCACCATGCTCAATGTACCCTGCCTTTTCCATGCCTGCCAAAGATTCACGCATTTGAACCTCATTGCGCTGGCAAAGAGATGCTGCCGCATGAGTTTCTATCTCGATATGCTTGACCAAATATTGCAAAACAAGTAGGTTATCAACATTAAGATCATGGCCAAGCTCGTTTTCTTCCGCCACAAACATGCGGAATGCTCCGGCAAGCTCACGCTTCATGAAGGAAAGAGTTACGGAATCACCAATTTCCTGAATGACAGGTGGTTCTTTGCCCTCACGGAGTAATGCTGAAAACATGCGACTCATACCCAAGTTGCTTCGGTTGACCAGGCGAAGACGCGTTAATGCATCCACAAGTAAAGGATTACGGGCAACTGGTTGATGGTGAAGGATATTCGCAGGATTGATTCCTCCAATAAAACCTCCATTATTACTGATCTCAAGACGATCATTATAATATTTGACCATGACCGGTCCCGCAATACGGAAATCAGCATGGCAGAATGCGTTCATCAGTGCCTCACGAAGGGCGATTTCGGGCCATGTACGGTATTCCAAATGAAACATTCCCTGCTCAATAGTGGTAATTGGGTTGAACGGCAAAAGCAACTCCTCAATCCGTCGTACTGAAACCGGTAGAGCGCTTACCCTGTCTTCCCTGATGCCATACCCAGTGTCCGACATCATCTGGAGGAAGGTCCAATTATAGCCAGGGACATATTCCCGCAGAGCATCTTCAGTTCCAGCAAGAAGAAGTGCGGCGCGAGTCCATTGACGGTTTTTCACCAGACCAAGAGCCGTAAGTAACTCTTTATCACTCAACTTGAGAAGATCTTCAGGTGCACGTTCTGCTTTTGCCTGACTGCGAAGAGTATCCACTGCTGTCGGGGAAAGCAATTCTGAAGAGACCGGCGCAACCGGTACAGCACTAAAATCGGTCTCGCCAGTTTCAACGGATATCTTGCGCCGCAAGGTGCCTGTCAATGGCTGGCAATCCTTCCCGATACGAATGGAACCAGTTCCCGATGTATCTGTGTATGGTGGCAACCCAGGATAGATCTGCATGATAAGCAACCGTCCAGTGCCCTCCGGTATACGCATCTCTTCATATACTGGCATAATTTTAGGATCGGTTTGGTCATAAACCGCCTTTTTGAGCAGATTGACATCTACCTCAAGCGGTACACCCTGAAGAGCTGTTGCCCGCCCCAACGATTTGTCAGCCACACCAAAAACAACAGTACCACCACCACCGTTCGCCATGCAAACTGCTGTACGAACCAGCATCTTGACTGATTTATCCATGCTCTTTGTGTCCCACTGCTTGAAATCCAGATCCTGGTCTTCGAGTTCGTCGGCAATGCGACGCTCCAATTCATTCAGTAGTTCGGTGATTTCCTGTAACGTTCTCATACAATGATTGATACAGTCTTGTTGTGTCAAGTGAAGTTTGCTCTGCTTCCCATGAAGGAATTGAGCGGAGATATTGTGGCCACATAATTGGCCCATTTAATGACATGAGCCAATTTATGGGCCAAGCCTCATCTTTTGTTGAGCTCTTTGATCACCTCATCAAGAGGTACTGAGAGTTCAGCCTGTCCTGCAAACTTTGCTTCCCAAAGATCAATCAGATCCATACAATCTTCCATAAACTCCTCTATTGCTTGATATTCTTCATACATACTGTGCTTCCTTATCAATACGAGCCTTCAGAAACGGGTTCATTCTTTTCCAATACCTGATCAGATCAACTTTGCTGCCCAGCAGTTGCTCCAGCTCTTCCTTGAGCTGCACCCTGAGCAAAATATTCGGTTCCATTTCAACAACAATATCAATATCGCTGTCATCCCTGGCAGAATTTCTGGCGACGGAGCCGAAGATGCCCACTTTCTTCACGCCATAACGCTCCTCAAGCTCTGCTTTATGGCTGCTAAGAATACAGAGTACTTGATCTCGCTGCATGGTTTGGTTTGAAATTTTAAAATCAGAGCCCATACTGAATTTTTATATCCTGATGTGAATGAACTCTTCCCTCGTCAAAATCGTTCAAACCACGAGCTATCCCTGATTTTTGCTCATCGGTCAAGCCACACTCTACACCGTGCACCGAGCGGGCTAACCGGTTGACAATGTTGATGTCGCTCTCATGAAAGCCGATCTGGTTCTCCATCCCGTAGTCCTTGAGCTGCCAGTAGGGTGGCGAAGTGACAACAAGATGCACTGACCTGTCGGCGAGGAGGTTCATCTGTCGGCTGTCGCCGTGGATTATGGTGTGATGGCTCTTCAAGGGGCTGTTGGGTGTTTGGGTTGTCTTGTTGGTGGAGCGGTTTTGGATGCTTGAGTGAAGTATAGAAAATTTCTTTTGATTTACAGTGAATGGGGGGGCTGGGGAAATTAATATTCAGTATCTCTAGGCGAAAGCCAAGTGCTTTCCTGGAGTGCTCAGCTCATAATGCGCACGGTATTGAGGAAGGAATCAAAGATGTATATTGTTCAAGAATAATTAATTTTGCAGTAATGAGCTTGAAGCAATCTCTTTTCCGATTAAAGCGTTGAACATGAACACAAAGGAACAGGAGTTATTGGCTCTTATCCGACAGAGTGAAAGTATGACTCTTGAGTTCAAGAGCGATGCCAAGTGTCTGCCTGATCGGGAACTTGTCGCTGCTGTTGTTGCTTTGGCCAATTCTGATGGTGGTAAACTTTTACTTGGTGTCGAGGATGATGGCAAAATATCTGGATTGCACGCCAATCATTTCAATACAAAGGGATTGCCAGCATTAATCGCCAATAAAACGAATCCCCCTGTTGTCGTGTCTGCTGAGCAGATTACCATTGATGGTGTCACGATTGCCTCTATTACTGTTCCCCGTTCAAGGCAGTTGGTCTCAACCTCTGATGGGCTTTTGCTACGACGACGGTTGAAACTTGATGGACGAACTGAAGCTGTTCCCTTTTATCCCCATGAATTTATTCAACGCCAATCATCATTTGGCCTTATCGATCCTTCGGCAATGCCAGTAATCGGAATCACTGCTGATGAAGTTGATCCCCTCCAACGTCACCGTATCCGTGAGGCTATTCGCCGTTTTGGTGGCGATCAGTCACTGTTGCCTTTAGCTGACCATGAGCTTGATGGCGCTCTTGGTTTAACAACAACCATTGACGGAACGATCAGACTTACTGTTGCAGGACTGCTTTTGCTCGGTAACGAGATGGAGCTGCGTCGCCTGCTTCCTGCCTATGAAGTGGCATTTCAGTTTATGCATGGAACCAATGTCAGGATAAACGAATTTTTCCGCAAACCGTTACTTCAGACTTTTGAAGAAGTTGAACAGCTTTTTAAAGCCCGTGTTGAGGAAGAGGAAATTCAGGTAGGGCTTTTCCGCGTGCCTATTCCAAATTATGATCGCCGGGCATTTCGTGAAGCTTTTGTGAATGCACTGGTACATCGGGATTATACCAGACTTGGAGCCGTGCACGTCAAACTTGACGAAACTGCTCTTTCGATATCAAGCCCGGGTGGATTTGTCGAAGGTGTAACCCTTCAGAATTTTTGGTTGTGGCACCTCGCTCCCGAAATCCCCTGCTCGCTGATATTATCAAGCGTATTGGGTTGGCTGAACGCACCGGTCGTGGTATTGACCGCATTTTTGAAGGCATGTTACGTTATGGCCGTCCTGCTCCCGACTATAGCATGTCCGATGATTCCACGGTAATCGTCCAGATGCTTGGCTCCAGGGCTGATCTTGCGTTTTTGAAAATGATCCTGCTTCGTGAAGAACAGACGAACAGTGCTATGCCTGTTGATAGTCTGATTATTCTTTCGCGTTTGCGCGAAGAGCGGCGTCTGACAACCAGTGAGTTTGCCATATCCCTACAAAAAACGGAAGTTGCAGTAAGAGCCGCTCTGGAAAAATTGGTTGAATCTGGTCTGATCGAACCCCATGGAACAGGCAGAAGCCGCAGCTATACCTTGAGCATCAAGGTATATTCCAGCACTGGCCAGCACTCTGCATATATCCGGCAGGTTGGGTTTGATCCCATTCAGCAAGAGCAGATGATTCTGAAATACATTGATACCCAAGGCTCAATTAAACGGGCAGATACAGCAGAGTTATGCAAGATCAGCATATTTCAGGCATCTCGTTTGCTTCGCAAAATGTCAAATTCGGGAATGATTCACCCCAAAGGGCAAGGAAAACTCACCGTTTATGAGCGATGACCGACTAAAATACGAGCGCGCTCGTATTTTGCAAGCGCGCTCGTATTTTGCAAGTTGCGATTGTGAGAACGGTTCGCTTTTGATGCCGATCAAGCTTTACCGTCAACCCGTTGGATAACCACACTTTTTCGGGGCTGAGTATCTCCTTGACGGAGAAGAACTCTTCGCGCTCAGCCTCGCTCTCCTTCTCAATCCTGGAGCCAAAGGTGAGTTTTCGGAGATAGAAAAAGCTCCCCATGATCGAGGCCGCCGCCGGTGGTGTTGGTTGTGGTGACCTTCTGCCAGATCACCGCGCCCATGTAGTCAAACCCGATGTTCTCGCAGAATTTGATGATCTCCGTCCGGATGGGAATGACTTTATACCTGCCGTAGTAGACCGAGCGGGCAAACTGGTCGCCGATGTTGATGCAGAGACGGCAGCCGGGATGCAGCACCCTCTCGCATTCGTTCCAGACAAGGTTCAGGTTGTTGATGTAGCTCTCGTAACTCTCGTGAAAGCCGATCTGGTTCTCC
>CAIPMW010000101.1 GCA_903866255.1 uncultured Chlorobiaceae bacterium | reverse complement strand
GAATCATTAAGAAGAAAGAAATTGGAAAAAATTATATAAATTCTGACAACAAATCTGGCTTGAAAAAGTGGCACACTTTGCCACGGAATGGGTGGTACACTTTCACCCGGAATTAGTGGTACACTTTCCCCGGAATACTCAACATCTTCACATCGCAGCAGTTCAGCAATATGACTGAACGAAATCCTGCTCAACAGTTCATCGGGCGCAACCCCCGATTCGGAAGACAGTGACTCCCGAAAGTTGACTGCGGTTGACAGTGGCAGAAGCTTGCTTATCAATTCAGGAGACAGCGACTCCCGAATTGAAGGGTAAATCAAATAAAATTTACGGTATCACCTCAGTTCACGTGCATCTGACCTGCTGACACCCGCCTGCATCAACCGTTCAGATAACAGCTCGATAATTTTGTCACCATACCGGGCCCGATCGGCTCCCCGCAACTCGTACTCGGAGATATAACAACCGATAAGCCAGTTGCGAAGGGTCAGGCTTGTGTTGACCGTCCGGGAAGCTTGTGACGCCAGTTCAGCATGAACCTGCCCGATAGCAGCAACCAGTTGCTCAAACGACAATGAAAATAACGCAGGAGTTGCCATGCTTACACACCCTCCCGCGTGTTCCGCCGTGCCCTGACAACCGGATCTTCCCGGCTTTTGTTTACTTCTTCTGATATATTCTGATGCTTCAGATTCCCAAGATTCTGACCCATTACGAAATCCCTTTTGATGGTTTTCAATATCTCTTATTACGGTACTTCGCAGGTATAATTTTCAGCGTACTGCATATTTCACAGCCCAGGCTACACCGCAACCCAAAGCGCCAGCAGCAGACAACAAAACAACAAGCACAACAGAGCAACCCCGTGTCGTTCGATAATAAAGCCGATTGTAAAGCGCTTTCTTTGGATTGGTTATCCAACCATAACCGCGAGGAGCCTTGAGGCCCAGAGATTGGCGGGCATACCGCTTCCACGATGTGCGGGCAGCAATGCGCTTTTTAAGCGAAGGTATTCTAAAGCCAACTTTCATTACAAGCGGTTTATTTCGTTATGGTTCCCGGGGTTTTCTCCTGATAATTTCGCACAAATTGAAGCATTGAAAACTCAGGCCTGATGATTTCAGCACTATCATGAACCTAAGCCTTGTCTTCAAGGATAGCCGGATTCAGCACCTCAAAGCGCTCTTCAACAGGATGAAACGCAATTTTAATGTTGGATAGAATGAGAAACCGTAACTTGATTTTTTGTTTGTAATGAACGATATTAAGGCAGCTCATCTACCATGTGTGGAAGGAGTAACGAGGCCGTCCTTCGGGTCGGCTTCAGCTTTTTCAGCTCTTTTTCCGCTGATATTCTTCATATTCCTTCTGTAATTTTCTTTGCTTATGCGGCAGCCCAACCAGGTAGGCTGTCCATGGAAGGATGTAGTCACCACGCTCTGCAAGGACAACCAGATAATCCTCCGGCACAAGCCACAAAGAAATTCGTTCCTCGCGTCCGCGCTGATTTCGCCAAACCTTCTGAATTAATGAGCCAGAGCCCGACTGACAGCTTCAGGTTCATGAGCAATAAATCCTTCGATGATTTCACCACGCGCATAGGCAAGGGCCTGATTAGCGGATTTGATAAGTTTACTTCCTGCTTTTGACATGGCGTTTCACTCCTTTTCTGTAAATCTCGGCAAGCCACACCGAAATATAACAACAAGCATACAAAATGAGCCATAGAGCTTGCCTGAGCCCCCCTTTGTCCACTTGAGTCTGGAACGACTATAGAACAGGTTGTTACGGTATTGAGACAGTTCCACATAACTCAGAATTGCATCTTAGCAATGAAGCCGAATGCGTAAAATACCTGAATTATTTTGCATCAAGGGAGATCGTTGATATTATTAGAGTGTTTTAAATTGATTGCTACGCATCGCTGCGCGTACCTTCTTTGTTCAATAAATATTGCCGGAACACAACACAACCTATGGATACCCCAAACGATCAGTATGACAGCCCGTGGAAAAGGGCCGTTGAGAACTACCTTCAAGAGTTTATGGAATTCTACTTCCCGCTCGTTCATGCTGAAATAGATTGGGCAAAGGAACATGTGTTTTTGGATCAGGAGCTGCGAGCCGTCGTTCAGGATGCCGATTTGGGTAAGCGTTTTGTTGACAAGCTCGTCAGGGTCAATGTGTTGAATGGTGACGAGAAGTGGATATACATTCACGTTGAAGTACAGGGTACAAAGCAAGCTGAGTTTGCAAAACGCATTTTTGTCTATAACTACAGGATTTTCGACCGATATGACCGACCAGTTGCCAGCCTGGCAGTACTGGCGGATACACACAAACAGTGGAAACCCACCTCTTACAGCTTGACAGTGCTGGGGTGTAGTCATACCTTCAATTTTCTGATGGCTAAGCTGACCGATTACGAAGAGCGACTTGATGAACTGCTGAAATCAGATAACGTTTTTGGCTGGATTACGGCAGCTCATATCCTGACCCAAAAACCCAGAACGCAGCATCAGGAACGCTACGAGGCAAAACTCCGCCTGGTGCGCATACTCTATCAGCATCGCTGGGATAAACAACGCATCATTGATTTGTTGTATAATGTTGATTGGTTAATGCAACTGCCCGAATGGTTGAACAGCCGGGTTTGGCAAGAACTTGAAACAATTGAGGAGAAAGAGAAAATGGAATACGTTACAAGCATAGAACGACTTGGCATGGTCAAGGGCCAATACAACATACTGAAAAGGCAGCTTGAGAGCCGCTTTGGCCTGTTGCCACAGTGGGCTTCAGAGAAGTTGAAGAGCGCCAAAGCAAAAGATCTGGAAGCTTGGGCTGATGCTATTCTCACAGCCCCGACTCTGGAAAATGTTTTCAAAAAATCGAAGGTGTCAAAAAAGAGCTGAGATTCACGACAGTCTCTGGCGGTCGCTGCTCTTCACCCTGAATGTTACAACAGCCGGGAAGATTGTTCGCTTTTGCTGGCTTCAGGGTTCTTCTCCTGATAATGTCGTACAAAATTATAAACGAGCCTTAACCTTTTCAAAAGCAAGATAGCGGTCAACAAAGAGATCGATCCACCCTGCTGTTGAATATTTTTTGAGACAGGAACAGACATCTTCGATTGTCCATTCGGCGAATGAGCTATCATTTGAAAGGCAATTGCGATAATCGGTTACCGCACCTTTCACATGGTGGTTATCTTTTGGATATAACATCACAAAAAGAGCGTCCTCATAGTGATCTGTGTCACACATAGCCCCTGCAAGCAAATGATCTCGCCATATTTGTTCAAGCGGTGATAACTTGAGCGCATCTCTGGTGCGTGCTGAAAAGCAATTCATCTTATCCGCAACTTGATCGTAACGAACATTTTGCCTCCGTTCACCATCTTTCCCTGCCGGGCCAATGAGATTCTCATGGTATTTTACCTCAATCCCTATGAATCCACGACCACCTGTAGATGTTTCACAGTCGATAAAAACGTCAAACGCCGATCGATCTCCAAGGTATCGGGTGTCTCTGCGACCTGGTGAAAACTCAAACTCTATAGCATTCACTTGGCGGAAACGGCCTGATGTCAATTCTTTAACAAGATCGGTAGCCAAGGGGATATCTCTTTTCAGCTCAGCAAAAAGATTAAAACAAAGCGGCTGGCTCGATAGCAGATTGTCGAAAATACGTGGTTTACCAAAGAGTTTTCCTTTACTGGATTCCTGATTGCAAACTTCCTCTCGCACAACCTGTCGAACCACGTCAGTAATAAAATTTGAAAGTGAGTCCTCTGCCTCGGGCATTAGTAATCGAGAGCCTCGAAAATTTGTTTTGCCTTCTTCATCAAGGTATTTTCCTGGCATATAACCTTGTTCTTCTCGCCAGATTGACTGAAGAATACGAGCGGTTCGCTGAAAGTCGGATTTATCAACCGACTCTTTGGCATGGAGATCCTCTGCAAGCTTTGTTAAATTCATCACAATCCTTGATAATATTTTTTGATCTTCTGGGCCATCACACGATCTGCAATCCCCTTACTTTTGAGGCGCCAGAGCAGGCTTTCTGATTTTCATTTTTTGACAACTCATGCTTTCAATAAGACCAGCAGCTTTCATCACAGATTCCATGCTGATGGTGGGTATGTCTGCATGATCTTTCACAAACTGTGACAGATTGTAATTTTTTCCATTTCGTGAGCAAACCGTCAGTTACTTCCCTCGTCATCTGAAGGTTCGATCCCTGTCGTTCGCTTTTGATCTGCATTGCCACTATCTCCCGCTGCCAGTTGCGCCTCAATGAAACGCTGCATCTCCTCTTTCTTTGGCAGCTCCAGCAGATACTTCGAGACAAAAAGCTGATTATCAATTCCTGCCAAAGCAAACTCAACCAGAGAGTGACTCTTATGAGTACACAAAAGAATTCCTATGGGAGGATTGTCATCTTCACGCATCACGCACTTTCTGTACCAGCTCACATAAGTATTGAGCTGGCCAATGTTTTCATGACTGAACTCGGCAAGTTTCAGCTCAACCAGCACATGGCATTTCAGAATACGATGATAAAATACCAGATCGACAAAGTAGTACTCATCACCGATCAAAATGCGTTTCTGGCGTGCTTCAAAGCAGAAGCCGTGCCCCAGTTCAAGGAGAAAATCTTCAAGCTTGTCGATAAGCAGATCTTCGAGCTGCGATTCTCCCATGACCTCTTTGGATTTCAGCCCGATAAATTCAAACAGATAGGGATCGCGGATATCAAGGAGAGGGCCTTGCCGCTCTGCCTGCTGGTGAGCAAGCCTCGAAAGCTTTTGCTTGTCGCGGGAAAGGCCGGAACGTTCATAGTAGAGACTGTGAATCTGCCGTTTCAGCTCACGCACCGTCCAGCATCCCTGAATAGACTCCACCTCATAAAAGCTGCGTTTGGTCGCATCCTCACATCGCAGCAGTTCAGCAATATGACTGAACGAAATCCTGCTCAACAGTTCATCGGGCGCAACCCCCGATTCGGGAGACAGTGACTCCCGAAAGTTGACTGTGGTCGCGAATGGCAAAACCTTGTTCTTCAATTCGGGAGACAGCGACTCCCGAATTGAAGGGTAGGTCAAATAAAATTTACGGTATCGCCTCAATTCCCGTGCTTCTGATCGGCTGACACCCGCTTGCATCAACCGTTCAGATAACAGCTCAATAATTTTGTCACCATACCGGGCCCGATCGGCTCCCCGCAACTCGTACTCGGAGATATAGCAACCGATAAGCCAGTTGCGCAGAGTCAGGCTCGTGTTGACCGCCCGGGAAGCTTGTGCCGCCAGTTCAGCATGAACCTGCCCGATAGCAGCAACCAGTTGTTCGAACGACAATGAAAATAACTCAGGAGTTGCCATGCTTACACCCCCTCCCGCTTGTTACGCCGTGCCCTGGAAACCGGATCTTCCCGGCTTTTGTTTACTTCTTCTGATATATTCTGATGCTTCAGATTCCCAAGATTCTGACCCATTACTAAATTCCTTTTGATGGTTTTCAATATCTCTTATTACGGTACTTCGCAGGTATAATTTTCAGCGTACTGCATATTTCACAGCCCAGGCTACACCGCAACCCAAAGCGCCCGCAGCCGACAACAAAACAACAAGCACAACAGAACAACCCCGAGTTGTTCGATAATTGTAATGAACGATATTAATCAAGCTCATCTACCATGTGTGGAAGGAGTAACGAGGCCGTCCTTCCGGGCGGCTTCAGCTTTTTCAGCTCTTTTTTCCGCTGATATTCTTCATATTCCTTCTGTAACTTCCTTTGCTCAAATTCTTTCTTCGCGTCCGCGCTGATTTCGCCAAACCTTTATGGCCGGATCACTATCATGCTCAATTACCTGCTT
>CAIPMW010000100.1 GCA_903866255.1 uncultured Chlorobiaceae bacterium | reverse complement strand
TCTCAAGGAGGCAAGCTGCCAGAAAATTCCCCAGTCAAAAGGACTTGCCGGGGAGTTACTTGCTGCTGCAGGAATTACACTCCCATCAATTATTGAAGCCAGAAATGTCGATGTAGTCACAAGAAAAAAACTCGCCATTAAGCGTAAATAATTTTATAATAACGCCTTATGGGATTTTTTTTGTTCTGTTAGTGCTGGAACTTCCGTTGAAGTGGTACATGGTGCCGGAATACTCATGCTCATCGTAGAGTTCTGTACGCAGTGTTCATGCCGTCGCGTGAGCTACCAATGGATTTCAATGCGAATTATGAAAAGAACTGCCATGGAGCATGGCACAATGCTTCCGTATACCGTATTTATGGTATTTTTATGGTATTCCGTTGGAAAGCATGAGCATTATGCCCTTTATTGTTCCTCATTTCCTGAGGTACTGGCACAAGAGAGAGTTGCATTTCAATGCAACTGAGACTTTCTCTCTCTGCAAAATGTATCGGAAGGTTCTTATTTACCAACGAAATCCCGGGAGACATGAACATGTCACTCTCCGAGGCAGGGACATCTCGTCCGGTCTCAGTGCGTCAAGATGAGGTCATGGCCAAATACACGGATATTTCCCGAATGAACATTATCAAAAGCGACGTGCAACGGAAAGGAATTTATGATACCGAGAGGTCGTTGAGCGTTGTCGATCCTGCAATTCACAAAAATCGAAGCACGTATCTCTTCGGTTCACGTGACGCTCAATGAGTCAGCATCACTTGGCGTTAATATTTTTTAGAACAGTTCATGGTGACCAATAAAACACTCAAAATAGTAGACCGGTTTCTGCTCCCTGTGGTGATTCCAGCCGTGCTTCTCATGCTGTGGGAGTTTCTTGCTCTGAAAGGAGTGCTCCGTTCAACCATTCTTCCGGCACCATCAATCATTGGCGCAACGCTCTATGATATGGTTGTTACCGGTGAGTTGTGGGGCCATTTAAGAACAAGTTTATGGCGCGTTATCCAGGGATTTACCCTCGGCAGCTCGTTCGGACTTATTGCGGGTCTGCTGATTTCCATGTCACTCCGGCTGGAAAGATCTCTGTTGCTGGTTACGGGAATTCTCCGTCCAATTCCAATCATTGCATGGGTGCCTGTACTGATCCTCTGGATGGGTATTGACGAGGCCTCAAAGGTGACCGTGATTTCAATTGGCACCTTCTGGCCCGTGCTGCTCAATGTCATCCAGGGCATTCGCAGCACCGACAGGAAACATCTTGAGGTTGCAAGGATTCTTGGCAAAAGCCGTTCCACCATTTTGTTTCATGTGGTGCTTCCATCAGCATTGCCCTCCATTTTCACGGGATTGCGCGTCGGAATTGGAATTGCATGGATGAGCGTCATCGGAGCTGAGCTTATTGCCGCCTCCCAGGGCCTTGGCTTTTTAATCGCTTATGCCCGCGAACTCTCCCAGGCAGATGTGATGCTGGTTGGGGTCGCGTGCATAGGAGTTACAGGATTGCTGATTGACATTCTTCTTCGGTGCATTGAAAAGCGTCTCCTGCGATGGAATGTAAACTTGTCAGGAAACGTTTGAAGCCATGACAACAACTCTTGACCATGTGTTGCGTGTCCAAAATGTAACCAAGCGGTTTGAACTTGATTCCGGCTCGGTAGTGGCGCTTGATAATATCAGCCTTGATGTACAACCGGGCGAGTTTGTCTCCATTGTCGGGGCCAGCGGATGCGGTAAAAGTACCCTGCTGCGACTGATTATGGGTCTTGAAAGCTGCACGGCGGGCAACATTGAGCTTGGAGAGATAAACATCAGCAAGCCCTCGGTTGATCGGGGAATGGTATTCCAGGAATCCAGATTGCTGCCCTGGAAAACTGTCACTGAAAACATTGCGTTTGGCATCCCGAAAAGCCATCACAAAAAAGAGCACAACGCGATTGTCCAGCAACATGTGGAACTGGTCGGGCTTCAGGGATTCGAGCAGGCGCTGCCCCATCAGTTAAGTGGCGGAATGCAGCAGCGGGTAAGCATTGCGCGTGCTCTGGTTGGGCGACCCGATGTTCTCCTGCTGGACGAGCCGTTTGGTGCACTCGACGCATTGACCCGCATTCAGATGCAGCAGGAGGTCCTGCGAATATGGCAAAGAGAGCGCAAAACCATGATTCTGGTTACCCACGATATCGATGAGGCCATTTATCTGGGTGACAGGGTTATTGTCATGTCGGAGCGACCGGGTACCATCCGCAACGTTATTCAAATCACTTTGGCCCGCCCACGCGACCGCTCCAGTTCAGAATTCATGAGCTACCGGCGCGAGATATTCCAGGAATTTTTTGGCGAACAGAAAAAAACATTTGTTTTCGAAATTTAATCATCAACCATCAGGAGAAAAAACATGAAAAAAATAATGACACTCATGGCCTTGCTGAGCATACTGTTCAGCTCTGTTGCAGCACAGGCTGAAAGCACCGAAAGCAAGGAGGTGCGCATCGGCTACCAGGCAGCCAGTACCATGATTTTGCTCGGCAAGGCCAAAAAGTTTTACGATGAAGAGTTTGTCAAAGCTGGCTACAAGGTCAATTACGGGCTCTTTCTTGCAGGTCCGCCGATGATCGAAGCCTTTGCCAGCGACCGGCTTGATTTTATTCATACCGGCGATATGCCGCCGGTCAATGGCCGCTCAAGCGGAATTGATCTGAAGGTTATTGCCAATGCCGGGCTTGATCTTTCCCACAACGCCGTGCTGGTTGCGCCTGACTCCCCGATTAAAACTCCCAAAGATCTGAAAGGCAAAAAAGTTGCTCTTCCTGTCGGTTCAAGCGCGCATCATTTTCTCTATCTGCTTCTTGCCCAAAATGGCCTGAAGGTGACCGATGTGACTCTTGTCAACCTGCCAGCTCCGGATTTGGCGACCGCGCTTGGTAATCATGACGTTGACGCTATCGCAGTATGGGAGCCATTCACAGCCAAGCTTGAGCTGGAGAACAAGGGTAAAGTTCTTGCCGACTCCAAAGGGGTAAAGCGTGCGGTTAATGTCTATCTCACTCGCAATGCCTTCGGCAAAGCCAATCCAAAGCTTGTCCAGATCTTCCTCAAGGCAACAAAGCGTGCCGTAGACTATTACAAGAGCAATCCAAAAGAGGCTGTTGCAGCTATTGCGCAGGAGAGCAAGTTCCCGGAAGCTGTCGTGGCCAAGATTATTCGTCGCTACAATTTCTCTCTGGCAATCAGCAAGGAGGATATTACCGCTCTGGGTCAGGTCAAGGATTTTCTGCAGGAGACCAAAACCCTTCGCAAGGATTTCCCCATCAACGAGCTGTTCGACCTGAGCTATCTGAAACAGTCCAGGCTCTAAGCCATGTGTACTCTTGCGCTCTTACCTCGCGGTTATCTGTTCAAGACCAGGGATCTCTTGCATAACGCTGTTCATGGCGCGGCAACGTTCACTCTTTCATGAGAGAGTGCCCTATGAGCCGTATCGGGAACACTCTTGACCATCGAGCCAGAAAGGAGCCCGGTCGACCGTTTCTCTCTCTCCCTGGCGAAAGAAGGATGGTTACCTACGGCCAGTTCGCGGAGTGGTCTCTCGGATTGGGTGATGAGCTGTCGAGCGTTGGAGGCCGCTCACTCACCCGCATAGGGACGTTGCTCCCGAATGGTCTCGAAGCGGCATTGGCGACTCTTGCGATTCTGCGGAGCAATGCTACGCTGGTACCGATGAATCCCCGCCTGACATGGCGCGAGATTGGCCATATCCTCGAACAATCCTCTCCAGAGCTAGTGCTTACAACCCCGTCACAGCCATTGCTCCAATCATTTATCGAGCACGGCTGGATTCAGCATCCAGTGGATCTTGCCGGAATTCGCTTCGTGGCTTTGCTGCCAGAGGGTCAATGGAGCCCTGCCATTCCTGCATTAAGAGGGGTCGCATTGTTGCTCTTTACCTCGGGAACAACCGGCAGACCCAAAGGGGTGCTTCTCTCTGAGCACAACCTTCTTGCCAATGCCGAGTATGTCAATCGGGCCCATGAAATTACTGATTCGGATATTGCCCTCTGCATTCTTCCTCTCTATCATATCAATGGACTGGTTGTGACCCTGCTTGCTCCGCTGCTTGCCGGTATTTCGGTTGTCATGCCTGAACGGTTTATCATGGAGGAGTTCTGGTCGCTTATTGAAGAGTACCACCCCACCTGGTTCAGTGCTGTACCAACGATTTTTTCCAAAATCCTGTCGGCAACCCAGCCTGAAGCGCATCAATACGCGAGTCTTCGCTTTGCCCGTTCAGCCTCCGCCTCTCTTCCCGAAGCCGTTCTCCAGCAGTTTGAAGAGCGTTTTGATCTGCCCCTGATTGAAGCCTATGGAATCTCTGAGGCCGCATGCCAGGTATGCAGCAATCCGCTTCCGCCCGCACGCCATAAACCAGGTTCGGTTGGAGTTTCCGTTGGCAACAGGATCAAGATCGTTGACGGAGAGGTATGGGTAAGCGGTCCTAACCTCTTCAGGGGCTACTTTGCCCTGCCTGAAGAGAGCGCCGAAGCCCTGCAAGAGGGATGGTTTCGTACCGGGGATCTGGGCAACATCGATAATGACGGCTATCTCTTTCTGACCGGAAGAAAGAGTGAGCTGATCAATCGTGCCGGGGAGAAAATTGCCCCTCGTGAAGTTGAGGAGGTTCTCCACCAACTATCGCAGGTAGAGAGTGCGGGAGTTGCAGGAATACCCTCTGCTGTTTACGGTGAGGAGGTCGCGGCATTTCTGGTGCTTCGTCCCGGCCAAACCATCTCTTCAGAGGAGGTAAGCGCTCACTGCAACATAAGGCTGGCACCGTTTAAGGTACCCCTGACAATCCTTTTTGTCGAAGAGCTGCCAAAGGGGCCCAGTGGAAAAGTCCAGAGACGATTGCTGACTGAACTTTATATAAACATGAGCAAAAAAAAATGAAACGCATTTTTGAAACAGGAAATGCTGCAATCTGTGAAGGGGCCATTCTTGCAGGATGCCGCCTGTTTGCCGGATACCCTATTACCCCGGCAACAGAGATCGCAGAGAATATGTCGCGCCGTCTACCCGAAGAAGATGGCTTCTATCTGCAGGCAGAAGATGAAATTGCCGCTCTGCATATATGCAACGGAGCCTCACTCGGCGGGCTCAAGGCCATGACGGCAACATCAGGGCCCGGATATATCCTGTTTGCCGATGCCTTTGGCTGGGCGCTCTCTTCGGAAATCCCGGTTGTGATTGTCAATTCCCAGCGAGTCGGGCCGGTCAGCGGCATCACCGGTGCGCCAGGTCAGGGTGAATTTTATCTCTCCCGCTACCTGGCCCATGGCGGAAACTATGAAACCATCGTGCTTGCTCCGGCATCCGTGCAGGAGGCATTTCTTCTGACCGTGAGAGCATTTTACCTTGCGGAACGATTCCGTACCCCGGTAACCATTCTTGCCGACCAGATGGTAACCGACGGATGGGAAACGCTTCTTCTTCCAGAAACAGCGGAAGATATCGAAGAGATGGACCTGATTTTTTACGATCGACAGGTTCATCCCGGCCCTGATTTTTATCCACCAACCGATGATATTGATATTCCGCCCGTTGTGCTCGGACACAATACCGGCGGAGCATGCTCGGATTGGACACCAACCCTGAAGGGTCATGACACCGAAGATATTGAACTGCATCATCAGCACGCATGGCGACTTATTCACAAAATCCTGAACCATCGGGAGCTGATTGACGATGCCGAAGAGTGGGAGGTTGACGATGCAGAAATCATCCTTGTCGCCTACGGGACACCTTCAAGGGTAGTAAAAAGCGCTGTCAGTGAAGGACGCTTGCAAGGGCTGCGTATCGGCGGAATCCGGCTGATTTCTCTCTGGCCTTTCCAGGACAAGCTTTTTCAGCGCAAGGCAAGCTATCTCGTTGTCGAGTTGAACTGGGATGGCCAACTGGTCAGGGAGGTAGAGCGAGCCGCAAGGGCTAACAGTGTCCACTTCTGGGGCCGTTGCGGTGAACTTCCAACCGTAAAGGAACTTCTTCTGACAACACAACAGATACTCGAAGGCAAAACAATTTCCCGTGAAGCATGGAAAACAGTGAGGTGGTCACATGTCTGAACTCACAACAAAGTATCTGAGAGCTGAAAAAGCTCGTGGCACCTCCTGCCGTGGCTGCGGTTTACGACCGGCCCACCACAAGGTGCTTGAAGCTATCGACCGCTCAGGGCTTACCCTGGCCGATATTGTTTGGGGAACAGGTATTGGCTGTTCCGGTCGGCAAACCTATGCCACATGGAAAGGCGATACCTTTGCCGGAACCCATGGCCGGGTCTATGCCATGGCAACCGGACTCCGTCTGGCGCTTCCTCCTGAAAAGAAAATTATCCTCACTGTCGGTGACGGTGATGCCTATACTATCGGCCTGCAGCACCTCCTGAACTGCGCACGGCGCAATGTTGGCGTTACTGTTGTGGTTCTCGACAATCTCGGATACCAGTCAACCGGCGGTCAATACAGCATAACAACCCCTGAAGGAAGCGTGACCGATTCCAGTCCAAGGGGAACCTGGGAACAAAACTGGGCTGGCCAGGGACTCGATGTTCTGAACATTGTCAAAGAGGCCGGAGCAACATTTATTGCTCGCCATACCGTGCTGGAAGGAGATGCGCCAGTATCAAGCATAGCGCAGGCGCTGCAAAATCCGGGATTCTCCCTTGTTCAGATCGTTTATCCCTGTGTAAGCCACTTTGGAGTCCAGACCCTTGGCACACGCTCAGTCCCGGAAGTCTACAAATGGTTCGAATCATATCCCCTCTCCACCGGAATACTCTGGAACTCTATCGGAAGCCGTCCAGAATTTTCGGAAGCCTTCCGCCAGCAGAACAACAACATCAAAAACAGGAAACAGGATGTCTGAACGGATTGAATTCTTATGCAGCGGTTTTGGTGGTCAGGGAGTCATCCGTACAGGCCAGATTGCAGGACAGGCGGCAGTAGAGGCTGGTCTGCATACCTCCATGCTCATCAGCCACGGAACCGAGACCCGGGGCGGATATGTACGCAGCCAGGTAATTATTTCTGACGACCCTATAGCCAGTCCCGTTGTAGAACATCCAAACTACTTTCTTGCATTGTCACAGGCCGCATGGGATCGGTTTGGCGGACTTTGCCAGCCATTTTCCTGTGTGCTGCACAATCCCGAAAAAGTTGCCATCCCTGAAAACGCCGATGTTCAAAAATTTGCCATTCAGGCTGAGCAGGAAGCAGCACGCCGGTTTGGAGATCCTCTTTTTGCCAACACCCTCTGGGTCGGTATCTTCAGTGCTTTATTGGGGCCACTGATCACTGAAGCTCATTTTGAAAAAGTGATCCGTATGCGCACGACACGAAACATCGAAGAGAATGTTGCGGCATTCTATCATGGAAGGGCTCTTTTTGAGAGCAGATGGCGCAGTTACAAACCATAACGTGAAAGTCGACGAACTACAGAACCATACTGAAAAATTTACATGTATCCACCATCCGTAAAAACTATACTTTCGTGCAGTCCCCGGAGAAATCTTCTCCCGACCTACTTTGCCGGTGCGTTCCGACGGGTCTGCGTGCGAAAATTGTCTTGCGGCTGTGGGAAACTTCAAGGCCAAGCTTGCTGAAAATGAAACCATCTGGCACAAGGTTGTAAAAGGTTTCAATAAGTATTACCTTGCACCAAAAGGAGATTTGATTATGTCACAGACAAAAGGTGTCAAGTTAAACGATGCCACTCAGCAACGGCTTGCAAATTTGGCTCGTATCCGCGATAGATCGCCACACTGGCTCATGTGCAAAGCAATC
>CAIPMW010000099.1 GCA_903866255.1 uncultured Chlorobiaceae bacterium | reverse complement strand
GTAGGCGAGCACTTTGTGCCGGCGCTCGACCTTGTCTCGAAACTTTAGGGTACGACCAAACCCTTGAATACCTGACGAAAAGTCGGGGTTCAGGGGCGTTCCATGCCGGGCCGTTCAGGTCAGCGGCTTCATACTAAAAGATTGAATAATGGCAAAAATCGGGGTATTTATATGTCACTGCGGCGAAAACATCGCTGCTAAAGTTGACTGTACCAAACTTGCTGCCGCCATGGGGGAACACCCTGGTGTCGAAGTCTCTGTCGAATACAAATATTTCTGCTCCGATCCTGGTCAGGAGAGCGTCAAAAAAGCAATCCGCGAAAACAACCTTACCGGTATCGTCATCGCCGCCTGCTCACCGAGAATGCATGAAGCCACTTTCCGCAAGGCATGTGCCGAAGCGGGGCTGAACCCCTATCTTTGTGAAATAGCCAACATTCGCGAACAGTGTTCATGGGTACACACCGACGGTGATATGGCTACCGCCAAAGCTGCGGACATTGTCCGTTCAATGGTTGAAAAGGTCAAGCGCAACAACATACTCCAGCCAATTGAAGTTCCGGTAACCCGCCGCGCATTGGTCATCGGAGGTGGTATTGCCGGTCTCCAGGCGGCGCTCGATATTGCCAATGCCGGTCAGGAAGTTGTCCTTGTTGAGCGCGAACCCTCCCTTGGCGGCCACATGGCGCAGTTGTCGGAGACCTTCCCCACGCTCGACTGCTCGCAGTGCATCATGACCCCCCGAATGGTCGAAACCGCCCAGCATCCCAACATCAGGCTCCTTACATACGCCGAAATTGAGAGCGTTGATGGCTACATTGGCAATTTCAAGGTCAGGGTACGTATGAAAGCGCGCTACGTTGACATGGACGCCTGTACGGGTTGCGGCGACTGCATCACCAAATGTCCGGTCAAAAAAATCTCAAGTGAATTTGACTGCGGCCTTGGCAAGCGAACCGCCATTTATACCCCTTTCGCCCAGTCAGTCCCCAATATACCGGTCATCGACAAGGCAAGCTGCATCTACTTCAAGAACGGCAAATGCAAAACGTGCCAGAAATCCTGTGAACTCAACGCCATCAACTTTGAGATGCAGGATGAATTCATCGACCTTGAAATAGGAGCAATTGTTGTTGCCACCGGATTCCAGGTGCAGAATACCGCCCTTTATGGAGAGTATGGCTACGGAAAATTTCCGGACGTCATCACCGGCCTTCAGTTTGAGCGCCTCGCTTCAGCAAGCGGCCCGACAGCAGGCCGCATCCTTCGTCCCTCTGACGGCAAGGAGCCCGAAAACGTTGTCTTCATCCAGTGCGCCGGATCACGCGACCCCTCAAAGGGAGTACGCTACTGCTCCAAGATCTGCTGCATGTACACCGCCAAACATGCCATGCTCTACGCCCACAAGGTGCATGAGGGAAAAACCCATATTTTCTATATGGATATCCGTGCGGCAGGCAAAGGGTATGATGAATTTACCCGTCGGGCCATTGAGGAGGATGAGGCCTCCTACGTCCGTGGCAGGGTAAGCAAGCTCTGGCAGGAAAACGGCAAACTGATGGTGCGCGGTGTCGATACCCTTCTCGGCAAGCCGGTTACCGTCGCTGCCGACATGGTCGTCCTTGCCACCGCAATGGTATCACAGCCCAATGCAAAAGAGTTTGCCAAAACTATCGGCATCGCCTACGACGAATATGGTTTTTATAACGAGGCCCATCTCAAACTTCGCCCGGTTGAATCGTCTACGGCAGGGGTCTTTCTTGCGGGGGCGTGCCAGTCGCCCAAAGACATTCCTGATTCGGTTGCCCAGGCATCGGCATCGGCCAGCAAGGTACTTGCCCTTTTCAGCAAAGAGAAGCTTGAGCGGGAGCCGGTTATTGCCGTAAACAACGAAGCAACCTGCGCCGGATGCTGGGGCTGCGTTCTCGCCTGTCCCTACAATGCCATTGAGAAAAAGGATATTCGCGACCGTTCGGGAAAGCTTGTCAAACAGGTGGCCTACGTCAATCCCGGCCTCTGCCAGGGATGCGGCACCTGCGTCAGTTTCTGCCGCTCGAACAGCCTCGATTTGGCCGGCTTTACCGAAAAACAGATCTTTGCTGAAGTGATGGGGCTCTGAACAGCCTTCATTTTTTCCATGAACGAACAGAACTTTGCTACCGGAGTACGCTGATGAGTGAACCATTTGAACCAAAGATCGTCGCTTTTGTCTGTACCTACTGCACCTACGCAGGCGCTGACCTTGCGGGAACCAGCAGGCTGAAATATGCACCCAATGTCCGCATTGTCCGACTTCCCTGCACCGGAAGAATCAGCCCCATGTTTATCCTTAAAGCGCTGCAGAAGGGGGCTGACGGAGTACTGGTCAGTGGCTGCCATCCGGGTGACTGCCATTTCACCCATGGAAACTACCATGCTCGCCGTCGCTGGATGGTCTTTCGTGCCCTGCTCGACTTTACAGGCATATCACCGGAACGGGTCATATTCTCGTGGATCAGTGCGGCAGAAGGAAGCAAATTTGCTGATCTCATCAACAACGTCACGGAAGATATCCGTAAACTCGGCCCCTTTGATCAATACCAGCAGTTGATCAAAGAAACTGAATCACCGGCGACCCTTTAAAAACAAGAGGCAATGATTACACAGGAAAAATACAGAACAACGGTAAAAGAGCTTCTTGCCAATGGAACGATAAAAATGGCAATAGGCTACAGGCCAGGCTCAACTTCCGACCGGCGTCGCCCGCTCTTTATCCGCACCTCGGAAGAGGCCGACCAGCTTGTGCTCGACAGTACCTGCATAACCAACCTTTCAGGATACCTCGTCACCGAAGGACTACTGAGCGATGAGAAACAGGTTGGCATCTTTCTGCGGCCCGAAGGGATACGCTCCATCAACATCCTTGCTGCAGAATACCAGCTCAACGTGGATCAGATCATTATTTTCGGATTTGACTCAACAGGCCGGGAAGTCAGAGCGCTACAGGGTCAAACTACCGGTGACTTTTCTGCACTGCTCAGCGAAATCAGGGAAAATCCTCCACTCACCACGAAAGAACCACTCCTTGAGCGTATCGAGAAGATGAACGCAAAAGAGCGGTTCGACTTCTGGCAGCAGGAGTTTTCACGATGCATCAAATGCTACGCCTGCCGCCAGGCATGCCCCATGTGCTACTGCCGCCGCTGCATTGTAGACAGCAACCAGCCCCAATGGGTAAACACCTCGTCGCATACACTCGGAAATTTTGAATGGAATGTCGTAAGGGCATTTCACCTTTCCGGCCGATGCGTCCAGTGCGGCAACTGCGACCGGGCCTGCCCTGTCAACATACCGCTCCGCCTCATCAACCAGCGGATGGCCAATGAGGTGGTTGATGGATTCGATCATTTTGCCGGTTTAAGCCCGACCCAGGAACCGGTACTTGCAAGTTTCAAAAAGGACGACACTGAGACATTCATTCTCTAAGTAACCAACACCTATGACAAGAATCCTTTTCAGTGATAAACTTGACAATTGTGTCGCAAAATGGCGCTCGGCAGGGCTGACCGTTATTGGCCCCGTGCAGGGAGAGTCGCTTTCAAGCTATGCCACCGTTGAGAAAGGTACCGATCTGCATTTAGGCCTGGTGCTGCCCGACCGTTCACTCAAAGAGCTCTTTTTTCCCCAGACGGAACCGATGCTGAGCTACACCATCAAGAAAAATGAAATCGAAACGGCTGACTTCACTCCTCCCTCAGCTCCAAGAATCATTTTTGGTGCCAGGCCTTGTGATGCTTCAGGTCTGGCGATTGACGATCCGCTTTTCGGATGGGATTACAAGGACGAATACTGGTTTCAGCGACGCAATGAATCGGTCATTGTGACCATTGCCTGTACGAAAGCGGATGATTTCTGTCTATGCACCTCACTCAAACTGGCCCCCGACAGTACCAAGGGCTCCGATGTGCTGCTTCGTTCCCTCGACAAAAACCGGGGGTGGCTGGTTGAAGAGCTTACCGATCGGGGACGTGAAGCATTCGCGATCATTTCCGAATACCTCCAGGAGGGCTCCGAGCCAGCACTCCCTACCGTCGAAGTGCCGGAAAAATTCAACCTCGATACCTGCGTTACCTGGCTGCAGAACCCCGAAAACTTTGACAGCAAATTCTGGAAAGAGATCTCGATGCGCTGTATCGGCTGCGCCTCCTGCACCTACCTTTGTCCCACCTGCCACTGTTTTGACATCCAGGACGAAGGCGACACCTACAGCGGTATCCGAAGAAAAAACTGGGACAGTTGCTCCTTTGCCCTCTTTACCATGCACACCTCGGGCCACAACCCCCGTTCGACACAATCGGCACGATGGCGCCAGCGCATCATGCACAAATTCAACTATTTTCCAGGCAAGTTCAGCGTGAACAGTTGCAGCGGATGCGGCCGATGCTCACGCCAGTGCCCGGTTGACATGGGTATTACCGAGACTTTACAAGAGATATCAAAATTATAGCCGTGACAGAAACCATTCACAACGCGCAACCGAACATCTACAAGCCGGCTATCATGAAAATCGTCGCCCGCCACGACGAAGCGCCCGGCGTGCGAACCATGAGGCTCGAGTTTCAAAACCCGGCTGACCATGAGCAGTTCAAGAAAACCTTCCGGACCGGCATGTTCGGTCTCTACGGCGTCTACGGTGAGGGTGAGAGCACCTTCTGCGTCGCAAGCCCCGAGACCCGGAACGAGTATATCGAATGCACCTTCCGCCAGTCGGGCCGGGTGACTTCGGCTCTGGCCAATGCCGATGTCGGTGACCTCGTCACCTTCCGCGGGCCTTACGGAAACCGCTTTCCCATTGAAGAGTTCCACGGCAAAAACCTCCTCTTTATTTCTGGAGGGATCGCACTGCCACCGACGCGGAGTGTTATCTGGTCGTGCCTCGATCAGCGTGAAAAATTTGGCAAGGTCACCATTGTCTATGGTGCCCGCACCGTAGCCGATCTGGTCTACAAGCATGAACTTGACGAGTGGCAGAAGCGTGCTGATGTTGACCTTGTCCTCACCGTCGATCCGGGTGGAGAGTCACCCGACTGGAAATACCGTGTCGGCTTTGTGCCTACGGTACTCGAAGAGGCCGCCCCCTCTCCCGACAACTGCATCGCTGTAATCTGCGGGCCGCCAATCATGATCAAGTTCACCCTGATATCACTCAAAAAGCTTGGCTTTGATGAAAAAAACGTCTACACAACGCTCGAAAACCGCATGAAATGCGGTGTCGGCAAATGCGGACGCTGCAATGTAGGGTCGGTCTATGTCTGCAAAGAGGGGCCGGTCTTTACAGCAGAAGAGGTTTCCCGTATGCCTGCCGCCGATCTGTAACAAATCTTTTCAGAGCAGGCGAATCCGAAAAAAGCGCTCCGGCTGGTGAAAATCAGCCGGTAATGACGCATTGGGCCACCAGGGGAAGAGGCCAAGCTCTCCCCTGCCAGAAGAGGCTGAACACTGCAAGGCAAGGATCTCCCCGTTAACGAATGGGTGCAAAAGTTCCCACGAGAGCTCCATACCAAAGCGCCCCTCATTCTGCACCTTATGCACCGTTTTCAGCCAGGGTTCCGCTGAAAGAACTTCATACCCTTTCGCCCTCTTTCGCGGAGCATCAAAGCGCAACGCAACCCAGTGACCCTCCGGACTCATTTCAAACTCAAGATAGCCCACTCCCGGAGCAACGGAAGCGATAAACAGTTCGGAGACGCTGTAGTGCCAAAGTCCGTCAGTAAAGCTTCCGGGCGGAATAGTTGAGGGCGGCTTGAGTGGAAAAATGGCAGGATCACTGCTGCTGGTTGTCCAGCGAAGAATGGGGGCTTCGGGATTTAGGGCCGCATCCGCAAGCGAGCGCAACTGCTCAACAGCAACAAACGCTCCAGCAGGAAACTCCCGGTCGAGAGCCGCATAGCCAAGCAGCGGCCCCTGCATGAGCATACGGGGAAAAATCGGATCCAGCGCTCCAGCCGAGTCCTCCTCCTGCGGATTCCACAACAGCCCGGCCCACCCTTTTGAAGGATCCTGCAGATCGGCCGCAAAAGGGACACCACACGAGGCAAGCAGATCGCCATCAAACAACCCGATACACTGAACCTCAAGATCAAGCTGAGCCCCGGCCTCTGCAAGAGCTGCATGTTTCATGCCGGCAGCAAGCGTGAGCACCTCCCGGGCCGTTGCTCCTCCCCTGTTAAAAATAAAATTGGCATGGTAGGGGCTCACCATGGCGCCACCCTCCGCCCTCCCCTTGAAACCAAGCTCCTCAAAAATAGAGCCACTCGAACGGCCCACCGCATAGTTGTTCTTGAAGGTCGAGCCACAACTCGGAAAATCAAAATGGTGCTTCGCCTCGCGCTCCCCTTCATGGCCCTTCATCAACGCTTGTACCTCATCAATTGGCCGCACCTCCGCAAAACGCAAAAGAGAGGCAACCACCATCTCCGGCCTCTCCATCAGTGCGGTATGCTTGTAGCCGTAAAAAACCTCTTCCGGGAGACTCCAACGCAGGCAACCCTCAACCGAAAGCGTCAAAACCGCAGCCGTAATGGCCGAAACCTCTCCCCCGAAACAGCGGGCATTCATCCTCACCGTTGCCCCAATCTGGCCGGGAAGCCGGTAGAGCCACTCGCCTCCTCCCCTGCCAACCCGCAACAACTCTTCGGCAATGCTGCTGTTCTCCACCCCTGCCTCACAAAATAGCTCATCATCAGAGAGCCAGAAAAAACGCTCCATCCGGCCAAGGGATATCACCATACCCGCAAAATCTGCGTCAGAAAAAAGGATATTGCTCCCGCTTCCCATGAGCGCAAGCGGCAGGCGCTGCCTGACACTCCAGAGCAGGATATCAGCAAGCTCCGCCAGAGAGCCCGGCTCGGCAAAATAGCAGGCGCTCCCCCCTATCCCGTAATAACTCCTCCCGGAAAGAGAGACATTTTCAGA
Organism: uncultured Chlorobiaceae bacterium; assembly: GCA_903866255.1. GTDB lineage: Bacteria > Bacteroidota > Chlorobiia > Chlorobiales > Chlorobiaceae > Chlorobium. The sequence continues at coordinate 14,596 of CAIPMW010000099.1, read as the reverse complement.
AACAGTGGGTGGTGTTGAATGGCAATAATGGGTCATGCACCAGAAAGGGTTTGTTGTTTTCATGCAACAATCAGGCTGATCCATTAGCTGCGCTTCGGGGCAAATATATCTCAAATGTCGTCCCTTCTCCCTTTTTGCTGGAGGAGAATATCGCACCCTGATTCTGCCGGACAATGCCATAGACCATTGCAAGCGCGAGACCGGTGCCCTCTGACATCGATTTTGTGGTAAAATACGGTTCAAAAACAGATTCGAGCGTCTGTTTGTCCATACCACTCCCGTCATCACAAACCTCAAGCAAAAGATAATCGCCGGGCATCATTTCAGTATGAACGTTACAGAATGCCGCATCAACGACAACATTTTTTGTCGTGATGCTCAGTGTGCCGCTCTCCTTTATGGCATCCCTTGCATTGAGGGCAAGTTTGATCATAACCTGATCTATTTGTGTCAAATCCATCTTCACCGGCCAGAGGTCGTCGCCTGGAGTAAAGATCACCTTGATGTGCTCTCCCATCAGGCGTTCAAGCATCTTGACAATATGCTCAACCACAACATTCAGATCGAGTATCGTCGGAGAGATAATCTGCTTTCCGCCAAAAGCAAGCAGTTGACGAACAAACCCGGCTGATTTCATGATAGAACTTCGCACTGCAGCAAGTGAGCGATGCGCACTGACGTCAAGATCCTTCCTGGCGATCAGCAGGTCAATATTGCCAAGCATCACCTGCAGCATATTGTTAAACTCATGGGCAACACCACCTGCAAGCCGACCGATCGACTCCATCTTATGGGCCTGAATCAGAGTTGCCTGCAGCCGGGCATTCTCGCTCTCGATCTGCTTCTGCAGGGTGATGTCAGAAAGCACCGTCCAGCATGACTGTCCATCATCCTGAACGACCGCCTCAATACGTACCACTCGTCGCGGTGCCAAAGGATCATCGTCATGCACAAGCATAACCTCACAGAAAGCTGGCTCCTGATGACTGAAGACCCGCTCCATCAGTGCATTAAACACCATGCTCTCTTCCGGATCAACAAAGAGTACGAGGCACGCACCCTTCAAAAGGGAGCGCTCCACACCAACCATCCTGGTTGCCGTCAGATTCACCTCAAGTATGGTACTGTCGCGCGCAAGTGTCAGATAACCCACCGGCGCGAAGTCATAAAGCTCGGTATAGCGCTCCAGCCCCTTTTCCATATCATCGCGCGACTGCAGGAGCTCCTCCTGCTGCATTTCAAGCTCAATCTGATGAACCGACAATTCATGAATAATGCGGTGCATATCACCGGCTGAAAGTGAAAAACCCTGATTTTTCTGTTCATGTTTCTGCAAACGATCTTCAGCCCTGCGCCGCAATGCCGAGAGATAGTCTGAACGTTCCCTGTTTTTATTCAGCATTGAATTATCCTTGTTTCTGGCGCTCTTCATCCCCTACCGGGGAGCACTGATTTCAATAAATGTTGAGACAACCTGGAATACTTCTGCCCTACCCGCCTTGAAACGGGGCAGTGCGCTGACCTTGAACCACCGACACCCCTTGTCATGATCCTGCAACAGACCCATGACAATATCTTTAACCGGTTTGCCGGAACCCAAAACAAGATGAAAGGGATATTCGTCAACAGGAAAAGCTGACCCATCCTCGTGAACAGCTCTCCATTGCGGCTCCTCCATCATCGTGGCATGCATCTCATTTACAGAGATCCCTAAAATACGTTCAGTCTCTCCATTGGCCATCAGAATTCGGCCTTCACCATCCTGGAGAAGGATACCACCAGGCATGGCTTCAAACAAAAAACGAAAGCGCTCTTCAGTTTCACGCAAACACCCTTCAAGCGTCTTGGCAACCGTGATGTCGGTAAACGTAATCACCAGCCCGACAATCCTGTTTTCCTGGGTACGATAGGGCATGATTTTCACGACAAACCACCGTCCATCACTTGCCGATATCTGCTTTTCACTGTAGACAAGTGTGCGAAGCACCTCCCTTGCATCATCAACCAGCTCAGGATAGTCCAGATCACTGACAATATCGGTTATGGGACGGCCAACGTCCGTAGGAATCACTTTGATGATCGCAGAAATCCGGTTGGTGAACCGGCGTATATGGAGCGCATCATCAAGAAAGAGCGTTGCAATATCGGTGCTGTTCAGCAGGTTTTTCATATCATTATTGCTCTCCGACAGATCAGTCACCTTCGATTGCAGCTCATGATTGACCGTCTGCAACTCCTCATTCAATGACTGCATCTCCTCCTTGGAGGTCGTCAGCTCCTCGTTGGTGCTCTGCAACTCTTCATTGGCCGACTGCATCTCTTCATTCATCGATTTTAACTCCTCCTGCGAGCTCTGCATCTCTTCGCGAATGGTCAAAATCTCATGACGAGCCTCCATAAGTTCCTGATCGATCAACCCGGGATGGCTGCCTCCACCATCTGCCGATTCAGCACTCCCTTTTTCCAATCCGGACTCATCACCATGAACATCTTTAAACGTAATAAGGATCAACCCTCTCAAAAGGTCGGGCTTTTCAAGCAGTTCAACCGTCAGATCCAGCCGCTGCGACCCTCCGTTGGTACCAACGGTTACCCCCTTTTTGGTAAGGATTGTTTTTTTATGAAGCGCACTCCCGAACAGCATATTCAGTTCATAGCGAAGCCCTTCGCGGGCCATCGCAAAAACATTCCAGTTGGCCTTGCCTGCGGCTGGCTCAAGATATTTGCCGGTTCGTCCACTGATATAGATGATATCGCCCTTCTCATTGGCCAGCACCGCTGCCGGTGTATAATGCTGAAGCAAAAACTGGTCAGTTATTGATTGCAGGTTCACGCTGGATATTTTCATTGCTTTTTGGTTGCTCATCATCTCAGGTATTTTATGCAACATCGGAGAAAAAGAGGCTGGAAACTCAACAGGTTCAGCCCGATGCCCGTATGGAAGCTTCCTGAAAATTCGTGCTTTTGCATCAAGAGGATCAAACAGATAGGTGAATGAACCGATGCTTTCGGCCGTACCAAGAAAAAGGAGGCCTCCGGTGTTGAGACTGTAATGAAACAAGGGAAGGAGCTTTTGCTGCAACTCCTGCTCCATATAAATCAAAATATTTCGGCATATAATAATGTCGAGCTTGGTGAACGGGGGATCCATGATGACATTATGGGGAGCAAAAACAATGCTCTCGCGGATCTCTCTCGATATCCTGAGGCTGTTATGTTCGTCTTTTACAAAGAAGCGCTGCAACCGTTCAATAGAAACATCAGCCGATATATTGGGCGGATAGATGCCCTGACGCGCCTTGTCAATAGCATCCTTATCGAGGTCGGTTGCAAAAATCTGGAGCCGGTAATTCCTTGCCGGTTTTACCTCTTCAACCGCCTCCCTGAAGGCAATGGCGAGAGAATAGGCTTCCTCTCCGGTAGAACAGCCGATCACCCATGCCCGAATGAGATCATCAGCCGGTCGAGAAGAGAGAAGAGGAAGAATTGCGCTCTTTTTCAGCACATCCCAGACGGTCGTATCACGAAAAAAGTTGGTTACCCCAATCAGCAGTTCCTTGAAAAGCAGGGTAACTTCGTGCGGATTCTCCTGCAAAAAATGAACATAACTCTCCATCTTTTCAATCTCATGAATACCCATACGACGTTCAATCCGGCGATAGAGTGTATTTTTTTTATACAGCGAAAAATCATGGCCGGTATGCACACGCAACAGGATAATCACTTTTTCGAGTGCACTCTGGGCACTCTCCTCAATGCGATGCTTTGCTCCTGACAAAGGATAATCCATATTGAGATAGGCAAAGAGTCGATTCTCTCCTCCGAAAAAATGCAGATGCTTGAGGTAAGAGAAGATTCTTGCAGGGAGTTCCTCGACAGAAGCGACAACATCAGCCAAACCGGAGTTGATTGCGCTACGAGGCATTCCATCAAACTTGGCCGATGCGGGATCCTGAACAAAAACACCGCCACCCTTCTCCTGTATGGCACGAAGGCCGAGCGTACCATCGGAACCCATACCCGAAAGAATAACTCCGATGGAGTACTGACGAAGATCAGATGCCATGGAACGAAAAAAAGAGTCAATTGGCAGACGCAATCCCCGTGGCTGAACAGGATCAAGCAAATGCAACATCCCGTTCAACATCGACATATCCTTGTTCGGAGGAATGAGGTAGACATGATCTCTCTCAATAAGCAGACGATCGCTGACCTGAACAACCTTCATATCGGTAACCCGCTGAAGCAGTTCCACCATGATCCCCTTGTGCGTCGGATCAAGATGCTGGATAATGACAAAAGCCATACCGCATCGCGATGGAACATTCTTGAGAAAAATCTCAAGGGCTTCCAGCCCGCCCGCTGAAGAACCAATGCCGACAACAGGAAAATTGATCTGCTGCAGATGCGTCTGCCCGGAACCTTCGGCCTCAACGTCCGGATGAGGGGGTAACTCTTTCGTCATATATCTTCCCTTATTGAACGGTTCGTGGAATAACGGATACCCTAAAAGCATACTTCATAATTCTCTTCTTTACAAACAAAAGAAGAGGTGATTGCGACCATCCATCTTTCTCTTGTATGGGAAACAACGATTAGCGATATTTCAACCTAAACCCTGAAACCTCTTACCACAGGCCAGATGAAAAAACTGTTCACGATTTTTACTGCTCTCTTTTTTGCATCTTCCGTCACCCTCTTTGCGGCAGACAACACGCCGGAACCGCCGGCACAGTTCGGCACCATCACCGTGCACATCACCGGCATGACAAACCTTGTTGGCATGTTTGGCGTTTCACTCTACAACTCAAAAAAAGGGTTTCCCGGCAAACACGAACAAGCCTTTGCATCGGTACTGAAAAAAGTGACCAGCAGTAACGATACCGTTGTTTTCGAACACCTTCCCTACGGCAGCTATGCCGTCAGCATCATGCACGACGAAAACAACAACGGAAAACTTGATACCAACTTTTTTGGTATACCAAAAGAGGGTGTGGGCGTTTCAAACAACCCGAAAATCGGGTTTGGCGGACCAAAATTCCAGGATTCCGTTTTCACGCTCGACAAGAAAGAGCTTGAGATAACCGTTGCCATGAAATACCGGATCGCTTCATGAACCGCTATTGCAACATCCGCTTGCCGATTCACGTTGCTCCTGCACCGCACTACCGATATGCATGATTCCTTATCGGAAAGCCGCCGCATTATAGCAATAGGAGATATTCACGGTTGCCTCCGTCCCCTCAAAAAGCTGATCAAGAAGATTGAGCCAGAAACGGACGATCAGTTGGTTTTTCTGGGCGACATGATTGACCGGGGCAAACACTCAAAAGAGGTGATCGACTACCTCATCACTCTCAGCAGCAAATACTCCTGTCATTTTATTATGGGCAACCATGAGCTGCTCTACCTTGACTACCTTAAAAACCACAATGCCGACAAATGGCTCAACAACGGGGGAAAGGCCACCCTTGCATCATACCATAGTGGTGATGGCCACGACCTGCCTGAAAAACATCTCCATCTTTTACGACACTGCCACTACTTTCTTGAAACCGAAAACTATTTTTTTACCCACGGCGGCCTCGACCCTGAACTCTCCATAAAGGATAATCTCCGTTACTACAAGCCTGAAGAGTTCTGCTGGCAACGGGTGCATATTCAGCGCTCCTTTCTTGAACGCAACAACTACAAATGGGAAAAAACCGTTGTCTGCGCCCACACCGCCCTTCCCCTGCCCATCATGCTTGAAAAACTTGTTGCCATCGATACCGGCTGCGTCTACACCGATAACCCCCTCCTTGGATGGCTGTCCGCCGTTATCCTGCCGGAGAGACGCATGGTGCAGATCGAAAACCGCGACTGATTACCCTTGAATCGCTCCCCTCTACACCTTTATGCCCCGTGAGCCCTGAAACCCGCATAAAACGCCGCCACAATCCAGACGAAAAGCTCGGTCACCTCGCTTCCAGCGCCCAGCACATCGCCGGTAACTCCACCGATTTTGCGCCAGCTCAACCCTCCGGTCAACAGCGCCCCAACCAGTGCTGCCGCTACCACCGTAACAAGCGCATAGAGGTCAGCATGAAGAAGAGCGACAAGAAACAAGAGCGTCAGCAGGGAGGTTACCAGAATATGGAGCGCTCCAGCACCGCTCACAAAGGCCTGCGCCGTACCTCCCTCACTGCGGGCATAGGGAAGAGATGAAGCAAGAAGCACCTGCACCTGGCGGGCAAGCAAAACACCTGCGGCAATGAGCTCAAAGGCTCCAAAGCCGACAAGTTTAAGAAGGACCACCCATTTGAGCAGCATCATGGCGGAGAGAGCAATGGCACCAAAAGAGCCGACGTTGGAATCTTTCATAATCCGCAGTGCCGCCTCCCTCGTTTTGCCTCCCCAGAATCCATCGGCCAGATCGGCCAGACCATCGGCATGCATACCCCGGCTCAAGATAATACCGCCAAGCAGCACCAGCGCCGCCGCAAGCTCATTCCACCCGAGACGAAACCCGCAAAACCCGATCGCCCCCTCCACAAGCCCGAGCAGCAGGCCGACAACCGGAAACCAGAAGAGCGAGTTGCTGAAACGGTCGCTCTCCCGTCCCGGAACCGGGAGGACGGTAAGGGTTCTCAAGGCTGTAACAAGGCCGCTCAGCATCCCTTACTCCCCGCTTTTTTCACTCACCCTTGCCGCGCTGAAGGTGGCCATCTCATTGTAGATTTTCACAGCCCCCTCAATAAGCTGCATGGCAATGGCTGCACCCGTTCCCTCCCCAAGACGAAGATCAAGATCAAGCATCGGACGGGCGCCAAGCTTCTCCATAACCGCCCTGTGCCCCTGCTCGTTGGAAATGTGGCTGAAAAAGAGATAGCCTTCAACCGCCGGGCAGAGCTTCAGCGCCACCACCGCTCCGGCAGAAGAGATAAAACCATCGACCACAACCGGAACACGGGCGGCAGCCGCACCAAGAATAAATCCGGCAATGGCGGCAATTTCGTAACCCCCAAGCGCCGCAAGCGTCCCGAAGGGCGTTGTGCAACAGGAGGCATTAACGGCAATCGCCCTTTTAATAACCGCAATCTTGTGGAGCAGACGCTCATCATCAATACCGGTCCCCCTGCCCGTAATCCCCTCAACCGGCACATCAAGCAAAACCGAATAGAGCGCCGTTGCCGGAGTGGTGTTGGCAATCCCCATCTCTCCGGTTCCAAGGAGATGATAACCCGCTTCCTGTGCAGCAGTCGCCAGTTCCGCCCCGCAAAGCAACGCCTGCAAGGCCTCCTCTTCACTCATGGCCGGGCCAATGGCCATATTGGCGCTACCGGGCCGTACCTTTCGTTTGACCAGCCCTGCCAGATCCGGAAAATGATGGTTCACGCCCATATCCACCACATCAAGGTCAACACCCGCATGGCGCGTCAGCACGTTGATGGCCGCACCGCCACTCAGCATATTATAAACCATCTGGGGGGTCACCTCTGCCGGGAAAGCCGAAACCCCTTCAGCCGCCACACCATGATCGGCCGCAAAACAGCAGATTTTCTTTTTTGCAAGCAGAGGGCTCACTCTGCCGGTCGCCAGAACATAGCTCAGGGCAATCTCCTCCAATCGGCCCAGGCTCCCCTGAGGCTTGGTCAAATCATCAAGATGGGCCTGGGCCGCATCGCTGAGCGAGCGGGAGACCGGCTTGATACAATCCAGCAACTGCTGCAACTCTTCATGCATGATTATCTCTCTCTTATATATTTATTATAGGTTACTCTGGAGCATAAACCTGGCTACTTCAAACGAAGCGGTAAACCACTGCACAGCAGCCAGGCCTCCGTAGCCAGTGAAGCAACACGCTGGTTAATAATACCGGCAATATCACGAAATTTTCGGGCCATGGCATTCTCCGGCACAATGCCCATCCCCACCTCATTGGAAACCACAATAATATCGCAAGGAGGATGGCGCAACACCTCAAGAAAGCGCTCAATCTGTTGTTCCATCTCCCCCTCTCCCTTCCCGTCAGCGTAGTGCATGAGGTTTCCAGCCCAGACCGTCAGGCAGTCGAGCAAAACCACCTCTGTTCCTGACGGCAGTGCCCGCAGTGCGCACGCAAGAGCAAGCGGCTCCTCAACCGTAGTAAACTGCTCACCCCGCTCCTCCCGGTGCTTCCCGATCCGCTGCACCATCTCCCCGTCAAAAGGCTCCGCCGTCGCCAAAAAAACGCGATTACTGTAGGGTGCCGCCAGTTGCAGGGCAAAGGAGCTCTTGCCACTCCGCGCCCCGCCAGTCACATAGACAATCTTTGCACTGCTCTTGGGTTCCATGAAAAAATACTTTTTGTATATAAAAACTATACACTGACGCATAGTATCGCCATCAACAGCGAAACAACCGGTAACTACCCCCGCCATCTGGTGGTACGGAATATAGTAAACTATTTGATTTCCTTTGCTTCCCCTCACTACCCTCACCTCGCAACTCCGGCTGGCGGAGAACCCCTGCATCACAGGAGCGCCATCACGACACGCAATGTAATATATAGATGAAATCATGAAGCGCTAAAACATCAAAATTTTTTTAAAAAATTACTCACCAACTATCTCTTTACAATTAAATGTCATAACAAATTTTTTGATAAAAAAAGCATCCTGCCTCAAAAATATTTTCAATAAAACGTATATATATTTTTTTATTTATTTCACGATTTATATATATTTCTCTCAGAAACAAGATGGAGTTGGTAGGGTCAAGTGATACGATCGAAGCTTTACCACACAATCGGGTTACAGAATAACAGATTTTTTTAATAGACAGCAACCACTCAAACACAAACAAAATACTATCATGAAAAAGAAAATTTTGGCACTCGGATGTATGGCAGCTTTGCTTGCTTTTGGTAGCGAAGCTCAGGCGGCGGATAATATTAATGGAACGGCAACTGCGACTATTCAAAACGCAGTTTCGATTGCAAACAATACGAGTGCGACGGGCGGTGGTGTATTAGCTTTTGGAACTATCGTTGCTGGTACGCAAGCGGGATCTGTGGATGTTTCTACTACTGGAACGCCCTCATACCATACGGTGATCGGAGCTAGTGGAGCTACGACTTCAGCCGCGGCATTTACTGTAACTGGTGGCGCGGGGAATACCTTTACGGTTACACTACCATCTTCAGCTACACTGACTCATTCGACATTGATGTCTAAGACGATGACTGTTAACAGCTTTGTCTCATCAGCCGCTGGTGTAGGTGGTGGTACTATCGGTGCTGATGGTACGGTTGGGTTTACGGTTGGAGGAACCTTGACTGTCGCTGCCAATCAGACAAATGGAAGTTACACTGGTACCTTCAACGTCAGCGTAGCTTACAACTAAATTGCAAACCAGTTTCATTTGTGCCCCAAATTCCGCGTATTGGAATATGGGGCACACAATTTTCTGCATCGGAAGAGTTACCATTTTATTATGTTCAAGAACTGTGATAAAATAGAAGATTCCGCATGAAAAGGACTCTTTTATCCATCATCTGTATGGTTGTGATGCTTGCTTTCGCAAGCGTAGCACAGGGAGCAAATTCCATCAGAGCAACAGCCACAGCAAGTATTGTCTCCATTGATAATGGTATTACCGCTGTTAAGGGTCTTGTATTCGGAAATATCGTTCCTGATGTTGTTGCAGCGGGCACAGTGACAATTGACACAAACGGGAGGCGCACGAAAACAGGGAATCTGACGCTCGTCACATCAACTTATCGCGCTGCCGAATTTGATGTCCACCATAACAATAAACATTCTTATACAATAACACTACCCAGCGGTACTGTTAAAATATGGAGCGGGAGTAATTGGATGTACGTTGGCAACTTTACCAAATCAGTTGCTGATAGAACTCCGTTAGTTGGTGAACTGGGATCATTCACTGTTGGTGCAACGCTCAATGTGAATGCAAATCAGGCTACAGGCGTCTACAGTGGCACCTACAATGTACACGTAGACTTTCAATGACTCCTGCCAGTAATTTTTTTACTCTCTGATAAATCCTTCCAATAATTTCTCTTTTACATTATATTGCTGCACTAACCCTGTATTTTTCTTTCTGGAGTCATGGAAAACCGTTACACCTGATTTCTATGAATATAAAGACATTACTTTTTGCCCTCTTTATGGCTGTAGCTATTTTTGTAAATGGCGATTCAGCATTGGCCGCCGATACACCTGCATCTGCTCCATCTTCAATCCAGGATCTGCTCGTAACCCCGACACGGGTTGTGTTTGAGGGAAGTATGCAAACCACTGAACTCGCATTGGTCAATCGAAGCGAGAAGCCACATACCTACGCCCTCTCCTTTGTGCAGTGCCGTATGAGTGATGCCGGTGAGATAAAGGAGATCGACGCCACTGACCCGCCAGACCCTCAGGATCGATTTGCTGACTCCCTGGTTCGATTCTCCCCGCGACGGGTAATTCTTGAACCCCGACAGGTACAGGTTGTGCGCATGATGTTGCGTAAGCCTTCGACTCTTGCCGAGGGTGAGTACCGCTCCCACCTGAGCTTTCGCCTCATTCCCTCCACAGAGGAAGCGGTCAAACCCGATTCAGTGAGCCGTGGTATACAGATCAAGCTGATACCCATTTACGGTGTAACGATTCCGGTCATTGTGCGCCAGGGCTCGTTGAAAGCAACAACACGGCTGAGCGACCTTCGCTTTGACGCCAAGGGTCTTCACTTTACCATTGAGCGCGAGGGAAGCCGGTCGGCCTACGGCGACTTTGTGGTTCAATGGAAAGGCAAGGGAAAAGCGGTCTCTGTTGGCGCACTGAATGGTGTTGCCGTCTATACCCCCAACAAAAAACGCAGTGTATTCATTTCGCTTTCTCCTCCAAAGGGTATAGAGCTTCGTGGTGGTGAGTTAAGCGTCCGCTACATCAATACGGAAAATAGCTCAGAACAGCTTATCGCTGAAGGCAAAATTGCTGTTCCATAAGGTTTCGCCTATTCACTCCCTCACTCTCAGGCAATAATCCCCTCAATCAAGTTTTTTTTCCAGCCAGATTCTTTATTCTCAGGTTTGGCTGGCAAACAATCTGCTTACGCTCCCCGGCTCTCTTGCCACTATACGAACACCAAAGTGACAAGGGCTTCTACCGACATATTTACGGAAACCGTAAAAAATAATACTCGTTGTTTAGCTGATCCCGGCAAAAAATTATATATATTTTTTATATACCAAGCAATGAATTATATATATTATCGGCGAAGAATAAAAAAGATATCAAGCGGAAATATTTGCACAATCGGGGAGAAATAATCATGAAAAAGAACATCATTGCAATCTTCTGCCTGGCGGCATTGTTTGCTTTTGGATATGATGTCAAGGCAGATGGTAAGGCGAACGCAGGAGGGCTCTCCATTACCAAGGATAGAACGACCTCCACATCCGGTGACTTGGCATTTGGTTCCTTTATACCAAATGCAACCGGTGGCACGGTGGTCATTAATCCTTTCGGCAATGAGGCACGTACAACTTCAGGTTTGCAGATGATCTCATCAACCTTCGGCCCGGCAGCATTTACGCTTTCCGGTGAATCGAATACGACCTATGCAGTTACCTTACCCTCAACAGCCACGATCACCAAAACAGGGGGCACGGAGACAATGAGGGTGGATACCTTTACCTCTACACTATCAGGAACGGGACCCGTTGTAACAGCTACACTGGTTGGGACGGGCGGTTCATTCAAGGTTGGTGGAAAGCTGCATATCCCGGCAAATCAGGTACCAGGCTCCTACACCGGTACTTTTATGGTTACAGCAGCTAATAACTGATCATTTTTGGTTCGTAAGGTTCTCTTTTGTAGACTGTAATTTATCTGTTCCTTACCTGATCGTTGAGTTCAGCAATCAGGAAAACGGCACTGAACAGCTACTCGCAAAGAGTCGGATTGTCTATTGGATAATTTTTTCAGAGTTTTACAGCGTTCGCTTCTCTTCCTCTTCTGGCTCTGCCTGGTGAACGCCTTCCTGACAAGGCTTCTGCATGGTGAAGAGAGCAACATTGCAGGGCAACCAACTACCCTGAGTGATGACTTTATGCTGCTCTGCGTTGTCCGGCTTGGCGGATCAACCCTTGAGGGTAACCTGGTCACCTACACCGCCCCTCCGGGACACTTTCTTCCCCTTGGCGAGCTGAGCCGCAGCCTCGAACTCGGCATTACCGTTGACCCCGCAAAAAGGAGCGGAACGGGCCATGTGGCCAACCCTTCACAACCATTCCGCCTCGACATGGCCAGCTCCACCATAACCGTTTCCGGCAAATCATACCGGTACGACCCTGCGCTGGTGGTTGCCCTTTCGGACGATATCTATGTTGAAAGCAGGCTGCTTGCCGAATGGCTTTCGATGCGCATCGAGGCCAACCGCCTCGATGCGGCGGTCGATATCCGCCCCTTTATGCCGCTTCCCATACAGGAGCGCATGGCGCGCAGCCAGAGAGGCACCAATACCTGGGGTTACGGTAATTACAAGGATTCCGGTTATCCGCTGCTCAACACTCCATTCCTCCTCCTTGCCGGCCCGAGCATCGACCTCTCCCTCTCCTCTTCGCTGACCGGAGAAGGGTTTGGAAAAATAAATCCCCTGAACAGCAGCTATTACACCCGCCTCACCGGCGATTTTCTCTGGATGAGCGGGCGGCTTGATCTTTCAGGGCAGATTGCGGCGGCAGGAAAATCAATTATAGGAATTACGAACGGCTCTCTGCTCCTTGAACGGGAACAACCTTCGGGCGGCATGTTGGCCCTGCTTGATGCCCGCAAGATTGCCATCGGGGATATCCAGCCTGAGGGTCTGCCACTGATTGGCAGCAGTGTGGGGGCAGGGTTCATGGTCAGCAACTACCCGCTCAATCAATCCTCATTTTTTGACAAGCTCACCCTGCGCGGTTTTCTCGCCAAGGGATGGGATGTGGAGCTCTACAGTAATGCCGACCTGCTCGATTACCGCCCCTCAAATCCGCAGGAGAGCTATGCGTTTGTCGATATCCCCCTCATCTACGGCCTCAATGAACTGCGCCTTATCTTCCATGGCCCACAGGGCGAAAAGCGGGTTGAGAGTCATATCTACAACGTCGGGCGTAACATGATCGAACCGGGAAGCGTCAACTACCAGTTCACCGCATCCAACGCTTCGATGCGTTCACTGCTCACCTCGCCAACCGGTGGCCCTGCACCTCTCCTGACATGGAAAAGCACCTTCGGCGTCAGCAAGTTACTCACAGCGACCAACTATCTCACCTCAGCCATCATCGGCGGCCAGCGGCAGAACTTTGCAGGGGCTGGTTTCAGCGGATACCTCAGGATGATACAGCTTGATATGCAGATGGCCCGTAATCTGGCCACCAGTCAGTGGGCCCGGCAGGCAAGCGCCCAGACGCGCCTGGGGCCGATCAGCCTCTCCTCAACACTGGAAGATTATGACAAGGATTGGCATACAACAACCGGAACAATCTCTTACCTGAGGAAGTGGGATTTACGCTTCGATGGTCTCAACCCCCTCTTCTTTTTGACCAATTCGCGCTTCTCCATGACGCTCGCCCAAACCGATTATGACGAGCTTCGCACATCAAAAAGTGCCATCATCACGAGCAGCCAGCGGACATGGGGCATCGATCACCGACACACCGTGACCGTTGAGCGGACAGCGGAGGGTGGCAAGGAGAGTGATGCTGTTTCGGGCAGCTCTTATGCAAGCATGACGCACAGGAGCCTCGTCTTAAGGGCTGAAGTCGACTATCAGCTTCTGCCCATGAGGATAATCAACACGATTGGAACCACCTGCGAGCTGCACCTCCCGCATGAGTGGACGCTGATCAACAACATTGCCTACACTCCCCTGAGCAAGGCAATGATCGCCTCGATGGGGCTCAACCATACCTTCCACGCCGTAGCAATGGGAGTGACGGGCAACTATGCGGCCAGCGGAGCCTGGAGTGTGGGCTTACAGCTCACAACCAATATCAGCCACGACGCTCAAAGCCGTCAATGGAAAACCGACGGTAGTATGAGCAGCCAGCGGGCGGCCATATCCGCCCTTGCCTATCTCGACAGCAACCGCAACCGGGAGTGGGACGCGGGGGAGAGCACCATCAAGGATGCCGGATTTTTTGTCAACCAGCAAAGCCACCGTACCGTAACCGGGTCAAACGGCACGGCCTTTCTCCAGGGGATTGCGCCAAATACTCCCACCGATATAGCCCTTTCTCCCGCAACGCTTAAAGAACTGCTTTGGGTGCCCGCCGACAAGGGTGTGCGTGTGGTCCCCAGGCCGGGCTATGCCGTACAGGTAAAATTTCCTGTATGGGTTACGGGAGAAATAAGCGGGACGGTCTACAGAAAAAAAGAGGGTGTTAACAGCCCCGCTTCAGGAATCAGCATAGAAGCGATCAATATGGAGGACAAGGTGATCGGGAAGGCACGGTCGGAATATGACGGAGTCTACATTCTCGGATCGCTGCCAACCGGCAAATGCATTGTACGCATATCGCCCGATCAGGCGGCAAAACTGGGAACCACCTCTCCGCTGCAACAGGTAACCATAGCGCCAGAGG
>CAIPMW010000098.1 GCA_903866255.1 uncultured Chlorobiaceae bacterium | reverse complement strand
TGACGGCTATATTGCCACTGAAACGCAATACGGTTAAAGCATTGATTAAACGGGTAATCTGGATACAGCAAAGAAATGCCAAAGCGTATATGTCGCACCGAAAAAAAATTGTTCAAAAACTTGGGCTAACTGTTCAAATGACGTTGTAGGGCTAAGTGTGCCGCTGTAATCAATCCAAATGCATTATCCAATGTGAGAAGCTCATCAATTTTCGGTTCATAATCAACCAGCTTGACCATTCAAAATTCTAATGTATGTGCTGCCTGCAAATGCAAAGCCCCAGGAATTTGGTCGCCATTGACGATTCCTTGCACTGTTCCGTTACGGCTGTTTTAAAGATATTGAATAAACCTGAACGAAGAGCGGCCATGTTCGAGATTTGTACAACATACCTCAGGGACTGATCAACATTGATGCCTGGAAAACTTGTGCCAGACTGGCAACAACGTGAACAGAATCTGCATCTGAATTGTTATGATTGATTCAATGCAGATTCCAGAACCATAGAAGAAAGAGATCCTGTGCGCATCAACGTTCCCCTCAAAATTCTTGGCCTTGGTCGTTATTTACCCCCTCGCATCGTTCCAAGTTCAGAACTTGAAGCAATCTATGCGCTTCCTTCCGGCTGGGTGGAGCGGCGCAACGGTGTGCGTGAACGGCGATGGGTTACTACTGAAACCGCCTCCTTTATGGCTGCTGAAGCGGCTCGTGAAGCCCTCGACGAAGCGGGGCTCAGGCCCGACCAGGTCGGCCTTATCATCAACGCCTCAGGAACCGCTGAACAAGCCATCCCTGATACCGGTGCACTGATCCAGCGCCAGCTTGGACTCGGCAGATCGGGGATTCCTGCCATGAGCGTGAACACCACCTGTCTCAGTTTCATCACTGCCCTTGACGTAGCAGCAACCTATCTGAACGCAGGGCGCTATGGCAATATTCTCATTGCCAGCTCCGATATCTCCTCGTGCGGTATCAACCCGAAAGAGCCCGAATCAGCAACACTGGTTGGGGATTCTGCTGCCGCTGTGGTGGTAACTCAAGCCGGTGCGGGTGACACATCCTGCATCCACCATGCCCATTTTAAAACCTGGGGCGATGGAGCCTCTTTTACCGCTATCAGGGGAGGAGGATCCGCGCGCCATCCTGCCAAACCTGGCTATAACCCTGATGATGATCTTTTCCACATGGACGGTATAGCCGTTCTCCGCATGGTACGAGGTCTTGATAAGCCGTTTCTCGAAGAGCTCTATTCGGGCCTGTCTAAAAGCCTGGTTGATATCGACCTCGTTGTTCCGCACCAGTCGAGCAAGGCAGGTTTGCTCCTGCTTCAGCGCTATGGCTGGCCGGAGGCTAAAATCATGCAAACCCTCAACTGGCTTGGCAACTGTGTGGCCGCCTCAATTCCCTCCACACTTTATCAAGCAGTGCGCGACAACAGCCTCCAGCGTGGTCAGAAACTCCTGCTCGTCGGTACCGGAGCCGGACTCTCCATCGGTGGGCTGATTATGACGTATTGAAGCATAAAAATGAAAGAGTGGTAAATTACCGTTTGTTTCTTTACTTTACCAAGACTACAAAGCTGTTCCTGATCTTTTCGGCCTTTTACTAACGCTGATTATTCCCTTGATGATGGATATTTCGATATATGGCTGATACTGGACAACAAAAATCGCAGAAACGCTATCCACCCTTTTTGAAAAACAGTTCGGGGGAGCGTTCGTTGCGCTTTCCGACGGTGTCGCGCTCGTTTGTCCCTTCGGTATTTACAGTCATGAACATGGTTTGTGGCTATATCTCAATTGTCATGTCGGGGGAGGGGAGTTTTGTTGCGGCCTGCTGGTTTATTATTTTGGCCTCATTTTTTGACACAATAGATGGTTTTGTGGCGAGGGTGACCAATGGTACCTCCGATTTCGGCGTTGAGCTCGACTCTCTTTCTGATCTCGTCTCTTTTGGTGCTGCACCAGCTTATCTCGTTTATAAATTTGGCCTTGAATGGCTTCCTGGCATCTCTGGCATTTGTCTCAGCTCCCTGCTGATGATCGGCAGTGGGCTCAGACTTGCCCGCTTTAATATCAGTATGATCGGTTATGAGAAAGACTCATTTTCAGGCCTTCCAACTCCGGCACAGGCGTTGACCATTGTCGGCTTTGTGCTGTGGATGAGTGGTGATCCTGTTTTTCCTGCTGCTTCAATGCGCCTGGTTCTTGCGGGTCTTTCAATTGCCCTGTCGCTGCTCATGATCAGTAAAGTCAATTATGATGCGCTCCCCAAGCCAACGCGTGACTCCTTCAAACGGCAACCCGTGCAGATGTCGCTCTACATCATTGCCATGTTCTGTGTGCTGCTCTTTCATTCCAAGGCTTTTTTTCTTGCCATGTTATTGTATATTCTGGTCGGTATTGTGAGGTCAATCACTCTGCTTTTCCGTCGTCAGTGGCAGACCTGATTATTTTTTGTTCATCCATCACTCGTGATCATGCCATATATCGCAAAAATTAAGGTTACCCTGCGCCAGTCAATTCTTGATGTTCAAGGCAAAGCGGTCGATCATGCCCTGAAAAATCTGGGATACAGGAGTGTTGAGTCCGCCAGAATAGGTAAATATATTGAGGTGACCATCAATGAAACGGAACGTGCCGAGGCTGAGCGCATCGGCAATGAAATCTCCCTGAAGCTTTTATCCAATCCGGTTATGGAGAATTACTCTCTTGAGCTGGAACAGGTCAAATAATTTGGTGCTATTGATTGTTATGCTCCTCCTGAGCATAGACTCAAACCGTTCGCTACAACTAAAAGAAGTCTTTTTATGTCTGATATAACCGTTGGGGTTGTTGTATTTCCTGGATCTAACTGCGATCATGATACTGAACATGCCGTTGCATCTTTTCCCGGCATCAAGCCAGTGATGCTCTGGCATAATGACCACGACCTCCAGGGGGTAAAGGCAATCATTTTACCCGGCGGTTTTTCTTATGGCGACTATCTGCGAGCGGGTTCTATTGCCCGTTTTTCTCCTGTCATGAAAGAGGTTATCGAGTTTGCAGGCAAGGGTTTTCCGGTGCTTGGCATCTGTAATGGATTTCAGGTGCTGCTTGAGAGTGGCCTGCTTGAAGGGGCTCTGTCGAGAAACCGCGATAAAAAGTTTCTCTGCTGCAAGACCTGCATCAGGGCGGTGAACGGTTCGACTATCTTTACCAGTCTTTACCCGGAGGACGAGGTGCTCAGCATTCCCATTGCGCACGGCGAGGGCAACTACTTTGCCCCGCCTGAAGTGATTGAAAGCTTGGAGGAGCACGATCAGATTGTTTTCAAATATACTGATGCGGAGGGGAAAATAACTGAAGAAGCCAATCCAAATGGATCGCTGAAGAATATTGCAGGCATTGTCAACCGGCAGGGAAATGTGCTTGGCCTGATGCCTCATCCTGAACGGGCAAGCGAAAAGCTTCTTGGCTCTCTTGATGGAAGAGGACTTTTTGAGTCGCTTTTTCTGCACATCACTGAGGTATAAGTCGTTGTCGGGCGCAAAGCAGAAATACAAAGTCTTTTCATGGCTGCTCTTTGACTTTGCCAACACCTCCTTCAGCGTGATGATGGTCACGTTTGCGTTTCCCCTCTATTTTAAAAATGTTATCTGTGCAGGCGATCCTTCGGGTGATGCCTTGTGGGGCTTCAGTGTCAGTCTCTCAATGCTCCTTGTTGCGCTGGTTTCACCTGTTCTTGGTGCTGCGGCCGACTATTCCGGCAAACGGAAACGCTTTCTCCTCTTTTTTACCCTTACGTCGATTGTAGCAACGGCCCTCCTCTCTTTTTCTGGCCCTGGAATGGCCATAATGGCAGCTCTGCTGTTTGTTCTGGCAAATATGGGTTTTGAGGGTGGGCTGGTCTTTTATGATGCCTATCTCAAGGAGCTTGCATCAGATAAAAGTGTCGGCAGGGTATCAGGGTATGGTTTTGCCATGGGCTATCTGGGTGCTCTCTCAATTTTGCTACTGGTAAAACCACTCCTGAGCAAGGGGATTGCCCTCTCCAATATTCCGAATGTGCAGATGAGTTTTCTGGTGGCCGCGATTTTTTTTGCCATATTTGCTGCACCGCTTTTTCTTGTCCTTCGGGATGAAAAAAAAGAGAGCAGGCCCGCAATCTCTTTTACGGCGCTTGGCCAGTCCATCAGGGAGGTGAAGTACACGGTGCAGCATATCATGAACTACCCTGATCTTGCCCGTTTTCTCCTCGCTTACTTTTTTTATAATGACGCTATTCTTACGATTATTGCCTTTTCGTCGATCTATGCCCAAAATACCCTTGCTTTCACCACAGGCGATCTGATTGTCTTTTTTATGCTGGTGCAGACAACGGCAATTGCCGGATCGGTTATCTTTGGTTTTGTGACCGATAAAATAGGTCCTAAAAAAACCATTGTCATCACGCTTATGATCTGGTTTGTTGTTGTTGTTGCTGCTATTCTTGCGGACAGTAAAGCGCTCTTTTTTTCAACAGGAATGCTGGCAGGAATGTCTATGGGCTCATCTCAAGCTGCATCTCGTTCGATGATGACACGGTTGACACCTCTTGAACATGTAACCGAATTTTTTGGCTTTTATGATGGCACTTTTGGCAAAGCTTCAGCAGTTGTTGGTCCTGTTCTCTTCGGACTGGTCTCTTCGCAAGCAGGCAGTCAGAAAGCGGCACTTGCATCACTCTTGCTGTTTTTCACCATAGGATTAGTGCTGATGACGAGAGTACGCTCAGTTGGTGGTAAAGCGGCTCCACTGAGCAAAGTGGTGGAGTGAAAAGATATGGACAATAACCTGACAAATACAAGGGCAACAGAGAGCATCTCATTCATGGAGTATGTTCGTGCGTTTTTCCCGTTTTTCTGGAAAAACGTTACCCATGACAAAATTTTTCTTGTGGCCAGCTCACTTGCCTTTCAGACGCTACTCTCAATTGTACCTGTTCTTGCGGTGATTCTCTCCATACTGAACGTCTTTGCGATCTTTGCCCCTTTCAAGCGCTCTCTTGAAGATTTTCTTGTTCAGAACTTTATGCCGAGCGCTGGCTCAGTGCTTAACCACTACCTTTCAGATTTTATTGGCAAAACCACCAGTGTTCCACTTGTTGGAGGGGTATTTTTATTCATTATTGCCCTCTCACTCATCTCAACCGTTGATAATACCCTGAATGAAATATGGGAGGTGCATGCCCCCCGCAAGGGTTTGCAGGGATTTACCCTCTACTGGACCGTGCTGACACTTGGTCCCGTCTTTATCGGCAGCAGCCTCGCGGCAAGCTCCTACGTCTGGTACACGGTTTTTACTGAAGGCCCATTGCTTGAAGTTAAAACTATTCTCCTCTCCTTTTTGCCCTTTATTAACTCGATTCTGGCATTTTTTCTTCTCTACATGCTTGTGCCGAATCGTCGGGTAAGGTTTGTCCATGCATTCTCAGGCTCTCTGCTGGCAGCGGTTCTTTTTGAGCTCTCCAAGAAATGGTTCACCTTTTATGTCAGCCATCTCTCCACCTTTGAGCATATCTACGGCGCACTGTCTGTTATACCGATGTTATTTTTCTGGATCTATATCGGTTGGGTGGTAGTTCTGACCGGTGCGGAATTTGTTTTTTGTCTTGGAGCACTCAGTCCGGTCAACACGGTTTCAGGATTGTTCAACCCTCTGCCGGGAGTTCCGCTTGTTCTTTCGGTGCTCAACTCGATATGGAATGGCCAGAAAAGCGGACATCGTATGAATATGAAGAAAATTGTGAAGTCCAATCACCTGGTACATCCTGCCAGATTGAGAGAAGTTGTGGAGATGCTGATACAGAACGATCTTGTTCATGGAACGACGAATGGTGATCTGGCTATCAGCCGCGATCTTTATACCACGACGCTTTTCGACCTCTTTACGATTATTCCTCCAGGATTTGAAAGTGTTGAAAAGTGTTCTCTGATTTCAGAAAGTAATAATGTACATTTGGACTCGATAGGCAGGGAAGTTACGGAATCTCTTAAATGCAGCATGAATATCTCCCTTGCAGCCTTGTTAGAGGAGAGTAATCAACAGAAGTCATGAGTTATCAGGTTATAGCCCGGAAGTACAGACCCGCAAAATTTTCCGATATTACCGCACAGGAGCATGTGACACGCACGATCCAGAACTCGCTTCGTATGGGTCGGGTGGGGCATGGCTACATCTTTTCGGGGTTAAGGGGGGTGGGCAAAACCACAGCGGCGAGAATTTTTGCCAAGTCGCTGAACTGCCAGAAACTGATGGATGATCCTGAATACCTGCAACAGGTGACCGAGCCTTGTGGTGAATGCGAAAGTTGCCGTGACTTCGATTCCGGCACAAGTCTCAATATTTCGGAGTTTGATGCTGCATCCAACAACAGTGTTGATGATATACGGGCGCTTCGCGAGAATGTCCGGTACGGGCCGCAGAAAGGGAGGTACCGGGTCTATATCATTGATGAGGTGCACATGCTCTCCATTGCCGCCTTTAATGCATTCCTGAAAACGCTTGAGGAGCCACCGCCCCACGCTATCTTTATTTTTGCCACCACGGAGTTGCACAAAATTCCGGCAACAATCTCCTCACGCTGTCAGCGCTTCAACTTTAAAAGAATTCCACTGGAGGATATCCAGAAGCAGCTTCAGTCAATCTGTGATGCCGAACATATTGCTGTTGAGGGTGATGCTCTCCAGCTTATCGGGCGCAAGGCACAGGGGTCAATGCGTGATGCGCAGAGTATTCTTGACCAGGTGATTGCCTTTTCTGCTGAAAATGACCATGGCGGAGCGATCAGTTATAAGGGTGTTGGCGAGCTGTTGAACTATATTGATGATGATACCATGTTCGATGTCACTGATGCTGTTACCACGCAAGACCCGGTAAAAATGCTTGACGTTGCGCAGTTTGTAATCAGGAACGGGTATGATGAACAGGATTTTCTGGAAAAGCTTATTGAGCATCTGCGGAATTTTCTGGTGGTACAGAATCTCTCCTCCACCCGGCTGGTGGAACGTCCGGATGCCGTCCGCCAACGATATCAGAGGGATGCAGGCAATTTCTCTCCGTCATCAGTCATGCAGATGGTTGATTTTCTTTTGATGACCCAGAAAGAGCTGAAGTTCCAGTTTGAATATCAGTTTCGGTTTGAACTTGCACTGCTGAAATTGATAGATATTGTTCACTTAACCCCCTCTGCAACGCTGCCATCGCCTGCAGTAGCGCCTCAAAAAAAAAAGTCCCTGACCAGCCCCTGACAAAGTCCCCGGCGCTCACTTTACCTGCTCCAGATTCACTCGTTGCCACACCTCCCCAGTCTGGCACAAAAGCTGCAACACCGGGAGATCTTGATCTTGGCTCCTGGCAAAAAAAGTTGTCGAATTTTGCCTCAAATCCCGCTGCAAAGCAACCCCGCTTACCTGTCTCCCGAAAGATACCTTCTGAGGTATCTGCAGGAACACTCCAAAAAATTGCAAATCTTGCCTCACTAAAGGTTGAATGGCACCAGTTTCTTGAGCATCTGACTCGGAAAACCCATAACATTATGGCAACTCATCTGCTATCATGCGAGCTGGTCTCATGCAGTCCGGCGGGCGCATTGGAAATAGCCTGTTGCAGAAAATTTTCTTATGAGGAGCTTTTGCAGGAGCGAGAAACGCTTCAGCAGGAGATTGCAAAGTTTTATGCCTTGCCTCTCCATGTTACTATCCTGTACGATGCAGAAAAAGATGCCTGTACCAAAGAGAAGAGCGTTTTTACCCTGTTTCAGGAGTTATCGCAGCAGAATGAGGTGATCAGGTTTCTTATTACTGAATTTGGAGGTGAGCTGGTATACTGAACTGTATGAATGCACACTTGTTTCGTAAATTATGAAAAATTCTTCATATTGCGGGTTTTATGTTTACTCCGGAATAATAACGCCAAAGAAATTATAGACATATATGGGTATCGCAGGTAACAAGCAGACTCTGAACAACCGGTTCCGCGCAGACTATTGTGGTTTCTTGAGCCCGGCACGTGAACATACCCCTGTCAGGCTTGCTGGCTGGGTTCACCGTAAACGGGATCATGGCGGACTGATTTTTATTGATCTGAGGGATCATACCGGTCTATGCCAGCTTGTTATCCAGCCGGAGCATCATGAGCTTTTTACCCAGGCTGAGCAACTGCATGCAGAATCGGTCATCTGTGTCGAGGGAATAGTTGTCCGTCGAGCCGAAGGGGCAGTTAATCCTCGTCTGGCATCTGGTGAAATTGAGGTGATGGTGAGTCAGATTGCTGTTGAAAGTCATGCACAGCCGCTGCCATTTCCAGTTGCTGATGAGGTGCCGACTTCTGAGGAGCTTCGTCTCAAATACCGTTTTATCGATCTTCGTCGTGAAAAGATCCACGACAATATTATTTTTCGCAGCCGCGTCACTGCTGCAATTCGGCACTATCTTGAGGAGAAGGATTTTATTGAGATACAGACCCCGATTCTCACGTCAAGTTCACCGGAGGGCGCTCGTGATTTTCTGGTTCCAAGTCGCCTCCATCCAGGCAAATTCTATGCTCTGCCCCAGGCCCCCCAGCAATTCAAGCAGCTTCTGATGGTCTCGGGATTTCCCCGCTACTTTCAGATTGCCCCCTGTTTCAGGGACGAAGATGCCCGTGCCGACCGCAGCCCCGGTGAGTTTTATCAGGTTGATATGGAGATGGCCTTTATTGAGCAGACTGATCTTTTTGCCATTCTTGAGGGGATGATTGAGCATCTGACCCGTACCATGTCGCAAAAGCGCATTGCTCAGTTCCCATTCCCGAGAATCAGCTATAACGAGGTGATGAACCGTTTTGGCACCGACAAACCTGATTTGAGAATTCCAATCGAGATCCAGGATGTCACCCCACTCTTTGTCGGTTCAGGCTTCAGGGTGTTTGCCAATAATACCGTCGCAGGCTCCTGCGTCAAGGCGCTTGTTCTCAAGGGACGCGGGAACGAATCGAGGCTCTTTTATGACAAGGCAGAGAAACGGGCCAAAGAGCTTGGTTCCGGTGGTCTTGCCTACATACAGTTCAAGGAGGAGGGGCCAAAGGGGCCGGTCGTCAAGTTTCTTTCGGAAGCCGATCTTTCAACACTCAAAACCTACCTTGGCCTTGAAACCGGCGATGTGGTCTTTTTTGGAGCAGGAAAGTGGGAGAGTACCTGTAAAATCATGGGCGGAATGAGAAGCTGGTTTGGCAACCTCTTTACTCTCGACAAGGATGAGCTCTCCTTCTGCTGGATTGTTGACTTTCCGATGTTTGAGTACAACGAAGAGGCCAAAAAGATCGACTTCTCCCACAACCCCTTTTCCATGCCCCAGGGAGAGATGGAAGCGCTTGAAACCATGCCTCCGCTCGACATTCTTGCCTATCAGTACGATATCGTCTGCAACGGCATTGAACTCTCCAGCGGTGCCATCCGCAACCACAAGCCGGAAATCATGTACAAGGCCTTCGGTATTGCCGGCTACTCCCGTGAAGAGGTTGACCAGCGCTTTGGCCACATGATTGAAGCCTTCAAGCTTGGTGCTCCTCCGCACGGGGGCATTGCTCCAGGTCTCGACCGTCTTGTCATGATTCTCCGCGATGAGCTGAACATTCGTGAAGTTATAGCTTTTCCCATGAACCAGCAGGCTCAGGATCTGATGATGTCCGCCCCCTCTGAGGTGACTTTGGCCCAGCTTCGCGAGTTGCATCTGAAGGTGGAGTTGCCGAAGAAGGAAGAGGGGAAGAGGTAGGGTTATTATACCATACAATGACAGTACCTGTATGGTGCAGCAGTAGGGGCGAATAGCTATTCGCCCCCTACAGATCCGCCTTTTTTAACACAGCAACGGTAAAGCGACTGACACAGGTGAGTTTTCCATCCTCATTTCTGATTTTGATGTCCCATACCTGTGAACTTTTACCAAGATGCAGGGGAGTGGCGGTTGCATAGACAAACCCGCTTCTGACCGGACGAATGTGGTTGGCATTGATCTCCTGACCGACGATGTAAAAAGAGTCGCGGTCAACACAGTAGGAAGCTGCGATACTCCCGACAGTTTCAGCAAGGGCGAGAGACGCACCACCATGCAGAATACCGATACGCTGAATGGTTCGATGGTCAACCGGCATCCGGGCGGACATGTAATCCAGGCCAACTTCAGTCATCTCAATGCCAAGGTGACGAGCCATCTGGCCATCAATAATCTGCATGGTATTGATCTCTTCAATGGTGACCGGGCCGAAAAAAACAGAGGGCTGTGGCATGGGAGGGAAAAGATCAAAGGGGTTAAAAACATCGACCACTGAAGTGGAGCGGGTGACGAGATTCGAACTCGCGACATTTTGCTTGGGAAGCAAACACTCTACCAACTGAGTTACACCCGCCTGCTGATGGTGGTGAGAGAGGGAGTTGAACCCTCGACCTCAGGGTTATGAATCCTGTGCTCTAACCAACTGAGCTACCTCACCTTTTTACATGGCTGTGAATATACGACAGGCGTCAGGAATAAACAAACCTAATATTTCCTTACAGGATAATCTGTACCGCCAATTACTTCTTCACTGAAATCCGTTGCTGATATATGGCTTCAGCTACACAAATATCCTCAGGAGTTGTAATCTTGATATTGTGGTATCCGGTCTCAAGTATCTTGATAAGCTGTTCAGGGAAAAAGCGCTCAACCAGCGCAGCATCATCGGTCGCATACCACCCCTCAAGCTCCGCCTGTTCGTGGACCTGAACCAGCAGTTCACTCCTGAAGCCCTGGGGGGTCTGCACTTGGAGCAGTCGACTTCGATCAAGCGTTTCACCGAAAAACTGGAGATCACTTCCGATAAATTTAATCGTATCCTTTGGTCTGGTAGCCGGAACACATGCTCCAAACAGAAGTGAAAGATGTGATATCTCATCAATCTCTTCAGGCCGTATAAGAGGTCGGGCTCCATCATGTACCAGTATGGTATCTGCGACTACACCGGTCATATGCCTCTCTCTTTCGATTGCCTTGATGCAATTATTGACGGAATCCTGCCGCTCCTTGCCACCCTCAATAATGGCTTTCAGCTTGCTGAACCCTGCCAAAACAGCCATCTTTTCAAAGGTCACCCTGTTCTCCTCTTTGGTCGCAATATAGATAGCGCTGACAGCCCTGGCATCCTGAAAAGCCTTCAAGGTGTGATAGATAACAGGATACCCTCCGATCTCAAGCATCTGCTTGCTCATTCCATCCTTGAGCTGCATCCGTTTACCAATCCCGCTTGCGGCTATTATGGCTATGGCATTCATAAACTGCGTAGATTAATGGATAAACATGGCATCACCATAAGCGAGAAACTGATAATCCTCCTTCAGCGCAATTTTATACGCCTCCATGAGCAGTCGGTGTTCAGCAAAGGCGCTGACCGCCATAAGCAGTGTGGTTTCAGGCTGCTGGAAATTGGTCAACAGCGCATCGACAACCTTAAACTGATAAGGAGGATAGATAAATTTGTCAGTCCAGCCACGTCCAAACTTGATCTTTCCGTCAACGGTAGCATTGGCTTCCAGTGTACGAAGAGTCGTTGTTCCGACCGCAATGACACGTCCTGACTTATTGAGTTTGGTCTCATTCACCTCCATGGCGGTCTGGTAGGGAATATTGAAATATTCTGAGTCCATTTTATGCTTTGAAACATCCTCAACCTCAATGGCATTAAACGAACTCAAGCTTGGATGCAGGGTAATCGGCAGAATTTTTACTCCAATCTTCTGGATCTTTTGCAGTATTGGCATAGTAAAATGCAATCCTGCCATCGGCGCTACAACTGCGCCGGTTTCAGTGGCATAGGCAGTCTGGTAGTGCTCCTTGTCCGATTCACGGGATGGGCGGGCAAAATAGGGAGGAAGTGGAATTTTGCCGATTCTCTCAACCAGACCAAAGACATCAATATCTGGATTGAGAAAGCGTATTGTTCTGCCGCGAGAGGTGGTGTTATCAACAACTTCAGCAACAACATCCTCTTCAAAATAGATCTTGTTTCCAACCCTCACTTTTCGGGCTGGGTCAACCAGGACATCCCACAATCCAGCCTCCTTGTTGAGCACCCTGAGCAGAAAGACCTCAATCTTTGCATCAGTCTTCTCCTTTTGACCAAAGATTTTAGCTGGAAACACCCGGCTGTTGTTCAGAACAAGCAAATCGCCCTTCCTGAAAAAAGAGACTATCTCATCAAAAACTTTATGCTCTATATCTTTCTTTCGCCGGTTGAGTACAATCATTTTGCACTTTTCTCGCGGCTCGGTCGGCTCATCGGCTATTTTGGTTTTTGGCAGGGTATATCGAAAGTTTGAAAGACGCATAGGATCTCGTATAGGTCAACAAAACGTGACAAAGGTTACATGGTCAATGGAGACAACAGGTGGCGAGCATCATATTCGCCACCCGCAATGTTCAGACTGATGATGAATGATAGGGAACACCCTTTTTCAGGGTGAGATGACATCCGGCAATACAGGCTAAAGCGTCCACTCCCTCCGACTCAACCAGGGTTACAACGATATCACTCTTTTCAACAGTTATATCATAGCGATTATTTCTGAAACAGACTCCGAGCGACAGTCTTTTCCAGTGTTCTGGAAGATTGGGGTGAACATTAAGCTTTTCATTGTAAAAGGAAATTCCGGCAAAGTAACGGGTAACCGTATCAAGCGTACCGGCCATGACACCGCAGTGGATGCCCTCCTGCGTCGTGCCGCCCTGGGTATCCTGGATATCGCTTTTCAGCGCTTCCGAGAACCATTTCCACGCCATCTCATGCCCATCATCCAGATAGCTGGAAATAATGCTGTGAACTACCTTGCTCAAGGTTGAACCGTGGCTTGTTCGAGGTTCGTAGTAGGCGTAGTTATTCCTCACCAGGGTCATGTCGTCGGGTACCTTATAGCCGACTCGGATGAAAAGCTCTGCCACCTCACCGGGTGAAAGTGTATAGAAAGTCATCAATACATCCGGCTGCTTGGCAACCTTATACTCATCAGGCGAATCACCCTCTGCTTTCAGAATTCTGTCCATCCGGTGAATATTGCCATAGAGAGAACGGTAGTGCGCCCAGTCGAGCTCCTTCAGATTGTTGTAGCCATCAAATTGCTCAAGAATACCATGCTCATCAATCAAAATATTCAAATTGGCGCTGATGTCGCGCCACTGCCTGATTTCATCAAGGTTAAATTTGATTTTTGACACCATGCGTTTCAGACTCTTCTGATCCATTTGCTCTCCAATCCGGGCAGCCTTGTCAAAGAGCCAGACCACCATAATATTGGTGTAAGAGTTGTCTTTCAGACCATCCTTTCCACTGCCAGGCACCGATTCATGAAACTCATCCGGGCCCATGACACCTTCTATATGGTATTTCCCTGTTTTTTTGGAGAAAGAGGCAATCGAAGCCCAGAAGCGGGCAATTTCAAACATCAGTTCTGCGCCGTATTCATTCAGGAACTTTGTGTCGTCTGTATCATAGATGTAGCGCCAGGTATTATAAAACACCGCAATGGAGACATGGCGCTGCAAACGGCTGAGATCGGGCCCCCAGTCGCCGCTTTTTGGATTGAAATGGATCACCTGTGTATCTTCAACGCCATCATCTGCCGTCTGCCAGGGGTACATGGCACCCTTGTAACCATTTTCGAGTGCATAAGCTCTTGCAGCATCAAGTCGGTTGTAGCGATACACGAGCAGCGCCTTGGCAATCTCGGGAAAGTGACGGTTAAAAAATGGAAGAATAAAAATTTCATCCCAGAAAATATGGCCACGATAAGCCTCTCCGTTCAGACCGCGTGCTGGCATTCCGGCATCAATGGATGCATTATGGGGAGATGCGGTGCACATCATGTGATAGGCATGGAACCTGAGCAACTTTTGACTGACACGGTCCCCCTCAATAACCACATCTGCCTTTTTCCATATCCTGGCCCAGGCCTCTGAACTTGCCTTGAAAAGTGAATCAAAAGAGTCGTTTTTTTCAAGAGAGAGACGTGCAGCATTCAACGGGCTTCCACCCTCTGCATCAAGAGATGTGTGAATAGACGCAAGTTTTTCAATGGTAACACCTTTAGCCGGATTCAGAGGCAATGTGAACTGTTCACTGGCATAGCGATTTTCCTGGACTATTGAACGCACTACATTGACAGGCTTTCCATGAGAGACAATTCTTGTTTTTGTGCCGGAAACAATGTCGTAATTAGACACATTGGTGCGAACTTGCAGCAGCATGTGCTCATCGTGGTTGAAACTCTCCACATGCTTCAGATGATCGCTTGCAAGCCCACCATAGCGAGCAACATTCCTGTTCTGCACCCTGCCATCTATACTGCAGCGGAACTCAACATCTGCACTGTAATTAACCGGTTTCAGTGTAAACTTGAGTGCGCAGCGATGAGGATCATCCATGCTTGCGAATCGACTGGTGTTTATGCTTGTTATCCTTCCGAGATTATCCTGGACAACAAGGTCACGATCCATCAGACCATTCCGAAAATTCAGATTCTGCCGATAGCTGAGTATTTTATGCTTGAGTGGACTGATAAACTCTCCCCCCCCGATTCTATACTCAACGGGAAGCCAGTTCGGAGTATTGACGAAGTCGTTGTTAAAAACAGTCTGGTCATGAACCAGAGAGGGAAGCCGGTTAAATATTCCGGCAATATAGGTGCCCGGATAATGGTGAGAGGAACAGGGTGATCCCTCATAAGCGCCTCTGACACCAAGGTAGCCATTACCCACGGAGGTCAGTGTTTCACGAAGTCTCTCCTCCCGGCCAACATACTCGGTATAGGTCTGATTCCACGCATCAAATTCAAGACCGCTGGTAAACCAGTTTTCAATATCAGCAATGGTTATTTCACCAAGATCGCCGACCACAATGTCAGCGCCATGCTCCCTGAGTTTTGCCCCCTCAATGTCGCGGGCAATACCAAGCACCAAACCAAAATTACCCCTTGAACCCGCCTCTACACCTGAGATGGCATCCTCAACAACAACACATTCATGGGGTTCAAGGCCAAGGTTTTTTGCGGCTACAACAAAAATATCAGGATTCGGTTTGCCTTTCAGACCAAGTTGAATGGAAACTTCACCATCAACGCGAGTTTCAAAAAGATGCTCCAGTTTTGAAAGCTTCAGGATAAGCTGACAGTTCCTGCTTGATGACGCTATGCCAATCCTGATGCCCTTCTTGATCAGTTCGTGAATAAGAGCAACGGTGGTTGTATATACTTCAGGTCCCTCTTTGATCAAAATATCGGTAAAAAGGCTGTTTTTACGATTCCCCAGACCACAAATCGTCTCTTTTTCAGGATTATCGTCCAGGTCTCCAAAGGGCAGATCAATATCACGCGATGCCAGAAAGCTTTTTACGCCCTCCATTCGAGGTTTGCCGTCCACATACTTGTGATAATCGTGTGCAGGATCAAAAGGGAAGTAAGACTCCTTGTTTGATTCCGCATAATTCTTCAGGAAGTAGTTAAACATCGATTCCCAGGCAAGACTGTGAACTTTTGCCGTACCCGTGATGACTCCGTCGAGATCGAAAATTGCGCCTTTGAAAGTAATGCTCATACCAATATTTAAATGATTATCGTGATGTCAGTCATAATTACAGGGAAAGAAGACCAAGAATTGTCAAAAGAACGTCTGGATATGGTACGGTGAAACTGTTCGGGCAGATCTCTTTAACCTGCTTTTTCAGCGTTTCGTCTTTCGTTACAAAAACTGCCCAGACATCATCAAACATATCGACCGCTTTTTTCAACATCGGAATGTCAGAAGAGGTATCGCCGCACACCAGAGTTGGTCCCTTTGAAGGAGCCATTCCCAGTTTTCCCAAGAGTCGTTTTATCTCCTCAACCCCCTCAGAGGTGTAGTTTGTAGGGCCCTTTGAAGAGACAATTCCAAGTTTATTTGCTATAAAGGCGAGCCCGTCTCCCTTGTCAAAATCCTTGATGGGAGAGAGGTCTGAGGCTACATCAATTGTTAAAATAATTTCAATATCAAGTCCTGTATCCTCAATTCTGAGATTTCGGCCACTTGGATCGATTTCACAAACAACACTTTTCACTTTTTCAAGAAAAGCCGAAGATTCATCGTCCCTGATAGAGTGTGTAATATCCTGACGGGCAACGGTTGTCTGACCAAATTTTATCTGGAGAGCAGAGCCAATAAAGTTGAATTTTTCAAAATCCTGTTCCTGAAGAAGTGCCTGTATCTTTTCATTAAGCAGTTGAATTAATTTCTGCTTCTTTTCGTCTATGGGGAAACAGTGAAACTCTTCATTGAGATCAATAAACTCTCGTCCCTTGGAACCAGCATAAATAAACGTATTGCCCGGATTAATAGAGACATTAAGAATACCAAAATCCTTCAAGGGCGCCGAAGTGATTATAATGGGATAATTACAGCAGTGCTTGGCAAATCTGGTAAGAAAGACGGAATTGTAGATAGGCTGAACAGAAGAACGATACCGACCGCAATAGTTGTTGGTTGTCCCGTCACGATCAGTAATAAAGGCGTTAAAATGCTTTCCCTTCAGCGTTGAAACTCCGTGATTGACATAGGTTCTGAAATCGGGAATAAATTTCGCGAGATACTCGATGAATTTGTCTTCACCGTACTCAAGGTAGTAGATATCCTTCTGCAGTTCACGAATTTCGTAAGTGAGATCAACTTCAATCTGCCGCAAGTCATCGAGGCGAAGCAGTCGTTGCCCTGTATCGTCATCAATGTAAATGGTCTGCAGTGAATAGAGAGCGTTTTTCAGTGATTCCACGCACGACTGCCCAATAACCCTCTGCTTGATAATATTCTTGACAATCGGCTGCCTCAATTCACGCGTCTCTGCCTTGAGTTGGTAGAGCTCTTTCAGCGTCCTGATATCCTGTAACGTGATTAACGTATTGGAGGTACTCAGGCTGCGTTCTTTAAGAATACTGTCGTGCATGCGTTACGGGTAAGGGAGTGGAATAGCGTAATCAGTTTCGGAATCTAATGAAAATCTTTCAAAAACTGTTAGAAAATTTCATCAAAAAAGCAAAAGTTGACAGAAAATAGTTTCAGATAAGGATCTCTTCTTTTATCCTTCAGGGAGAACAAGTGTCAAGAAGGCAAGCGTTCCCTGAGAATTTTGGTGATATGATGGTGGATTACGGTGATTGATTCAAGAGCATTGATGGAGACAAAACGCTCAGGATTCAGCCGCATGATCTCTTGATAACCCTTTTGTACGTTTCGATAAAAATCAATACCAGAGCGCTCCATGCGGTCAAGCTCATCACCCTCAAACTTAAGTGGAATCGAACTTTTGGCAAACTTTCGTTTCAGCGCCTCCTCTGGCTCAATAGCAAGGTAAAAAGTGATATCGGGAATCAGACCACAGGTAGAGAAGGAAATGATCGACTGAAGCAATTCGAGATCAATACCGCGTCCATACCCTTGATAGGCAGTAGTTGAGTCGAAAAAACGGTCGAGAATAACGGTTCGACCCTCTCGAAGGGCCGGTTTGATAACATCCTGAACCAGCTCCGCCCTGCTTGCAGAAAAGAGAAGCAGTTCACCGATCGGACTGATTTTATGAGAGTTGTCCAAAAGAATTGTGCGAATTTTTTCGGCAGCCTCAGTGCCGCCTGGTTCACGCAGGGAGAGAACATCAACACCCTGACTCATGATATGGTTGACAAGCCTCGTTATTTGGGTTGATTTTCCTGCGCCATCAATTCCTTCAAACGTAATGAGCATGTATCAGGTTCAACAGATTTGTGAAAAGTTGCAAATTTAGTGGAACATAAATGGGGTTGAGCGGTTTGTCCGACCGGAATCAACCCCGGTGACTCACTGTTAACAAAAAATAACTTTGAGCATCAAGATTTGAAGGTGTTAAGCGAGCTATGTTTGCGTCCATAGAAAAAGTAGATAACAATTCCGATAAAGAGCCATCCGAAGAGCCTGATCCAATTCTCCACAGGCAATGAAAACATAAGCATCAGACAGGTAAGAATACCTGCCACTGGTACAAAAGGCACCAATGGAGCCCTGAATGGACGGTCAGCTTCCGGATGAGTTTTTCTCATAATAAGCACGGCGGTACAGACCACGACAAAGGCAAAAAGTGTGCCGATGTTGACCAGTTCAGCAAGCAGACGCAAAGGGAGCAGGCCACCAAGCAGTGCGACAAACAGACCGGTCAAAATGGTGGATTTCCAGGGTGTCCTGAATTTTTCATGAATAGCCCCGAAAAAAGATTTCGGCAACAACCCGTCACGCGCCATGGCAAGAAAAATTCTTGGTTGACTCAGCATCATCACCAGCAGCACCGAGGTGATACCAGTAATAGCACCAAGCGAAATCACCAACTGCGCCCAGCCAATGCCCACCTGTTTGAAGGCATTGGAAACCGGAGCATCAATACTGATTTTATCATAGGGGACCATGCCTGTTATTACCGCTGCGACAGCAATGTAGAGAATGGTACAGACCACAAGTGAACCAATAAGGGCTATCGGAATATCACGCTGGGGATTTTTTGCCTCCTCCGCATGGGTTGAAATAGAGTCAAACCCGATATAAGCAAAGAAAATCATGGCCGCTCCTGCAAGCACCCCGACAGGTGCCCCACCTGGGCCAGCTTGACCAAGAACAGTGTGGCCAAAAACACTGAATCCGGAAAAACCATAAGGAGCGAAGGGAATCCAGTTGGCAGGTTGAACATACATTGCACCGAGTATTATGACCAACAGCACAATGCCCACCTTGAGTATCACCATTCCAGCGTTAAAATTGGCACTCTCCCTGATACCCTTTACCAGAACAACCGTGACAAGAAAGGTGATGAGAACTGCCGGAAGATCAAACCAGGCACCTGTAGAACTCAAGCGACCACTTGAAAGATCAAAATCAAACGGGGCGTTGGCAAAAAGCGCAGGCACTCCGAGTCCAAAGATCCCTATAAAATCCTGAAAATATTTCGACCAGCCATGGGCAACGGTTGCCGATGCCACTCCATACTCCAGAATAAGATCCCAGCCGATAATCCATGCCATTAACTCTCCAAGAGTCGCATAGGCATAAGTGTAGGCCGAACCGGCAACCGGCACCATCGAGGCAAACTCGGCATAGCAGAGGGCTGCAAAAATACAGGCCAGACCGGCAACTGCAAAAGAGAGCGTCACCGCCGGACCGGCCTTGTCATGCGCTGCAACCCCGATAAGCACAAAAATTCCTGTTCCTATGATAGCTCCAACACCAAGACTGGTCAGTGCAACCGGTCCAAGAATTCTGTTCAGTCGATTTTCGCTGTTTACCTCTTTCAAGAGGAGGGCCAGTGGTTTTTTCCGAAAACTCTCTTTCAATAGTTTGAAGATATATACGTTAATTCGAATTCCGCAAAGGAAATACTGATTATCAAGAATCCCTGCGGTTCATGATGGAGAGAAAATAGACCAATTGCATGATAGCCTGTGCCGCTGCCGCCACATAGGTGAGCGCCGCTGCATTAAGCACCGCATTGACCCCTTTCATTTCAGCCGTTGAAACAATTCCCTGCGACACCAGCAGCTCCTTTGCCCGGCGGCTTGCGTCAAACTCAACAGGAAGTGTGACCAGAGCGAAGAGCGCTGTGGCACCAAAAAGAAGTATACCGGCCCAAGCAAGGGTAGTGCCAAGTGTCCCTGCCAGAAACATACCGGCCATAAAGAGAATCGGCCCAAGATTGCTGCCGATGGAGACCGCAGGAACCATAATGGATCGCAACTGCAGCGGCGCGTAACCAGTTTTATCCTGCAGGGCATGACCTGCCTCATGTGCCGCAACGCCAACAGAGGCAATACTTGCCAGACTGTATACCTCTTCACTCAGGCGCAACGCCTTGTGGCGTGGATCGTAATGGTCGGAGAGCATCCCCTGAGCGGTTTCAATGGTCACATTTCCAAGTCCGCCACGCTGCAAAATGCGCCGGGCAGCATCAGCGCCACTTATCCCGCTCTGGGTACCCACTTGTGAATATTTTTTGAATGCCGACTTTACCTTGAACTGAGCCCATAACCCAAGCAGCATGGGGGGCAGCGCGAACACAAAATACATTGGATCGAAATACATAGCCGTAATTATCGTTTATCGTTGAGATGAGGAGTAATTTCCCGAATCAAGCATCAATGCAACAATACAAAATGCAGAGAAGTTTCAAAAATTTGCCTCTTTGACCAAGTTACCTCGCAGTGGACAATTTAGAAAAAAAACGGTAAATGGTTATTATATGATAATTCAATATCCCAATGTAAAAGAAACAGAGTACCGGTCGAAAGCAACAGTTACATCTTACGGTCAACCATGAACGTTCTCCACACCTCCGACTGGCATTTGGGCCATACGCTTTACGGCAGAAGCCGTTACAGTGAATTTTCAGACTTTCTTGACTGGCTTGTCACGTTGATGAAGCAGGAGAGGGTTGATGCCCTGCTGGTAGCAGGTGATCTGTTCGATACCACCATGCCAGGCAACCGCGCCCAGGAGCTGTACTACGGTTTTCTCCACAGGGTTGCCCGTTCCACCCCCTGCCGCCATGTGGTCATCACCTCCGGAAACCATGACTCGGCCTCGTTTCTTGATGCTCCAAAAGCGCTTTTGCGGGCCCTTGATGTGCATGTGATTGGTTCTGTGAATGACAACGTGAGCGAAGAGGTGGTGGCACTGCACGACCGACAGGGTGGGCTTGAGGCGGTAGTCTGTGCCGTGCCGCATCTGCGCGACCGCGACATCCGAAGCGTGGTGGCCGGAGAGAGCGTGGACGACAAAAGTCGCAAGCTCATCGAAGGTATTGAACTTCATTACCAAAAGGTGTGCAAGGCTGGAGAGCTGTTGCGACAGCAGGAGGGCGCGTCGGTACCGATGATCGCCATGGGCCATCTCTTTACGGCGGGTGGCATAACCACAGATGGCGACGGAGTGCGCGAGCTCTATATCGGCTCATTGGCCAGGGTGAGTCGTTCAATTTTTCCGACCGGCATCGACTATCTGGCTCTCGGCCATCTGCATATTCCGCAGAGGATAGGGGGCGAGGAACACCTGCGCTACAGCGGTTCGCCACTGCCGATGGGGTTCGGTGAGGCACGTCAGCAGAAACAGGTGCTCTTTGTGGAGTTTGCCGATGGTGAACGGAGGATCCGTGAGATTGCGGTGCCACGGTTTCAGCCGCTTGAGCGCATCAGTGGAGATGTCGATGCCATCACCTCGCGTATGCTCCAGCTCAAGGCAGAGGGGAGCTCTGCCTGGCTTGAGATCGAATACACGGGTGCTGAACTGGCAGGCAATCTGGGAGCACTTCTGGAGGAGGCGGTAGAGGGGACGAAGCTTGAAATTTGCCGAATCAAGAACAGACGAACCGCCGCCCTTGCCATGCAGCAGCTTTCGGAGCATGAATCACTCGATGAGCTGGGAATGCTTGATGTTTTTGAGCGCTGTCTCACTGCAGCAAAAGTGCCGGACAGCCAACGGTCGGCTCTGCTGCAGGCCTACCAGGAGATCGTGCTCTCTCTTCATGAAAACGATGAGCCACTCTCCACCACCACACCCTTTCAGAGGCAACCATTATGAAAATACTCTCGTTACGGTTTAAAAACCTGAACTCTCTCGTGGGTGAGTGGTTCATTGATTTTACCGCCCCGGAGTATGCCGTCGATGGGATATTTGCCATTACCGGACCCACCGGCTCTGGAAAGAGTACCATTCTTGATGCGCTTTCGCTGGCGCTGTATGGCCAGACACCACGCCTCCCCAAAATAAACAAGAGTAGCAACGAAATTATGTCGCGCCGGAGCGGAGAGTGTTTTTCGGAGGTGGTGTTTGAAACCCTGAAGGGCCGGTACCGTTGCCACTGGTCACAGTATCGCTCGCGCAGGCAGCCGGGCGGGGAGTTGCAGCGGCAAAAGCATGAGATTGCCGACGACGTGACCGGCAAGATTCTTGAATCAAAATTGCAGGATACCCTTGCCGCAGTGGTCAAGCGAACGGGAATGGATTTTGATCAATTCACCCGCTCCATGCTGCTGGCCCAGGGTGGATTTGCCGCCTTTCTCCAGGCTCGTGATGATGATCGGGCACCGGTGCTTGAGCAGATCACCGGCACAGAGATTTACTCACTGATCTCCATGAAGGTGCATGAGCGTCACCGTTTTGAGCAGCAGAAGCTGAAATTGCTCAGGGATGAGTGTTCCGGCATTCAGTTACTTGATGCCGAGAGCGTTGCCGCTGTAGAGGCAGCGTTAACCGTAAAGCAGCGGGATGAGGTCAACCTCATCAGTCGGCAGCATCAGGCGGAAACAGCTCTCCGCTGGCTTCGGCAGATTGCAGCCATGCAGGGTGAACTTGAGGGAATGCAAGGGAGTTTCGATGAACTGAAAAGCTTTGAGGATCGCTTTACTGCCGATCGTCAACGGATGGAGATGGCCCGCCGTGCGGCCGCCTTTGAACCGGCATACACTACCATTGAACAGCTTCAGGAGCTTCAAAAGCGGGAACTCCACGAAAAAAACACTTTGGAGAGCGCCCTTGAGGAGGTAAAACAGCTTTTTGCGACACAACGGGATGCGTTCGTGCAGGCGGTAGAGAAGCAGCTGCAGGTGAAAGAGGAGGCAAAAACCCTTTCGGTTGTTCTGCGCGACGTTCGGGCACTCGATGTGCAGATATCATTCAAAATGGAGCAGTGTCGCGAGCAGGAGAGGGCTGTGAGGCTTCTTCACGAACAGAGCGTAACGCTGGGGAGGCAGATTGCCCGCATTGAGGGTGAAATGCAGCAGGCGAGGCAAAAGGTTGAGGAGTCGGAGAGATATCTGGTTAAACATGAGTGCGACCGCACACTTCTTGCGTCGCTGAGTGGTCTTGAAGCTGCCGTTGGGCAGCATCGTGAAGCTGAGGAGGGTGAGCTGAAAGCAAAAGCCACACTGCAAAAGAAACAACAGGAGCTTGCTCAGGCAGGGATGGTTCACCGCAAGGCGCAGCAGGAGGCAACAGCGGAGCGGGCAGCTCTTGAAGCATCCCGTACACAGCGGGAGCTGCTTTCACAAAAACTTGCCACGCTCCTTGCCGGAGTGAGTATTCCGCAACTGCGTGAGGAGAGAGAGCGTTTGCTGGAGCGCACCAGAGTGCTTGAAGCTTTTGCTGCACGCCTTTCAAATGCCGCTCACATTGGGGAGCACCTTGTCGCGACAGAGCAGACTCTTCTGGAAAATGATGCAGCCCTCTCTCGCACAACTCTGGAGATTGAGAGCCTTACCCTGCTTCAGCAAAAAGAGGCACTGATCGTTGAAGGGCTTGAGCATCAGGCGGTGCTGCGCTCAAAAATTCTCTCTCTGGAGAAGGAGCGCACGCTGCTGCTTGATGGGCAGCCATGCCCTCTCTGCGGTTCGACTCACCACCCCTGGGCAGAGGAGAGCCCTGAAACCACAGGTGACGACGATACCCTTCGCCTTGCCCGGCTGGCACTGCAGGAGAGCACTGGCAAGATTTCGACACTGAAGCTTGAGCTGGCCAAAGCGGCAAGCGATCGGGAGCACTATGAACGGCAGCTCCTTGCCGACAGGAGAGCACAGGCAGATGAGCGTGCTGCCGGAAGCAATATTGCAAAAGAGCTTGGGATTGCCGAAGAGCTGAACCATGAACAGGCAATGCAGAGAGTCGCGGGTGCCCGCAGTCAGGCGGGGCAGCACGCCGAGGCGCTCGGGGAGGCTGAGCAACTTGAAGCCGCGCAGAAGCGGGCCGAAAGGGAGGAGCAGCAATTGCATCAGCAACTGGCCGAAACGGTGCGACGTGAGGATGCGGCGGATTATCGCCAGAAGAGCGCCGCATTGGAGGTGAAAAGGGGAGAGGAGTCCTGCAACACCAGCAGAGAGCGGCGAGTGGCGCTGCACGAGAGCCTCCAGCAGCAGCTTGCAGGGTACAACATTCTCTCTGGAGAGGGGGGCGCTTATGGTGAGGCGCTGCAGGAGCTGCATGTGCGAGCTGACGAGTGGCAACGTGCCATAGATCGCAAAACCACGGCACTGCAGCAGATCGCTGCGCTGGAGAGCAGCCTCAAGGCTCAGCATGAGCTTCGTGCGGCGAAAACGGTGGAGCATGGCGAGAGTGAGCGGCTCTTCCTCGCCGCTCAAACAACCGTTGCAGCTCTTCAGGAGCAACGGCAGCAGGTATTTGGTGCACAACATCCTGATGTGGTGGAGCGCTCTCTGGCTGAGCGAGTTAAAGCTGCTGAAGCATCGCTTGAAGATGCCCGGAGCCGTCGCGACAAAGCGTCGCAGCAGATAGGCGACCTCTCGGCACGCCTTGAAATGGTTGCCACCTCATCCTTGGGAAGGGCTCTGATGATCACAGAGAAGCAGGCACGGCTCACCAGGGAGCTGGCTACCGTCGGCTTTGAGAGTCTCGAACGCTTTCTTGCAGCACGATTGGAGCGTGATGCGCTGGAAAAGCTTGAAGATCGGGCAAAGCGGCTGGCGGCACGCCGTCTTGAGCTTGAAACCCTGCAGAGCGAACGCCAGAGCAAGCTGATGAACGAGCAACAGTTGGCACTGACCGATACCTCGCCCGAAGAGCTGCAAGGGGAGATTGAACAGCTTTTACTCAATTGCGCCACCCTTCGCTCTGCCATTGAAGAGCTGAAACAGCAACTCTTTGCGCACGAGAGCGCTGCGGCCCTGTTGCGCGAAAAAACGGCCGCTCTTGCCGCTCATCAGGCGGAGTGTACCCGCTGGACAACCCTTAATGAGCTGATTGGGTCAGCCGACGGCAAGAGGTATCGCAATTTTGCCCAGGGGCTCACCTTCGACATCATGATTGGCCACGCCAACCGCCAACTGGTCAACATGAGCGATCGCTATCTCCTTGTCCGCTCAACCGACCATCCCCTTGGCCTCAATGTCATCGACAACTATCAGGCGGGGGAGGTGCGCTCCACCCTGAACCTTTCGGGAGGAGAGAGCTTTATCGTCAGTCTTGCGCTGGCCCTCGGGCTGTCGCAGATGTCGAGCCGGAATGTCAGGGTTGATTCACTCTTTCTTGACGAAGGGTTTGGCACGCTTGATGAGGATGCCCTCGATACCGCCCTGCAAACCCTTGCGGCGCTTCAGCAGAAGGGGAAGATCATCGGCATTATCTCTCATGTTCCAGCGCTCAAGGAGCGAATCACCACGCAGATCAGGGTTCATCCTCTGTCAGGGGGCCGAAGCCGTTTGACGGGGCCTGCGGTGCGTGAGGTGGCGGGAAATTCAAATTGAACGGGCCTTGCGTTGTTTAAGTTGAGTTTTTTTCGGGAAAGCCGAACTCCACTCGAAAGCATGAGAGTAAAGGGTAGTGAGCGGCTCATTGCTTCTGTCGGCCAAACGTGGGAGAGCATTTTGAGCCTTATGATGTTGTTATCGTCCCATTACAGCGGCACAACCCATACAGCAAAAAAGATTG
This sequence comes from uncultured Chlorobiaceae bacterium, assembly GCA_903866255.1. GTDB lineage: Bacteria > Bacteroidota > Chlorobiia > Chlorobiales > Chlorobiaceae > Chlorobium. Next base: position 455 of record CAIPMW010000098.1, on the reverse strand, counting down.
ATTGCCGGGTGATAATTTGTTATATAATCGTAATATATCCATCATTTTCAGGAGGCATTAATGACTACCAGCACCGTCTTTATCAACAATCGCTCTCAGGCCGTACGATTGTTGTAAATGTCCGGTTACCGGAGAACGTTAAAAAAGTAAGCATTCGGGTAAAAGGTTAATGAGCGGATACTTGCGCCTGTCGGCCAGACTTGGGACAGTTTTTTCTTTGGGCCGAAAGCGATGACGGATGATTTTATGGAGGAGCGTGACGCAGGGGAGCAGCCAGAGCGGGAGGCTTTGTAATGCTACGCTATCTTCTTGATACCTAAACTGAGCGATGTGCGCTGTAGATAAGCAGTGCAAGAGATGAGGGTCGGCCCCTCGCATTCGGCTTGCAGGAGCAGGATGCAAACCACCGTAAGCGGCGTTTGTCAAAAGCTCTCGTCGTGAGCATTACGGAAAAG
>CAIPMW010000097.1 GCA_903866255.1 uncultured Chlorobiaceae bacterium | reverse complement strand
GCATTTTTGACTGGCGATTTCAGGATTGAGTTTACCAAAAAGCTCTCTGCCATGAACAACCTTTTTGTATGAACGATGTGTATGGAGCGAATAAAGGCGTTCCAGTAATTTTGCCGGTGGTTCAGTAAAATTGACCGTTTCAGGCCTGTCAATCTTTTTGGGAAATGCGTTTTTAACTCTTTGCGGAAATATTTCAGGATCAATCTCATCCCATCTCCTCCAGTTCACCGGATTTGAAAAGAGAGCCAAGAGAGTACTCCTGGAGCCAGTAGTTCAGATCATCCCCCTGTATGGTTCTCAGTTGCGTCTCCCCATTTTCCCATTTTGCAACTGTGGTTGTAGGTATGGTTCCGGCAAAAGCGTTTAAAAAGTTGGGCGAATGGGTCGTCAGAATAACCTGTGACCTGGTTGATGCATCTATTGCATATTCAGCAATAATGGGAAGCATTGAGGGATGAAGTCCGGTCTCGGGCTCATCAATGGCAATAACCGGAGCGGGAGAAGGGCTCGCCAGTACGGTCAGTAAAAAAAGAAAACGGAGCGTCCCGTCCGACAGTTCAGCCGCTGATTGCTCGCGTTTCAGTGATTTCCAGCGAATCCGCATTTGTATTCTTTGATCCGATGCCGGTGGAAAAACCAGCTCTTCAAAATCATCACCAAAGGCTGCCTGCATGGCGGAATTAATATCCTTTTTGAAATCACGATCACCCGTATACAGAGTATGGAGCACACTGATAAGATTTTGTCCATCCGGGTCAACCCGTTTTTCCATCCTCGCAATTGCTGGCTGGCGAATGGGAGCATCCTTGCCAGTCGTGACATCATGATACACCGCTATGGATGAGAGCCATCTTTGGAATGGTGGAATAAACTGATTATTGATAAATGGCCCGGATGCGATCGAAAGAAGGCTCTCTTCGTCTGAAATAAATTCTTCCGCAGGGGTAAACGTATTTTCCATTTCATCAAAAAAAAACGTTTGCTTTCCTGTTCTTTCCAAAAACTTAAAAGGCTGTGTTTTAAGGTTTTTCTTTAACTTATATAAGTTTGTCAAAAGCTCTTTTTCAACCTTGTATGAACTTCCCTTACCAAGTCTTGACAATTCGAGTTCATAGTGTTCAGGGTCATAATCGCCTCCTTCAACCGTTGTTTCCAGAGAAAACTTGATGGATGATGCAATACCATCCCAAACGATTGGCTCCATTCCGCCTAAAGACTGAATATATTTGCCCAGCCTTCCATGAGCCGAAAGAGAGATCAACTCCAAAAAACGCAACAGATTCGACTTTCCGGTGCCATTAGGTCCAATGATCACGTTGAGATTACCAGGTCTCCAGGTTACATTCCGCAGAGAACGAAACCCCTCAATGTTTAACCGCAGAATTTTCACACTCTCTCTCCATTTATGAACAATTACTCCTGTTCAATCTTTAATTTTTCGCGAATGTAGCTTCGGATATCCTTGACAACACTATCATACTCATTTTTGTGAAACCGCTTTGACTCAAAGTCGATCTTGACCGCTTTAAGGAACTCCTCAAAGTCTGAGTTCTGCTCACACAGTTTATTGACAGTTTCCCAGTCAAGTGTCTCCTTTTGGCGTGCAGGGTAAAGAACCCTGGAGCTGTCAATATCGACCGGGTCGAGTTGAATAATACCAATCCCGAAGGATGAGGCAAGGCGCTGGAGTTCTGAAAGAAACTCATCATCCTGGAGAATATCAATAGCGACAAGATACCCTTCATGAGCCCAG
>CAIPMW010000096.1 GCA_903866255.1 uncultured Chlorobiaceae bacterium | reverse complement strand
GCGCAGCTCTTCTACAGTTCGAGCATTCGCCAATGTTTCCTTTGCTTTTTCCAAAACCTCCTTACCACTTGCTGGTCGTGCCATATACCCACCTCCTTTTAGGGTATATTATAACACTTTTGTTTTAGAAATGGAATTACTGGCGTACCAGAGCCTGGTTTTGGAATCTTTCAGCTTGTCAAGCAAAGCAAGATTGCTGCGCCAGGGAATTTGTGCAACGGTGCGTTGCACTATTTCCCTGTCAGGCCATGACTCAACAAACTTGCGCATATATTTCAGATTACGGGGCGAAAACCCGCTCATATCCATAAAGGAAGTTTTCAAATCACAAGATAAACGATCAATAACTTTTGCACCCCACCCCTGTTTTTCCTGACGCTCCAGAATCACCTTGCCTATATCCCAGTAAAGAAGCACCATTGCTGCATTAGCTGAAAGCGTAACACGTAAACGCTCTGACTGTATCCGTTCCTTGATTCCTGCCAATACACCAAAATAATCAGCGGGAAGCTCATCTTTGGAGATCGGCACAGGAAACATTGCATCATCCCGGCTCCGGCCTCTTGATTTCCGAAAATTCTCGGTGTTACTTTTCTTGCTCATATCCACAACTCCTGAAAATTACTCTTGATAGCTGCCGCAAGTGCTTCCGGTTTCAGGTAGATGGCACTCTTGCCGGAAAAATCCTCCCTGGAGAGCGGACGGGTTTTGCCCCCGCGTGTAGGCAGGCCCGCTTCGAGCCCCTCCCGCACCGCCAGAAAGCGGCTGTAGAGGCATGGCGCAGAAAAATCAGCCCCATGACCGGCAAAAAGTACTCGTTGCTCGCATAGTTCGAGTTTGCCCGCAACGTATCCGCCGCGTTCCAGAGGCGCTTTTCTATGGCTTCGATGTGTTCAAGTTGCGACAAGGGCTCGTCTGGTTATCTGTTAAAAGGAATCCATACAAGCATCCATCATCAGACTCTTGTAGCTGGTTAAGGTATGCTGTGGTAGTGGCACAATTTACTTTTTATTCAGGCTTTACCCATGCAATTTGCCAGAAACAACCGTAAAATAGAGCCTGCCATTTTTAGTTTGAAGATTTGTGAAAACGGAAGCGCCATGACTTTGAACCATCAACTCGTCGAAATATCCTGCATAGAATGGCTTGGTATTACAAATAATTCAGTTAATTTTCGTCTCAAGTTAACTTTTGAGGATATCGCAGATGAGAGAAATAATTTTCTTCAAAAATTCTGCCAGAAAAAGTCCTGTTAAAGATTTTTTGAGTGCCTTGTCGGCGAAAGAGAAACAGAAGGTTTTTTGGGTTCTCGCTTTAATCAGAGATATTCAGATAGTACCAAAAGAGTATTTTAAAAAGCTTGAAAACACCAACGGAATCTGGGAAGTTCGAGCCAAACACGGCAACAACGCATTCCGACTGCTTGGTTTTATGGATAAGGTAAGCCTCGTTCTTTTAACAAACGGGTTCAGCAAGAAAAGTCAGAAAACACCAGATCAAGAGATCGCTCTGGCAGAGCAACGAAAAAAAATATACGAGGAGGGAAAAAGGCATGGATGAGCTACAGGCATTTATTGATGAGCAAAAAGCTCTTGATCCAGAGTTTGCGGAATCATTTGATGAAGGGTATGAACAGTTCAAGATAGGGGTGCTCCTTCGTCAGGCTCGTGAGAGTGTCGGGTTAACACAGGAAGATATTGCGGGTAAACTGAAGACCAATAAATCCACTATTTCCCGTATTGAAAATCACTCGCAAGATGTACGACTGTCGATGTTGATGCACTACACTGAAGCTCTTGGAAAAAAACTGAACCTTTCGATTCAGTGAGTGGAAACAGTGCCCCTATTCATCCTCGCCATCCCTCTTTGCAGTTGAAACGAATTGACGAGCTATGGTCAGTGCGACCAGGCAAACGTTATCGTGCAATTGGAATTGATGCTCCAGGCGCGATTCAGTGGATCTGGATAGGCTCTCATGCTGACTATGACAAAATCATTGCGTGACTCAACCCCATGAACACTGCTGTCAATAATGAACCAAGGATCAGCGCCGTTGAAATCACTGACGAGGTGATTTCCGTAACTCTTGATGACGGACGAACAATCAGTGTCCCCTTGACATGGTCATGGCGTTTAACCGAAAGCTCCGTGGAGCAGAGAAACAACTTTGAGATCATTGGTAACGGAATCGGTATTCACTGGCCTGATATCGACGAGGATATCAGTGCAGAGGGGATGCTCTATGGAGTCCCCACACAACGATCAAGAAGAAAAATATCGGCGTAACAAAAAACGCTCAGGAGCCAACGTGGTTGTAGCTGCTAACGGAAATATTGTTGTGGCGGAAGAGTGACCGGCAAAGCTTTTTCTCAAAAATGCTGCCGAAAAAGATCCCTTCAAAGCTTTTTTTCAGCACTTGTTTTATGGAGAAGGAGAAAATAAGGCATGGATAAATTACAGGCATTTATCGACGAACAAAAAGCTCTGGATCCGGAGTTTGCAGAGTCGTTTGATGAAGGGTATGAACAGTTCAGGACTGGGGTGCTTCTTTGTTAAAAACGGCAAATACCTCGATCGGACGACGCGTCAGGGTAGAGATAACGATATTGGTATCACCTAAACTGAGCGATGTGCGCTGTAGATAAGCAGTGCAAGAGATGAGGGTCGGCCCCTCGCATTCGGCTTGCAGGAGCAGGATGCAAACCACCGTAAGCGGCGTTTGTCAAAAGCTCTCGTCGTGAGCATTACGGAAAAG
>CAIPMW010000095.1 GCA_903866255.1 uncultured Chlorobiaceae bacterium | reverse complement strand
TCGTCACAATGACAAAGATCAAGGATTGCTTCAGGAGCGCCCTTGGCGGCAATGATATACTCCTCCCTTTCCGAAGCTTTCCAGACGCGGGAGATGGAGAGCAGCTCTTTGGAGAGGGGATATTCATGCACCAGATCCCAATCCTTGTGCAAGTGTTCAGTCTCCATCAGAAAGTGATCACCAGACTCTTTGATTGCTTTTTCCATCGGATCAAACGGGTCAAGCTGGGTGGAAAGCAGGGCAAATTCGAGCAGGTTATGAAAGTTTTCTGGCGCAGCGCTCCCTGAAGCCGCTGGAACATCAAAAAACTCCTCTCCGGCAAAGAGCTTGCTCACGGTCATGCGATTCATGGTCAGGGTGCCGGTCTTGTCCACGCAGAGAACCGTCGCAGAGCCAAGTGTCTCGATGGCAGGCATCCGGCGGGTCAGCACCTGTTTTTTTGAAATGCGCCAGGCTCCCAAAGCAAGAAAAATGGTCAACACAACCGGCAACTCTTCGGGGAGTGTTGCCATGGCAAGGGTAACGCCGGCCAGCAATCCATTAAGCCAGTCGCCGTGAGTGATGCTGTAGAAAATGACCACAAGAAGACACAACGAGAGACCAACAATCGCCAGATGATGCACCCATCGGTTTGTCTCCCTCTGCAAAAGGGTCTCCTCAGGTTCAACGCTCTGCAACACCTTGCCAATCTTTCCGATTTCGCTCTTGATGCCGGTTGCAATAACCCTCGCAACACCCTGCCCCTGAACCACCAACGTGCCCGAAAAGACAAAAGAGAGATCATCTCCGCCCGGACGAGGCTCTTTGTTCTCCTGATTGTCATCAGATTTTCGGACGGGCAGCGACTCACCGGTCAACAGCGATTCATCGACCGAGAGATTCAGGCACGAGAGAAGCAGAGCATCTGCGGGAACACGATCACCCTCACTGATCACAAGAATATCGCCCGGCACCACCTCCCGTCCGGCAATGCGCCGCTCTTTGCCATCCCTGACTACCAAGGCACGGGGGCTCGAAAGATCGCGCAACGCATCCAGTGCATGCTCTGTTTTCCGCTCCTGATAGAGGGTCAACCCCATGACGAACAGCACAAATCCCAGAAGCATCAACGCCTCATTGAGATCGCCAAGCACCAGATAGAGCACCCCGCAGGCAACCAGCAACAGAAACATCGGCTCGCGGACAACGCCGAACGCAAGCACAAGAAGAGTGCGCTCCCCCGACGAGGGCAGCTCATTATACCCTTCCGCTGCCAGACGCTCTGCCGCCTCCACCTCCGAAAGGCCTGCAACTCCTTTCGGATCAATGACCTTATGCATGACAACCGCCCTCTTTGCTCATTGAAGAACCCTCCATGGTAACATAAAGCTAAACTGAGTGATTTCCTTTTTTATGCCCCTGGAGTAAAAATTTTTAATGCTGTCAATAGCGAGTTTGATGTTAACAGGGCGGGCAGTATTGGTGCTGGAAATCGGATGCCCAAGGTGCTCATTTTTTTAGTCGCTGGAACCGGAAAATTATGGCGTGCTGTGCCTTGATACGCGCTTTGCGCTACTCGACATCCGATGACCGGCCGCTGAGTAGGCCGAAGGCCGTATCAAAGCGCGCTCAAAAGCAAAGCCGGAATGAGCAGCTAACTGACTACGGGACAAACACCGGGCAGAAGCCAACATCGTAGTACCGGGTCGGTGCTGTAACAAAAATGACATCCCGCTTGAAGACAGAGGATAAAAAGGTACACCCTACCGCCATCCGCCGCCAACTGAACGATAAAGTTCTGCCATGGCAGCCAGATGCTGTCTCCGCAGATCGGCAAGAGCAAGCTCTGCGGCAAGCGAATTGCTCTGTACAACAATAACTTCAAGATAAGTCGCCATCCCGCTCTTGAAAAGCATTTCCGCATTGCCCACAGCAATCCTCAAAGAAGCGACACGCTCCTCTGCGATACCCTCCTGCGCCTTTATCTTCTCAAGCCGTACAAGGGCATCAGAGACCTCGGCTACCGCTTTCAACACCGATTGCTTGAATCCGAGTTCAGCCTGATCCCGTTTAATTTTAGACTGTTCATAGTTTGCTTTCAACTGCCCACGCTGAAACAGCGGCTGAAGCAAGGAGCCCTGCAACATCCCGAACAAAGAGCCTGGCACAGTAAACCACTCACTTGCTTTAAGGGCACTTACTCCTCCCTGGGCAGTAATAACAATCGAGGGATAAAAAGTTGCCCCAACGTCATCGATATCGGCATTTGCACCTCGTACCGCAAGTTCAGCCGCACGCACATCAGGTCGGTTCTGGAGCATGGCTGCAGGAATCCCCACTGAAACATTGTCAACCACTTTTGCATTGAAAAGCGACTGATTGCGGCGAATCGGGCCAGGCATTTTCCCGCAAAGCGTACTCAACGCATTCTCCTGCAACGCAATATTCTGCTCAATAAGAGGAATGGAACCGGCTATTGAGAGACGCGACGCATCCTGCTGCTTTATGGCAAGATCACTGACCTGTCCAGCAGTGTACTGAAGCTGAATCATCTTCAGTGTCGTATCGGCAAGAGCCAGATTTTTCTTTGATACGGCAAGCTGCGCATCAAGCATCAAAAGATTGTAATAGCCAGCCGCCACATCAGCCACCAACCGTGTACGCACAACTTTGGCAGCCTCCTCTGTTTTTAGATATGAGGCAAGCGCTGATTGACTCCTGCTGCGAATTTTCCCCCAAACATCAAGTTCCCAGGAGGCTGAAGCTGATGCAATGTACTCCTCAGGAGTTTTCTTGACCCCATTGTCGGATGAGTAGTTTCGAATGCCCTGCCCTCCCAGACTTAATGCGGGAAGAGATCCAAGTTTTGAAGCATTCAGCGTTTGCTGGGCATAATCAATATTTTTTACGGCTACCTGAAGATCAATATTGTTCTCCACAGCCATATCAATCAGCGCTTGCAGTGGCTGGTCCGCAAAAAAACTTTTATAGGGAAGCCTGGCGATAACCGTATCAAGAGGTGCAACCGAAACCACCGGTGAAACGCCACGATAACTTGCCGGAAATGCACCATCATGCTGCGCTAATTCCCGGCTGCCACTGCACCCGGCCATACTGAAACCGACAAGAAAAAGCATCCCTGTCAAGACAACAACATCCCTCTTTTTTTTCATAACCTCTCTTTAGACATCAAGATAATTTCTTTGAGCGCGCTTTTTCTTCGATGAGCACCTCTTCAAGCAGCTCCCCGGCCTCAACAATTGGACATGCCACTCCGGTAATGCGCTCCTGCAGATACTGGAAAGTGACAAAGAGCACCGGAACAACAAAAATACCGAGCACCATACCAACCAGCATTCCTCCGATAGCCGCTGCGCCAATCGAGTGGTTCCCCTGAGCAGCAGGCCCGCTCACAAAGAGAAGCGGCAACAGGCCCGCTATAAAGGCAAGAGAGGTCATCAAGATAGGGCGAAGTCTCGCTTTTGCGCCTTCTATTGCCGCCGCAGAGAGCGTACTGCCCGAAACCCTCCGCTGAAGGGCAAACTCGACAATCAGAATGGCATTTTTGGCCAGAAGCCCGATCAGCATGATAACGGCAACCTGGACATAGATATTATTTTCAATACCGGCAAGCTTGATCCCGAGAAAAACACCAAGCAGCCCTGTCGGTATCGAAAACATCACCGCAAGAGGAAGCAGGTAGCTTTCGTAAAGAGCTGCCAACAGGAAGTAGACAAACAAAATCGAGAGCATAAAAATAAAGAGCAGCCCACCGGTCGACTCAATCTCCTCCCTGCTCTGTCCTTTCCAGTCGTAGCTGTAGCCTGATGGCAACGTGCTCATGGAGACCTCTTCAACCGCCTTGATTGCCTGACCGGTACTGAATCCCGGCTTGACAACCGCATTGATTGAAATGGCATTAAAGAGGTTGAAATGGTCGACCGACTCCGTGCCGTACACCTTTTTAAGAGTAATGACCGATGAAACCGGCACCATGTCACCTCTTGTATTTTTAACAAACACCCCGTTCAGCGACAATGGCTCGGTCCGATCCGAAGGCTCGGCCTGCATCACCACGCGATAATATTTGCCAAAGCGGTTGAAATCCGACGCTTGCATACTGCCATAATAAGCCTGCAATACGGTCATGATCTCTTTGACATTCACCCCAAGCTGACCGGCCTTGATATTATCCACCTCAAGCTCATACTGCGGGTAAGTCGCCTTGAAGTTGGTGAAAGCAAACCCGATTTCCGGTCGCTTCATCAATGCATCAAGAAACCCCTTCGATATCCCGCTGAACTTGTCGATCGAACCACCGCTGCGATCCTGCAACACAAACTCAAGACCTCCGACCGTACTGAAGCCAGGAACTGTGGGCTGCGCAAGGGCAAAGAACGAGCCATCCCGATTGCTCAACTTCTTTGACATCGTGGCAAGAATCTTCTTGATATCGCCTTGGTCACCCCGATCCTGATGATCTCGCAGTTGCACAAAAAGCAGGCCGGATGAGGGCGAAGAGCTTCGTGTGAGAATGTTAATGCCGACCACAGCAATCACCTTGCGCACCGATGGCATGGACTGCAAGGTAGTGGTTGCGCCGTCGAGCGTCTTCTGGGTGCGCTGCAATGACGCACCTGGTGGCAGGGTGACGGAGACAATCACAAAGCCGTTGTCCTCATCAGGAATAAACCCTGTCGGCATAATTTTGAAGAGCCAGAAAGAGAGCGCAATTACCACGCCCAGAGCGCCAAAGGTGATGCGTTTATTGCGGATGAGAAAAACAAGAGTGCCGAGATATTTCCGCTTCATCGCCTCAAAACTGGCGTTAAAGCTGGTGAAAAATCGCTGTCCAAAGCCACCAAATCTCTTGAGCTTGTGATGATGACCAACACCATCCGGATCGTGCAGATTCGTCAAAAAGAGGGCGCACAGCGCGGGGCTCAGGGTCAGGGCGTTGACGGCTGATATAAGAATGGCAATGGCCAGCGTAAAGGCAAACTGCCGATAAAAAACACCCGTCGAGCCTTCGAGAAAACCGACCGGCAAAAATACGGACGACATCACCAGCGTAATGGTGACAATGGCTTTCGTAATCTCTCGCATGGCCGAGACGGTGGCAACTTTGGCCGGATAACGTTTCTGCTCCATTTTGGCATGAACCGCCTCAACCACCACAATCGCATCATCCACCACAATCCCTATTGCCAGCACGAGGCCGAAAAGCGTCAAGACGTTGATTGAAAAACCAAAGAGGTTCATAAAGAAAAAGGTGCCAATAATGGCAACCGGAACAGCAATAGCAGGAATAAGGGTCGAACGCAAATCCTGCAGGAAGATAAACACCACCAGAAAGACCAGCAGAAAAGCTTCAATGAGCGTATGAATCACCTGATTAATAGACTCATCAACCACCTTTTTGGAGCTGTAGGGAATCGAATAGGAGATGCCTGCCGGGAAGGAGACTGATACTTTTTCGAGGGCCTTGCGAAGGCCGATTTCAACCTTGTTGGCATTTGAACCCGGAGCCTGAAAAACCGCAAGAACCACGGCAGGATCGCCATTGGCTTTGGTGTTAACCGTGTAGCGGTAAGCGCCAAACTCCACGCGGGCAATATCGCCAAGCTTGAGCAGTGAGCCATCCGGATTTGAGCGAATCACCATAGTTTCATACTCGCCGGGATAGCGATTCTTCCCCTTGTACTTCATCACATATTGCAAGGCCTGGGAGCTGTTCTCACCAAACGATCCGGGAGCTGCCTCCAGATTCTGGCTCTGAATCGCTGCGGCAACCTCTTGCGGTGTCACCTTGTAAGCTGCCATCTGCTTTGGCCTCAGCCAGATGCGCATGGAATAGTCGAGGTTGCCATAGACCGATACCTGGCCAACGCCCGGCACCCTCGACAAATCATCAACGATATTAATTTTCGCATAGTTCTGCAGAAAGATCGTATCGTACTGAGGAATCTTGCTCGCCAGATTGATCAGCATAATCTGACTGTTCTGGCGCTTGACTGTTGTCACACCAATCTGGTTCACCTCGGCAGGCAAACGGCTTGTCGCCTGCGACACACGGTTCTGCACATTCACCGCAGCCTGATCGGGGTTGGTGCCCTGTTTGAAAAAGACGGTAATGGAGAGCGAACCATCATTGGCGGAGGTGGAGGTCATGTAGGTCATGTTTTCCACGCCATTGATGGCCTCTTCGAGGGGAGGCGCAACCGAGCGACCCACCGTCTCAGCGCTTGCGCCGGGATAACTTGCCGTCACCGACACACTTGGCGGGGCAATATCAGGAAACCGTGTAATTGCCAACTGATTCATCCCGACAAGGCCGAGAATCACCAGAATCACCGATATGACCGTTGCAAGAACCGGCCTGGAAATAAATCGTTCAAACATCACTCAATACGTTTAGCTCATCCGCACACTGCGGAAAAAATTTCTCCCTCAGTGGCACTCTCATTTTTTTGGCTCCCCTGCTACAGGAGTACTCCTGACCGGCGTAATCACAGCGCCATCCTGCAATTTGTCCACACCCACCATCACAAAAGTATCCCCCTCGTTCAGGCCGGAACTCACCACATAGCTGTCGGTAGTTCTGGCCGCTACGGTAATTGCCTGCTTCCTCACCTTGTTGCCCTTGTCGAGCAGAAGAACAAATACCTTGTCCTGCAGCTCAACCGTCGAAGCCTGCGGCACCATGAGCGCCTGACGATAGAGCGATTCCATCACCACCGTACCGGTATTTCCAGAGCGCAAGAGACCCTGGCGATTGGGAAATACGGCCCTTACCCTGACCGACCCCGTTGCCTGGTCAAACTGCCCGCTCACGGTTGTGATCGAACCTTTTTCACTGAAACTGCTGCCATCCGCCAGCAGCAGTGAAACCGGAGGGACCTGACGCAGCATCTCCTGCATCGAGAAACCGGCAAACTGCTTTTTGAAGCGAATATAGTCGAGTTCACTCATACTGAAATAGGCATACACCTCGCTGACATCACTGAGCAGTGTCAACCATCCAGCCTGATTTTTGGTGACAAGAGTTCCGATTCTGAAGGGAATTTTTCCTATATAACCGCTGACCGGTGCCTTGATAACGGTGTAAGCAAGATTGAGCGAAGCAGAACGAAGAGTCGCCTTTGCCTGCTCTACTGCAGCCTGAGCGACCTGATAATCAGCCTGCGCACCTTTAAGCTGAATATCCGAGACCACGTTGCTCTGCACCAGCGGCACCAGTTTATCCATATTGATCTTTGCCGCAACCAGCCGCGCCTCTGCCGCATGCTGAGCCGCCAAAGCGCCGTTATACTGCTCGCGGTAAACCTGATCATCAATCCTGAAAAGCGGCTGGCCCGCCTTGACAAAGGCTCCTTCATCAACATAAATATTCTGGAGCGTACCATCAACCTGGGGACGAATTTCAACATTCACCTTGCCTTCAAGCAGGGCCGCATATCCGGTGGTAACGGTTGCATCCGAACGCTGTACCGATGCCACCCACAAGGTTGGCTGCTCCCTCTTTTTCGGATCTTTGCCGCCATCACTGTTTGCACCACAACCCCATAGAAGGAGTGGCGACAACACGCCGATGATGATCGGTATCCTGAACAATCCCCTTACCCGTTTTTTATCCATTATCTCGTATTAAGTTATAGAACAACATTTGACTTCCTGAATAATAGTGTCACTCATTGTCGTCTCAAATGTTATCATGCCGCCTGACTGCCTCCACCCCCCCCCCCATTCTAACCAAATTTTCCCGTATTCCCCACCCTGGCAGCACAAAATCTCCTTAACTCTACCAAAAATCAGACTTTGAAACTTATAACCACCAACTCCAGTTTGTTAAATCGGGAAGGGTGTTGCAATTCTGACATACTCCTTTGCCACGTCTGTAAACCACTTATGACGCCGTTTTATGAATAATCTTTTGCAGAAGCCAAGAAAAGTCTACGTTTCAAGAAAAATTGAGTTCAATGCTGCGCATCGGCTCTTCAATCCTCTCTGCACAGAACATGAAAACATTGATATTTATGGCAAATGCAGCAATATCAATGGACATGGACACAATTATCTGCTGGAAATCACCCTCAGCGGTGTGGTTGACCGCAATACAGGTTTTCTTTTCGACCTTAAAGAGCTGAAAAACATACTGGAAAAGGAGATAATAGGTAGATTTGACCACAAGCACCTGAACCATGACGTGCCGGAACTTCAGGATTGCGTACCAACAACTGAGGTACTGGCTGTGCTGATATGGGATATTCTTGAACAACGGCTGCAAACGACCATCAATAACCAGGAGCTTGCGCTCCATGAAGTAACTATCTATGAAACAGGGAAAAATTCAGTCCGCTATCTTGGAGAATAACCCATCTTATACATCCAGCAGAGGCAGTTGCTGGGATAATGACAAATGCTGCAGGGAGGCACCGGAAACCAATCCGCTGATTATGAATACATTGTCTGATGCAGTGTATGCCATGCTGGAGGGTATCGGCGAAGACCCCGGGCGAGAAGGTCTTCTGAAAACGCCTGAACGGGTAGCAAAGTCACTTCGTTTTCTGACGAAGGGTTACCATGAGGATCCCGAAGAGCTTCTGAAAAAGGCTGTCTTTACCGAGGCTTATGATGAGATGGTGCTAGTGCGGGATATTGATCTTTTTTCGATGTGCGAACACCATATACTCCCCTTTTTCGGAAAAGCACACGTCGCCTATATCCCTGACGGAAAAATTGTCGGGTTGTCAAAACTTGCGCGGGTTGTAGAGGTCTTTTCCCGCCGCCTCCAGGTTCAGGAGCGGCTCACCCAGCAGATACGGGATACAATACAAAATGTACTGAACCCAAAGGGTGTTGCGGTCGTTATTGAGGCAAAACATCTCTGCATGGTGATGCGTGGCGTTGAAAAGATCAACTCAGTCACCACAACCTCAGCCATGTCTGGACAATTCATCACCTCACCCTCCACAAGGAGTGAATTCCTACGACTGATCAAGCCATAACCTGCCACCATTCAGGTCCGGGTCACCCGGGACTGAAACGGGGTCACCGTGACTCTGACAGCCATCCATCAACAAGAGCATGGGCCTGCTCTACCGCTTCGGGCAGCAGTAGAGAGATCTCCGTGCTCAAACCAACATTGAGCTCAAGCTCCCTTGGAGGAACACCAATCAGCGCAATTTCCAGGGGCATCCGTCCATGGAGTTTTGCAATACCAAGCATCTCACTCAGTCCCATTTGATGAGAGGACATTTTCCGGTGAATGAATGCCGGAAGTTCATCGTTTCGGTAAACATAAACACGCCGATCATAATCCAGAGGAATCAGCGCATCAAAAATAATCACAGCATCAGATGATTCAATGTAATCAAGCAGGTAAATCCCCTGGGTTCCGCCATCAATACAGTGCACCGAAGAAGGGAAATGTGTTGCTTCCCTGAACATCTCAAGAGCAGCAACTCCAAACCCCTCATCCCCATAGAGCAGATTTCCAAGACCAATAACATTGATGTCTTTAAATTTCATCCGGGCTCTTCCTCAACCTTATGCTTATAGCCAGTAATTATTGAGGAGGTAACGCTCGTACGATCAACAATATCATGACGAAACACCGCATAAAGGTGCATGATAACGTAGACCGGAAAAATCCAGGCAAAAAGGTGATGAGTAAAATGAAGGCTGTAACTCCCGCCAAAAAGCGGTATAAGCCATCCAAACCATGCCGAATTAAAGCCACCCGGATTATTTTCTCCGTACATCGCCAGACCTGAAAAAATCATGAAGGTCGAGCCGCAAAAAATGAAAATAAAATGAGCCAAAGCCGCGACAGGATTATGCCCGACATAGTTAGGCTCATCCGAGCGCAAAAAAAGATAGGACTCGACCTGCTCCCGGAAAGGTTTTCCCCACCACGCTGCCGACCACGGCCTGAATCCACCAAATCGTGCATATTTGTCGCCGCCGAACAGTGCCCAATACAAGCGAAACAAAAAGTTGGCAATAAAAATGAAGGCGAAAGCAAAATGGAGATAGCGCCACCATCCCATGCCCTTGTGCCATACTGCCTCACCAAGTGCTGGATTCAGCACCGGAGCAGCAATGTACATACCAGTTGCAAAAAGTGCCACCATACACAGCGCATTGATCCAATGGTAAAATCTGACCGGAAGCCTCCAGACATAGATCTCTTCAATTATTCTACCCATGACACCGCTCCGTTTAGACGATTGTAACAGATGTTATCTCCTTGCCATTCATATCAAAAAGATGAGAGGCGCAGGCAAGACAGGGATCGAATGAGTGCACCGTTCTGAGAATCTCAAGAGGCTGTTCAGGATTGATCATTGGCGTCCCCTTCAGTGCAGACTCATAAGCTCCAGAATTGCCATTGGCATCACGTGGCGAAGCATTCCAGGTAGAGGGCACAACAATCTGGTACTCCTTGATTTTCTTGTCCTTGATCTTGATCCAGTGACCAAGTGAACCACGGGGCGCTTCGGTATAGCCAAATCCCTTGCACTCTTCCGGCCAGGAGGCGGGATCCCAGCGTTCACTGTTAAAGGTACGGTAATCACCGGTTTTAATGTTGGCAATCAATTGAGCGTAATAATGATTCATAAACCCGGCTGTCTGCTTGCACTCAATGCCACGAGCGGCAGTACGGCCAAGTGTCGAAAAGAGCGCCTCCGGCCCAACCTCAAGCTTGGACAGCACCATTCCAACGGTATCCTTGATCATCGGATCTCCTTTGGCATAAGCAACCAGCACTCGAGCAAGCGGACCCACCTCCATCGGATGGTTCTTCCAGCGAGGCGTCTTCAGCCAACTGTACTTTTTGGTGGTATCAAGATGTTCGAACGGAGGTTTCGGGCCCGTATACGCTGGCGTTGTTTCGCCCTTCCATGGATGAAGCCCCTTGTTGTCACCACCCGAATAGGTGTACCAACTGTGGCTCACCTCCTCGGTAACCTGAGCCGCATCCCTTGGATCAACGTCAATGACATTGGCAAGATCCTTGTTGAGAATAGCCCCTCTCGGCCAGAGCAGCGTCTTGAAATCAGCAAGGGTTGTCTCGGGGAAATCACCATAGCTGAGGTAGTTGCCAAGGCCACCACCATAGAGCCATCCCTTGTAATATCCTGCAATTGCAATAAGATCAGGAATATAGACCTGATCAATAAAGGTGTTGGTATCATCGATAATTTTCTTGACCATCATCAGACGTTCAATATTGATCGCCGTATCGCTGTTTGGATCAATAGCGCAGGCCATACCGCCCACCAGATAATTTGGATGGGGATTTTTGCCACCAAAAATCGTGTGGATCTTGATGATCTCCTTCTGAAAATCAAGCGCCTCAAGATAGTGAGCCACCGCGATCAGATTCACTTCCGCTGGAAGCTTGTAGGCAGGATGGCCCCAGTAACCATTCGAGAAAATACCAAGCTGTCCACTTTCAACAAACCCGACCAGACGTTGCTGAAGATCCTTGAAGTAGCCAACCGACGACTTCGGCCATGGGGAGATGCTTTGAGCAATGGCAGAGGCCTGTTTTGGATCTGCCTTGAGAGCGCTGACAACATCAACCCAGTCAAGCGCATGAAGATGGTAAAAGTGCACCAGATGATCCTGAGTCACCTGGGTGGCATTCATCAGGTTTCTGATGATACGGGCATTGGTCGGAATGGTAATTCCAAGGGCATCCTCAACGCACCTTACCGACGCAAGAGCATGAACCGTTGTACAAACGCCACAGATGCGCTCCGTAAAGGCCCAGGCATCTCTTGGGTCACGCCCCTTGAGAATAACCTCAATACCACGCCACATGGTGCCACTGGAGTATGCGTCCTCAATAACATTGCTGTCGTTCAGCTTCGCCTCTATTCTAAGATGTCCCTCAATACGGGGAATCGGATCAACAACTATTCTTTTTGCCATAAGTTATACTCCATGATTATGCTTTATCATTACCAGGCTTGTCTGATTTTGCCTTCTGGACTGCTGTAACTGCAGCATGAGCCGCAGCGCCAACAGCCGCAGCACCAACAGCAACCATACCGATCTTGTCTGCATTACTGTCGCTTCCGAGGAACGGCACCTCTGCAAGCCTGCCATAAAAAGGTCCTTTATCCCAGAAATTTGGCTCTGAACAGCCAATACATGGGTGACCGGACCCTATCGGAAAACTGGTTCCTCCATTCCACTGAATTTTGGAACATGAGTTGTAGGTGGTTGGCCCTTTGCACCCCATCTTGTATAGACACCACCCTTTCCGGGTTGCTTCATCATCAAAACTTGTGACAAACATCCCTGCATCAAAAAAGGCTCGCCGATAGCACTTGTCGTGAATCCTCGTATTGTAGAAGGCCTTTGGACGACCGAAGCGGTCAAGCTCAGGAAGAGTCCCAAAAGTATGAAAATGAGCAATAACTCCGGTCATCACCTCTGAAATTGGTGGACAACCCGGCACTTTGACAATGGGCTTGTCCTTGATAATATCTGAAACTGGAGCTGCTCCGGATGGGTTCGGAGCTGCATTCTGCACACAGCCGAATGATGCGCAGGTTCCCCATGCTATTATTGCCGCTGCATCGGCTGCAGTCTCTTTCAGAATGTTCAGGAATGAGTCTCCACCAACCATGCAATAGACACCATCATCCCTGGTCGAGACATTTCCCTCAACGGCAAGAATGTATTTCCCCTTGTAATCCTTCATGATCTTTTTGCGCACCGCCTCCAACTGATGGCCTGCAGCAGCGCTGAGAACATCATCATAGTCCAGCGAGATCATGTTGAACAGAAGATTCTCAATCGTCGGGTGGGAAGATCGGATAAAAGATTCAGAACAGCAGGTACACTCCAAACCGTGAATCCATAAAACTGGAGTGCGGGGTTTATTCTCCATCGCCTCGACAATACTCGGAGCCAGAGAGGGGGAAAGACCAAGGTAGACTGCCGTGAGGGAACAAAATTTGAGAAAGTCACGACGGCTTACCCCCCTGGACCTGAAGAGATCAGCAAAGGTCTGGTTACTTTGCATTACTACCTCCGTTTTGAAGTGTTAAACAGAAAAAGTTTGTCTTTCAGCCACATCAAGATCACGAAATAATTCCTTGAGACCTCAAGCGAAAAAATCTGCAACCTGTGACAAGGGCGCAATCTTGTGCATTTGAAGTCTACGTATGCGTAAATATATAACAATCGCTCATAAACATTGATATACTACCTCGAAAAAGATTGCCCATGAGAGGCGAAAACTCATGTTTTATAACTTCACCATGGGTAATGGATTGAAGGGATGAGTTTTCAGACGATCAACAGAAAGCTGCGCCAGTTTTTTATAAAATCCTTCATTTGGAAATGCCTCAAGCACGTCGGTAACATAATCATCCGGTAAATGAAAGCGAAGCATTCCTCCAGAAATATCAATCCAGTCCGCTTTTCTGAATGATTCAACCAGCCACAAAGGATTCACCCGATACCGGGTAAGCTTGTGGTGCTCACCGATCATGGCCTCAATTTCATCAATCCAGGTAACCCTTCCACTATTTTCGAGGTAACTCCTCGCGAGTAATTGAGAAGGTGCAATGTAATCAAAAGTATCGTCGCTCCATATCCCGAGATCATGGAAGAGAGCTGCAATAGCAATTTTATCTGCAGCATCAGAACTATCGCCGGCAAAAGCACGACAAAAGTTGAAAACTCGCATACAGTGATTTCGATATAAATCATAATCAACTCCCAATACCGGCTTATACCCGGAAAACAGATCGTCAAGCAAGGCAAAACTGGTCATAACCTCCATGTCGTGCAGTTCAATATGCTTCATTATGAAAGGCCTGTTTTGAACTTCTGTTGTTAAATTGTACACGATACCACACTATCACCAATGTACCACTAGAAAAGAACGGTCAAAACTCAATAGTATACTGCTGGCTGATCAGTTGTTCCTGTTTTTCAAGCTTTGAAATTTGCTTCCCGGCTCTTCTTGCCTGCTGTTCAAGAGCAAGCTGTTTTTTTTGCTCCAGAGCCTTACGATAAGCCTCAAGAGCCTCCCTGTTTCTCTTCTCCTCCTGTTCTCGCTGTAAACGATACAACTCTCGTGATCGTTCACGCATCTTCTCAAGCTCTTCCTGGCGGACAACTGCCTGTTCGCCACTGACAGAGGGCGCTGGCGACCTCATTCCTGCTGTCAAAAAGCATTGCTCAAGACGAGGTAACGAAGCCTCATAGGCAAACTCATAAATCAGTGGAAGATTCAAAGCCCGAAAAACGGACATCCATCCTTGCTTGTTGTCGGGATCGGAAGAGCGCACCAGAAGCGCCGGATTGAACTGATACCACCCCTGGGTAAGTCGCTGAAATAATGACCGGTTATAGGCATAATCACGCGACACCTCATTTCTTGCAAGAACCGACGAGAGATACTGGCGCCTGTTGCGCTCTGGAGTAACAATATTGGCTGGTAAATTAGCCCAGACATCCAGAATAAGCCGAGTGTCCACAGCTCCATAGTGAGGACGGGACTCTCTGAAAAAACGTGATTTGAAGAGCACCCAAAGTGTCTGGAAAAGGAAGTATTCAGAGAGATGACGATCAAGGCGAACCATACGCACGCCAGTGCTGACATCAACACTGACAGGAGCAAGCAGTTCATAAAGTGGACCAAAGTTTCTGCGAGCATATTCAGGAAGTCGAAAGGCTTTGCGCATGGCCCAGTGGAGGGCATTGTACCCGTACTGATCGGTTTTCCCCCGGTCTGCGCCCCGTTCAAGCAAGGCCTCCGTCAACGGCACATTGCCAGCAGCAGCAGCGGCCATAAGCGGAGTCTGGTTCATCGGCAACCGATGATCAACACCATAATGCTCACATTGTTTCAGAATATTTTTTGTCTGCAAGCTGAAATAGGGAACATAACTTTTTCGCCCGATGGTATCCTTATGATCTTCAAATGCGCCACGAGCATCAAATTGAGCATAATCTGAAAGCCTTTCCGCTAATACAGGCTCGTCATGGCATGTAGCATACTCATAAAGTTGCTGCTTGGCCTTGCTCCCGGGCACCTTGTCGCGGAAAACCTTGACAAGAAGCTCTCGCAGACGAGATTCGTCAAATATCGGCCACGGCGGCGGAACCTCCTTCAAAATATTGCGGCGAATCGCCTCGGCCTGCTCCTGCTTGCCCTGAAGCTCAAGCTTTCTGGCCTCTTTCTGCCACTCTTCAAGTGATGATTCTGACGCGTCAACACTCACCTTGCCGGCACTTGCCAAATCAAGGAGGGTAAACAACCGATGACCGATATCAGATTCAATGATATAGATGTTCTTGATCGCTCTCGTCAAGGCTACATACATCGCATTGACAAAAAATTTATAGACTTCAAGCGATTTGTCGCCTTTGTCTTTTGCCCTTCGATACTCAAGCGTTTCAACAGAGAGTTCCTCGCTGGAGACTCCGTCAACAATTTCATTAAACTCTGCCCGATAGCCCGAAACAAACTTGAAAAGGACGATGTTGTCATACTCAAGACCTTTGGCTTCATGAATAGAGAACAGCAAAGGTGTTGCAAAATGTTTTCGCGCCTCCAGTTTATCCTCTTCACGCATCACCAGCACCGCAAAACGGGTTGATTGTTTCGTTTTTTTGTCGAGATCACGCTTTTCCGACTCCTTGTCGGCCATCAGGACCACCTGACCCGGATCACCCCCCACAGCCTGAACCAGAAAATTGCTCTCCCTGTCAATAGACCCAAAACGCTGATGCTTGATTTTGAGCAGTTGATTGGAAATCCTGGTCGCTTCGGTTCCATTCCGAAAATTGGCCGTGAGCACACTCAACTGCTGCTGACCAGCCAGTTTCGGATCATTCCAGAAAAGCGTTTTAACCTGACTCCATGCGAAAAAGTTGGGATGCACAATCTGGTTGGAATCGCCACAGAGAAGAAAATGTCCTCGTTTTTTCAGCATCTTCAGCACCAGTGAGAGCTGGGCTATGGTCAAATCCTGCACCTCATCAATCACAACAAAATCGTATCGGGGCGTAGCAACCCATTTATGGGCTATCAAATTCAGGTCGAACAGCCCCTCATCAGCAAGCCACTGTCGATATTTTTCGAAGAGATCGTACAGTTTGTCGCGCTCATTGTCAGGAAAAATAGATTGGCGAATCCCGAGAAGCCGATAGTCATCGCGGTTCAGCGCAGCTCCTTCACCAGCCGTAATGACTCCACGAATCTCCTCAAATGCCTGATGAGCATCAATACCTTTAAAGGAGTTCTGCATCCTGAAAAACCAGGCCGAAAAATCGCGCCACGTCGCCTCCCTGCCAGAAGGAACACGAATAGACTCAACAAATTCAAGGTACGAAAGAAACTGAGCCTCCTGTCCGGCGTGTTCAAACCCATTGGCATAGTAGATGTTGCGGGCGTTCTGGGCAAGATAAACCGAGTGGGTCACATAGAGCACCTCGCCTTCGGCATCTTTCAGCTTCTCCAGCATCAGAGCAGTTTTTCCACTGCCAGCGCTGCCAACAATAATTAGTGGAGGTTTCTGGCGGTAAACGGATTCCTGTGCATCATCAAAGGAGATGGGTTTATCGAGGAGATGAATTGCGGTATGCTCGGGATGGAGGTAGCGTAAGGGCTCGGCCTCCTTGATTGCTTCAGCGGCATTGACATCAGGGATTTTTGAGTCATCAATCTCTGCCCCCCGCAAAAAACGGGATTTATCATAATTATGGCTGGTAATAACCTCAAGCATCAGAGCACAGATCTCGTCGCCATGACGCACAATGGTAAAAAGCAACCGGTTGGCCGCATCGAGCTTTGCCCTGTAAAACTTGCCATGGGTGAGATTGACCAGTTTTTTGACCTGGGCGGCACAAAAATCGTCACGGGCAAGCGCTTCTTTCACTTTGCGATAGCCGGCTTTGACGCTTGAGGTATCAAGACCTGTATATTCAAGAATTTTCATGTGACGACGACTTCAGTACACTCATTACTCATGTAATGCAAAAAAACATCGGGGAAAGATATTTTTGAAGGTAACTCTTTTCAGCAATAAAGTCGAGGCGATAAAATACCCATACCAATGCAATAATTTCGTATACTAACCTCGTTCACTCACCATAACCAAATCGGAGTTTCACCCATGGCCATGACCGTCGAAATAAAAAACAACAAGCTCTGTATTGAAATAGACCTTGAAAAGCCAACACCTTCATCATCCGGCAAAACGCTCGTCGTGGCAAGCACGCATGGCAACACGGTCACCAACGTTGAAATTAACGGCAAACCCGTGACGATTGGACTGAACGCCTATATTAAACCCTGAACATTCCTGCACGCCTCTCCGGGGTATTCGATCTCAACTGTTGAGTGGTATATGCCATACCGCTCAACCAGTGCCCTGATCAACTCCTTGAGCTGCATATAGGCTCCGGCGTCAAGCTGGATGTCCACTTCAAGGTGAGCGGAAAAGACGCTATGCACTCCATCGAGTGACCATATATGGGCGTGATGAACTGCATGGATATGCTCCAGGGCTTCGATCTCTCTGGTGATCACACCGAGGTCGAGATCAGAAGGCACCGCCTGCAGAAAAACTGGCAGCATAGCCTTCAGATTTTTGACAACACCGGAAAGGATATACAAAGTAATGATGACTGCAAGAAGAGGATCAAGTACAGGAATATCCCAGAAGTAGAGGACAATGGCAACAACAAGCACGGCAACCCAACCAAGCACATCTTCAAGTAAATGCAGGGCCACAACCCTGGCATTCATCCCGCTCTCCTTCGACAGTCGTGCCATGGCAATGCCGTTGACCAAAACACCAACCACCGCCAGCAGAATCATCCCGCCAGCATTGGGGTGATGCGGCTCAAGAATGCGGGGGATGGCGTTTGCGAGCACGAAGAGTGAACTGGTCAAAAGCACCACCGAGCTGATCAGTGCACCGAGCAGAGAAAAGCGTTTATAACCGTAGGAGTATCGTGCGCTGCTTTTGTCTCCGGCTTTGTGTTCAAAGTACCACGCCTGGGCAAGCGCAATGGAGTCGCCAAGATCGTGGACAGCATCAGCAAGAATAGCCGTGCTGTTGGTGAGAAGGCCGCCGACAATTTCGACGAGGGTAAATCCAAGATTGAGAAAAAAAGCAATCTTGATATTACCGGATGCATGATGATGATGGCCGTGGTGGTGGTGATCATGGCTGACATCATGCGTATGATCACACGCTCCTGCTGGTGTATGGCCCATAATTTCATTACTGTTTATATTGCTTGCCGCACGGCTGCGCAACCACCCCTTACCCCATCCAGAATGTGTGAGCAGTACTCAACAGCCTGAACAGTATTGCACTTGTCCTTCTCATGACTATCTTCCCTGCCTGAGATTCAACCGTCCCCCTAATTTAATGTATTTTCCTTATCAAATGGCAGACTATCGGCCAATTACTTTAACGCCCGCTGCACCCTTATGAACAAAGTTTTGCAATGGAGTATAGCATCAACAGCAGTTATTCTTCTCTGCATGGCAAGTTACAGTTATGCTGATATACCGGCTGCACGTTGGTTCCATCTGTTCGAGCACACCCGCCTGTATGAGCTGTTCGGTCTCATTACTCTCCTGGGCGATTCAATCGTCTACCTCTTTGGTGGAATACTGCTTTTTATCCTTTTTCGCCACAAGAACCGCTATCGGACATATATTGGCCTTTTTCTCTTCACTGCAGTCGCAACGTCGGGCTTAACTGCTGATCTTGTTAAATGTATAGCAGGCAGAGCAAGGCCCGTGCTCTGTTTTAATGAAAACCTTTATGGATTTGCGTTTTTCCAGACTGAAAAAGTATGGACATCCTTTCCCTCAGGCCATTCAGCGACCGCACTGAGTGTTGCCATGCTTCTTGCCACGCTCTACCCTCGATGGAGGGTTGTCTCCATTTTTACCGGATTTCTGGTGGCATTCAGCCGAATTTTTCTGGCGCAACACTTCATAAGCGATGTTATTGCAGGCTCTTTTCTGGGCATTGCCACAACCGCTCTTCTCTATACCTGTTTTTTTAAGACAAAATTTGAGAGCCTTAACCATGGCATATCACAGTAACCCGAAAAAGATACTGAAACCTCTGCTCCAGATTTTTGGAACCGCTCTGGCCCTCTATCTGGTACTCAGGAAAACCGATGTTTTCAAACTGGTCAGCACCATAAAGGATGCAAACCCTTTGTATTTACTTCTCTCTCTTCTCTTTTTCAATATCTCAAAGCTGTTCAATGCACTGCGTCTGAACAGGTTCCTCAAAGCTATCGGCATTGAGCTTTCGATGATGTACAATCTGAAGCTCTATTACCTCGGAATGTTCTATAATCTGTTTCTGCCCGGAGGCGTTGGTGGCGATGGCTACAAAATCTATGTGCTGCAAAAAAACCATGGGTTAAAAATGGTTAATATCTTCCACGCCGTATTGTGGGACAGAATTGGCGGGATGTTTGCCCTTCTGTTTCTCTCAATTGTTCTGCTGCTGCCCAGCTCATTTTCCTCCGAATTCCCTCAACTGGTACCTTATGCCTGGGCATCCCTGGCAGTAGTCTACCCCCTTTTGCTGCTCATCAACAAGCTTTTCTATAAACAATTTGTCGGAATTTTTACAGTCACGGCCATCGAGTCGATGATGGTACAAATTACCCAGACCATAGCGGCATATTTCATCCTCCAGGCCATCTCACTACACACCAACCAGGTAGACTATCTGGCAATCTTCCTAATTTCAACAATTGCAACCATCCTGCCTGTTACCATAGGGGGGGCTGGAGCCCGTGAAATAACCTTCTATTATCTGCTCAATTTTGTCCACCTCGATACCAACCCCGGGGTAGCATTATCGATTATATTTTTCGCTATGTCCGCTGTTTCGTCACTCGCGGGAGTGCTGACACGAATTCGTCATGAAACAAGTGTTTCCACCCCCTGAAAGCCTTTACTGAGCTGAAGGTCTTTGAGTTTTATCTGTATCTGTACCTTGTTGTTCCAAACCCTTTTCTCAATTGAATAGACCATGGCAAACAATGGAGAAGCCGCAGCAGCAAGCTCGGCATAGATGTCAGGACGATCAAAACCGATCACATCAAACGTTCGTCCGCTCTTGTCCCTTACCGAAAACTTCACATGCCTCTCCTTGAGCAGTTTGGGCTGACCAAAAAGGGTAAGGCTATCTGAAACAAACAGCGGTTCTCGATTGCCATGCCCAAAAGGGGCAAATTGCTCAAGCACATTGATGAATTTATCGGTAACCTGCTCAAGATCCAGTTTTGCATCGACAAGCAGCTCTTTCTGGAGTTGTGTGATGGAGAGAAGATTACCACATATCTCATCAAACATTTTACGAAATCCCCCCAGGTTCTCAGGCTTCAGCGTAAGGCCTGCCGCTTGATGGTGCCCCCCAAATTGTTCGAGATAGTCGCTGCATTGCTCCAGAACGGCATGAATATCAAGCCCTTCAACGCTTCGTACAGAGCCCCTTATGAGCCCGTTCATACCGCCAAGGATGACTGTGGGCAGATAGTGTTTTTCAATCATTCTGGAAGCCACAATACCCAGCACTCCAAGATGCCACGACTCATCATAAAGCACAATAGAGGAACACCATGAGGCAAAATGGTTATCGAGCATCTTTTCAGCCTTCGCCATAATATCGGCATCCAACGCTCTTCTCTCCAAATTGATACGATCAAGCTCCTCGGCATGCCGTCTCGCATCAGTTGACGAATCCGAAAGAAGCCACTCAACTGCAAGGTGTGCGGAGTGCATTCTGCCTGCCGCATTGATACGCGGCGCAATACCGAAAGCAATATGAAACATTCCGAATTCTGACGCAGTAACGTTCATGAGAGAGAACATCGCCTTGATATTGACTCTCGGCTTTGTGCGCATTCGCTGAATTCCCTCACGAACCAGCGTGCGATTTTCGCCCTCAAGAACAACCATGTCGGCGGCAGTAGCAATGGCTACAAAATCGAGATATTGTTGCCAGCTCTCCGGTTCGGCGTTGCTCTGCTCCGCTATGGCCTGAATGAACTTGAATGCAACACCGCAGCCGCACAAGTCACGAAACGGATAGGTCGAACCCGGAACCTTTGGATTCAAAATTGCATAAGCTGGCGGCAGTTCATCAGCTTCATGGTGGTCGCACACAATCACATCAATACCAAGTTCCTGGCATTGGCGTATTGCTTCGTTATCCCTTATACCACAATCTATCGTGACAAGAAGGCCAATCTTCTGTTGAATAGCCGAGTCAACCCCCTCCTTCGACAGACCATAGCCCTCAACAAAACGATCATTAATGTGCCAGGAGAGCTCCGCACCCATCTCCTTCAGAAAAAGCAGAAGCATCGCTGTGCCAGTTGTACCATCAACATCATAGTCACCATAAAGCATTATCTTTTCATGCTCTCTGATGGCACACACAACCCGTTCAACAGCCCGGGCCATATCCTTGAAAAGAAAGGGAGAGTGAAGGCCAAAAAGGGATGGACGAAAAAAATCTTTCGCTTCGGCAAAGGTCAAGATCCTTCGATTGCACAAGGCTTTTGCTATGGGCAGGGTAACATTGATCGCCTCCGAAAGAGCAAAAACAGCCTGTTCGTCAGGAGAGAGTAAATTCCAGCGGTATCGTTTCATGAAAAATAGCAGAGTAATAAAAACTGTTGGGTAATGTAGGGAACCCGTCGGCATTTTCTTGAAAAAAACATTCTGACATCCTCCGCTGACACTCTTTACTATGAAAAGAAGGGATGAATATTTCTTACATTTCCAACTGATTCAGCAATGTCCCACATCAACACATTAACCATCGGGGAAACAAAGCATGAGCAATTTGATTACCATTGAACGCCACATTCTTGAACAGCAGAAATTTTTTCCGGAAGCGCATGGCGAACTTACCGATCTTCTCACTGATGTTGCATTTGCAGCAAAACTGGTAAGGAGGGAGGTTGTTCGCGCAGGTTTGGTCGATATTCTCGGTTTTGCAGGCAGCACCAATGTTCAGGGTGAAGAGGTCAAGAAACTTGATCTGTTTGCCAATGAAAAAATCATCTCTGCCATCGGCCAGCATGGCCGGTTTGCAATCATGGGCTCTGAAGAGAACGAAGGGGTCATTATTCCGCCAAAAAACGAATCAGGAAGCTACGCGCTTCTCTTCGATCCACTCGATGGATCGTCAAACATTGATGTTAACGTCAGCGTCGGCACCATTTTTTCAATCTTCAAACTCAAGGGTGACGACCCCGGCAAAGCGAGCATCAGCGACTGCCTGCAGCATGGCTACGAACAGGTGGCGGCTGGCTATGTCATCTACGGCTCTTCAGTGGTGATGGTCTATACCACCGGACACGGTGTTCATGGCTTCACCTATGATCCAACCATCGGAGAGTTCCTTCTTTCGCACGAGAATATCGTCACCCCGAAAAGCGGCAAATATTACTCAATCAACGAGGGCTCTTATGCACAGTTCAATGAGGGAACAAAGAGATATCTCGACTACATCAAGGAGGAGGACAAAGCCACCAATCGCCCTTACAGCACCCGTTACATCGGTTCCCTGGTTGCCGACTTCCACCGCAACCTGTTGACCGGCGGTATCTTCATCTATCCACCAACCACAAAGCATACCAAAGGAAAGCTTCGCCTCATGTATGAAGCAAATCCACTCGCCTTCATCTGCGAGCAGGCTGGTGGCCGTGCTACCAACGGAAGAGATCGCATCCTTGATATTCAGCCACTCGAACTACACCAGCGCACACCGCTCTATATTGGCAGCGTTGATGACGTGATCGTTGCCGAGGAATTTGAGCAGGGAAAGAGATAAAAGGGCATCGCTTCGACGCCAACAAAAAAGACCCCTTGACAAAGGGGCCTTTTTTGTTAGTATTTGATCTCCCCTCGCTCAAATTCCGGGTAAAAAAGCCGTTGAATGCCAACGGTTTTACCGCTCGACAGCTCCAGCGAAAGCAGCACACCTGAAAAATGGACATCATCCTCAGCACACTCATACTTGTGGGGTGTCTGGTAGAGCATCCGGTCAGTTGCCGACTTTATCTGCATCCCGATGACTGACTGATGCGGTCCGGTCATACCAGCATCCGTGCAATATCCGGTTCCTTTCGGCAGAATACGCTCATCGGCCGTCGGCACATGCGTGTGCGTGCCAATCACCGCAGAAACCTTGCCGTCAAGGTACCAGCCAAGCGCAATCTTTTCGGCTGTTGCTTCGGCATGGATATCAACAAAAATACACTTGACACTCTCTTTCGACTGCTCCCTGATCTGCTTGATCACCCAGTCTGCCGTCCGAAAAGGACAGTCGATGGAGTACATAAAGGTTCTGCCCTGCAGATTGACGACAGCAATTTCACCCATCCCGTTCGGCAACTTGTAGATCCCGTAGCCTTTACCATAGGTGCCTTTGGGATAGTTCAGCGGGCGCAGCACCTGCGGATGAGTTTTCAGGGTATCAAAAAAGTTGAAATTGCTCCATGTATGATTTCCCCCGGTCACCACATTGACACCTGCCTCAAGGAGCTGGTTCAAGGCCTCAAGGCTCAAACCCTTTCCATGATGGGCATTCTCACCATTACAGACAACAAAATCAACATGATACTTGCTGATAAAACTTTTAAGCATCCGCCCAACCATCTGGAGACCCGGAGTGCCAACAACATCGCCGATGAACATCACGTTCAGGGTTTTCTGTGCCATACTTTTCCTTAACCTGTTCTATTGCTTAAAACTGAGGGGAACCTCGATTAATTATTTTGAAGTACTCAAGTTCGAACGCTTATTCATAAAGGCTTACTGACTACGCGGGGAAGTTACACAAAACAACAATCACTCCACCATAGCTTTCAGCAAGAAATCCATTGCATCCAGGTAAAACTGGATATCGATTTTGGTGGCCATCTCGTCTGAAAGCTCAAACAATTGGCGACGGCAAGCGACAGGGAGAAGCAATACGGTAGCCGCCTTTTTCAACAGCAATTTCAGCTTGCAGCGCCGGAATGACGGCTTCCCACTGCCACTCACGATCCGGCCACAAAATGCAGGCGGGAGCAACCTCAACTTCCGGGTTATGCAGAGCCGCATTGCGAATGGCACACTGAAGATGTCGTATTACTTTACTCATCCGTAGACTTCCGGTAAAGTATTGTTTTCATGTAATCCTCCGTTGCCTCGAATACCGGCTCTGCCTGATTGAATGTGCGCATCAGGGGAATAACCTTGGTTCGTACTCCCATACCTCTTGCATCAACATACCCATAGTCGCGCAAGATTTCCATAATCAGGGTATTTCGTGGAGAGCGTTGCCCGGCAACCATTTTGCTGACCGTCATCGAATTCTGGAGTTTCCCCGGGCTGATGACCTCCAGTCGATCAGAGTAATTTGTCACCTCTATATCAACAGACCTTGTCCAGTCACGGTGAGCCAGAGCATTGATAACGGTTTCTCGGATAGCTTCCCACGGATAAAACCAGCTTTTTTCCCGCCGCATATTGTTATCAATCCCGGCAGACTCCTGAGTGATAAAGGGTTCAATCATTGAAGAAAATTTTTCAATCAAACCCTCATCAACCAGCTCTTTTTGCCCTGATGCAGAGCGTTGCCAACGCCCGACCAACGGGGCATCAAGCACCACATCGAGTAACGCCTGATATTCTTTATCATCCCCCTGAAACGCCATTACCCGCAATCCCGCCTGACGGAGAAAACGCCTGGGTTTTATGCCAAAGCAGAGCAATCCGGCTATCGAACAAACCCTGTTACCCATACCATCATCGGCCATCAACCCAAGACCAAGCATGCGTTCAACCCATTCGTCATCGGTGAATGGGATCTCAGGATCCTTGATAATATCTTGCAGATAATAAGAAAGCCTGCTTTTGTCAAGAGTGGATAATGATGTACCCGCAACCGGCAGCACCTCAACATGAAGCAACCCGCCGCTTTCAAACAGACGCAGTTGCTGTTCCCGTGAGGCAAGTTCAGAACGGTCGCCCATTCGGATATAGACCTCTTCGCGGTTATTATGGCGCATCACATAGGGTTTTGATATTCCGGAAGCAATCGTTATCACCCCGATTCGCAAACCCTTTTCAAGCTCTATCTCCTCATAGTATGGAATAATTTGAGGATGTACCTTGTCCATGAATGCGTTCAGAACCCACTCCTGGGCATTGGCACGCTGCAGCCCGGTAAAGTCACCAGTATCCTCAACGCCAAGAAAAATCCGGCCCCCCTGAACATTCGCAAAAGCAACAATCTCCTTTGCCAACTGCTCAGGCCGAATATCATCCCGTTTAAATTCCACACCGGAATTCTCACCATTGGCGAGCATTTCAAAAAATTCAGCTTTCAGCATACATCACCTCAAAATCCATGCGTTATGTTCTGTTGGTCATACCTGTTCTCTCGTGCCATATTTTTTTGCATCAACCTCTCCTGGCAGTATAACATTGCATCATTTTGAAACTTCCCAACTGGTTCAGTCCAGATTCGCTGGATATCACGTTCAGGAAGTTTTTTCAGATAATGGGTAAGTGTTTTTTCAACCTCTTCTTTTCGTAACGGGTCTAGTGTCGAGTCACGCATACAGAGACTGTTGAGTTATGGTTATCAGGACAGCTATTGACCTATTATCTTTATTCTATAAAACACGTTATAGAAAATACGAGAAATAGACCTATGCGACTTATCATACATGACTCGACACTAGCGCCGCCAGTACACCTGCAATATTTGAACCATCAGGCTGGAGCGTTTCAGAAAAAGGAACATAATTCCGCATATGGCTCGGAACAGGATTGATATACAGAGTTCCATCCCTGAAACTTTTCCAGTTTTTTAATTTCAGTTCAGTAATCATATCATGTATTCCTTTGTCATTGCCGTATGAATGGATGCTCCACAAAAGAGAGTAACTTTCGCAACTCCTCCAGCATTATTGTGCGGGAGATATGTGCTCCGCCCCTTTCGGTACTAAATCCGAAGTATGTGAGTTTGCTGTCAGTTATCATCATCATGTGTGCTACTTTTGTCACTGGCTCCGTTGGTGCGTACCCATTTATCAATCTCATCTTTTTTAAACTTCCATAACCGCCCTGTTTTATGTGCCGGCATGGCTTTTTCACTTATCCATTTATAAACCGTATCCCGCTTGATGCCGAGATAGCTTCCAATCTCATCAACAGATAACCATCGGTCTTCCATCTTTTTTTCTCCAAAAGCTTGTTTTATGTTCAAGCATACAGTTGCCTGTGACGACCCTCTATACCTGCTTTTATTCGGCTTAATCAGACTAAAACAGTGTCAAATTACATTATGATGAACGGAATGTCAAGAAAATGATACTATATTTTGTCATCTGTCATTAACAATGTCAATCGGAGAGAACCATGCCCGCAGCAGCAGCAATAGCAAGTCTTGACACCTTCATCCAGCACTGGAAAGCAAAAAGTGGCAAGTACAGTGGCACCTATCTGATAACACCTGAAGCTCTTGTCCGTAATAATATGGATGATGAGCTGGGGCGTGGCGGCTATTATCAGGAGCGTGCCTGCACCTCAGAAAGTCAGGTCATGATGGTTCGAGGCTATCTCAGGGCATACCAGGCAACAAAAGAGAGTCGCTATCTGACGGCAGCCCGGAGCTTTGCCGACGCGCTCATCAACTATTTCTTTTTTGGCGTTATCCCCTCAACAGCTCCATGGCGCTCGCACTGGATTGTTAATGCTGGCGCTTCGTTCAACTCGAAGGAGGAGGGACATACATCGGAGCAGATCGCCTATGGCGAGGCCTATGAGTGCTGGCCTTCGTGGCGAAAATTGCGTCACAATGAGTTTGCAACTGCTGGCGATTCACTCCACTGGTTTATTACCACTTTTGATCTTTTTGCCCTGCTTGAAGCCGGGGAGATGAGAGCAAAGTGGCTCAACGCCCGAAATGCCATGTTCAGAGAGTTCAAGCTGCTTACTGATCCCAGAAAAAACATTCCCTACAAGGGTGCCATGCCTTTTGAATACACCAATAAAGGTGCAAACCTCTCTGTAAACTCTTTGCCAATCTTTCGTGGCCCATATTATGCAGGCTATCAGGATCCGTTGCCATGGCATTATCTGCAAGATTACACCGCAGCGGCAAATACCCTGCAATTTCTGATTGACGCACAAGCGGCTTATGCAACAAGCACTGGTATTACCGGACCATTTGCGCCAGTCTATCACTACGACGATTCTTTTTTAGGCAAAGCAGTGAAAAACAGCTTTACGTGGGAAGGACCGGATCCGAACACCTTCTGGGGAGGATTTCAGTATCGACCATTTGCTGCCACTGCTGATTTCTGGTATCACTGCGTGTACTCACAAACCAGCAACGCCGCCGTGGCAAGTGCAGCAAAAGTGTGTACCACGTTTCTCGGCTGGCTCGACGCATGGCTCACCGCGCACCCGAAAGATGCTTACGTGCCAACCTCCTTCACGGAAAAACAGCCACCAACAGCCCCGTCAGCTACGAATGGCGATAAGGATCCCCATACGATTGCTCTTGCGCTCAAGGGGGCTGTGTTGTGCAAACGGTGTGGTGCAAATCCGCAGATAGTTGGACGCGTCATTCCTCGACTGTACACCATGCTGATGAGCCATCAAGCCACAAAAGGCGAAATGGCAGGGGCATTCATGCACGACGCAAATACGCACATCTTCAAGGGATTCTGGGCTGGCGAGATTATGGAGGCGTTAGGAACCTATTCGATTGGATAAGGAGACAAATCAGATGATTACCAAAAAAGCAAAAGCCCGGAACCATGCCCGGGCTTTTGCGTGTTTTCTTTCTGGCCAAAAAGCGTTCGTCAGAATGCGTCGATAATGGCATTCAGTGTTGCACTCGGACGCATCGCCTTTTCGGTCAACGCATCATCAGCATGATAATAACCACCCATATCGACCGGCTTGCCCTGGGCGGCAATCAACTCGGCATTAATGGCGGCTTCATTGTCAGCAAGCGCTTTGGCAAGAGTGGTAAAACGTGCCTGCAACTCCTTCTCTTTGCTCTGGGCGGCAAGTGCCTCTGCCCAGTACAGTGCAAGGTAGAAGTGGCTGCCACGGTTGTCAATCTGACCAACCTTGCGTGCCGGAGACTTGTCATTATCGAGGAATTTGCCAATCGCCTGATCAAGCGTCTCGGCAAGCACTGTGGCTTTAGGGTTGTTGAACGCACGTGAAAGATGGTCAAATGAGGCCGCGAGCGCAGAGAATTCGCCAAGTGAATCCCAGCGCAGGTAGCCCTCTTTCTGGAACTGCTGAACATGCTTCGGAGCTGAACCACCAGCGCCGGTTTCAAAGAGACCGCCACCATTCATGAGCGGCACAACGGAAAGCATTTTGGCGCTGGTGCCAAGCTCAATAATCGGGAAAAGATCGGTAAGGTAGTCACGAAGTACGTTTCCGGTAACGGAGATAGTATCTTTTCCCGCTCGGATTCTCTCAAGAGAGAAGCGCATCGCATCAACCGGTGTCAGAATCTGGATGTCAAGACCGGTGGTGTCGTGCTCTTTCAAGTACACGGTAACTTTTTTGAGGATCTGTGCATCGTGAGCACGATTGCTGTCGAGCCAGAAGATGGCTGGCGCACCGGTGATGCGTGCACGGTTGACGGCAAGCTTCACCCAGTCACGAACCGGCGCATCCTTTGCCTGGCACATCCTGAAAATATCACCGATTTCTACCTGCTGTTCGAGCAGCGTCTTGCCTGCGGTATCAACAACACGGATGGTGCCGTTGGAAGGTGCTGTGAATGTCTTGTTGTGGGAGCCATACTCTTCTGCCTGCTGCGCCATAAGCCCGACGTTGGGTACGCTGCCGATGGTGGCAGGATTGAACGCACCGTTCTTTTTACAATCTTCCATGATCGCCTGATACATGGTTGCATAACAGCGGTCAGGAATCATCGCCTTCGTATCGTGCAATTTGCCATCCGCTCCCCACATTTTACCCGAATCGCGAACCACAACCGGCATGGATGCGTCAACAATAATATCGTTTGGAACGTGAAGATTGGTGATTCCCTTGTCGGAATCAACCATCGCAAGTGCCGGGCGAGTGGCATAAACGGCCTGAATGTCAGCCTCAATCTCAGCTCTTTTGGCCTCAGGCAGATTCTTGATTTTTGCGTAGAGATCGCCAAGTCCGTTGTTCACATTCACACCCAGCTCCTTGATGGCAGCGGCATGTTTTTCAAACACATCTTTGTAGAAAACGGTGACGGCATGACCAAACATGATTGGATCGGAGACCTTCATCATGGTTGCCTTGAGGTGCAGCGAAAGGAGTACGCCTGTTGCTTTTGCGTCATCAATCTGATCAGCATAAAACTTGCGGAGTGAACGAACATTCATCACGGAGGTGTCGATAATCTCACCAGCAAGAAGCGGAGTTTTATCTTTCAGCACGGTTGCCTTGCCAGCAGCATCAACAAACTCAATGGCAACGGTGGTTGCCTCAGCAAGGGTTACGGATTTTTCGCTGCCATAAAAATCACCGCTGCTCATGCAAGCAACGTGCGATTTTGAATCGTTGCTCCAGGCACCCATTCTGTGTGGATTCTTTTTGGCAAACGCCTTGACTGAGAGCGGCGCACGACGGTCGGAATTTCCTTCACGCAACACAGGGTTTACGGCGCTGCCAAGCACCTTGGCAAACCTTGTCTGAAGCTCTTTTTCTGCCTCATTTGCAGGTGCTTCAGGGTAATCAGGAATGTTATAGCC
The DNA here is from genome assembly GCA_903866255.1 of uncultured Chlorobiaceae bacterium. Classification (GTDB taxonomy): domain Bacteria; phylum Bacteroidota; class Chlorobiia; order Chlorobiales; family Chlorobiaceae; genus Chlorobium. The sequence goes on along the minus strand of CAIPMW010000095.1, from coordinate 17,653 downwards.
ATGCTCCTGCAACTCTTTGATCGCTGCTCTCAACTGAGGAACTGAGGCGCTGATATTGGGCAACTTGATGATATTTGCCTCCGGTGTCAGCGCCAGAGCACCCAGTTCAGCCAGATAATCGGATATTTTCTGGCTCTCGGTCAGATTTTCGGGAAAGTTCGCAATAATTCTTCCGGCAAGAGAGATGTCTTTGGCAACAACATCAACGCCGGTTCCCTTGGTGTAAGCCTTGAGAATCGGGAGCAGAGAGTAGGTCGCCAGAGCCGGGGCCTCATCAATTTTGGTATAAACGATTGTTGCGTTTTTTGCCATAATCAAGTGTCGGTTTAAGTATTAATAAAATCATTAAACAAAGTAAAAGATACTCCTGCAAGAGAGCCCGAAGAGATCACACCTGATCATGAAGCCACAACCAGGGTGAAAACAGATATACATATAATGAAAAGCTTTCGATATATCATCGAAGCAACAGTATCAAGGCATATCAAATACCGTTACTCTCCAAACCAGCAAAAAGACCTTTGAGTTACTCCGCAGGAGCTTGACGTGAAGGTGTATACTCATCAAGACCAACACGGTCGGCAAGTTCCTTGTCATTGAGCACTTCATGAGCAAGCTTGATCATGGGAATGGTCGCCCCCATGGAGCTGTAACCACCGTCATGGAACAGGTTCTGCATGGTCACCTTGCGGGAAAGGTCACTGAGAATGGTCATGGAGTACTCGGCACACTCCTCAGCAGAGGCATTTCCCAGAGGAGACATGAGGTCACTGTACTCATACATCTTTTCAAACCCGGGAATACCACTGCCAGCTTTGGTGTAGGTCGGACTTTGTGATATTGTGTTGATTCGTATCCCAAACTTTGCAAGCCTTGGGCCATAACTGCGAACAATAGATTCGAGCAGAGACTTTGCATCTCCCATATCGGAGTATGTCCAATAATTTCTCTGTGAAGCTATGTAGGAGAGAGAGAGAATGCTGCCCCCATGATTGATCACCTCATTTTTCAGGGCATAAGAGACCAGGCGATGCAGCGACAATGCCGACACATCAAGAGTTCTCATAAACCATTCATAATTGAGATCTTCATAGGGCATCTGCTTGCGAATGTTCTGCGACATTCCGATAGAATGCACTATAAAGTCGACTGGTCCTATTTTTTCCTTCAACTCCTTGAAACAGTTATCGACATCCTCGTTTTTCGATGCGTCGCACATAATCATAGGAGCGTTACCACACTGTACCGAAAGCTCTTCGATGTTGCCAAAACGCAAGGCTGCCGCGACATTGGAGATGGCAATCTCGGCACCTTCCCTGTAGGCATGAAGCGCAATCTGCCAGCCGATACTGCTCTCATCAAGCGGGCCGAAAACAACTCCTTTCTTCCCTTTCAACAAACCATAGTGCGCTTTCTCGGACATGATATAAGCTGATTCTTTAACAAAGATTGGGATAAATCCTCTTTAACTCGATATTTGAAACAGTGAAGATACAAGATTCCCTTGAAAACCTAAACTGTTTACCCCGATTTTTTGTGCCTTCTGACAATAAATACACATATTACACTTTTATTCGTCGCATGGAACGCAGCTTCTCAAGCATATTTTTATTGACACTCAGCTCAACCTCCTCTTTTTCGACAACAATCTCCTTGAACACTACTCGAAGAAGATTATCCTCACGGATAAACTTTTCCATTTCAAGACTGTAGAGAGCCCTTGGAAGGGTAATGATCCTCTGGGCTCTATCTACGACAACGACAATATCAGTGCCCATTCGATCAACTGTCACCTCTTCAGCATCCTTGAGGAATGGTATTTTGATACAGAGCACCTCACGATGATCATCAGTGGCCTCATTTTTCTTGCTCTCAATCCAGAAATTTTTGCCGGTATAGAAGGTCTTGTCGGGCACCTGATCTCCGAAAACCAGTTTACTGACCTCATGCAGCGCATCGGTTCCTATCGGCTCGGTTCTCTGCAATTGACATCGAAAAACAGGCGTCGGATAAAAGGACTGGTCAATCTCAAGCAGATATTTGCTGTGCAGATCGGCCCAGAACTCAAAATATTCACCGACGGTTTTGGATGCAGGAAGAATCTTGTTGATGACAATACCATCAATATTAATACCGTAAAGATGCACAAAAGTATAAGCCCTCTTGGTCTCAAGAATGGAAAGTTTTTCAGGATTCAGCACCAGCCGGAAGGTTACCTCAGGACTGAGAATAAATTTGTTGATATCCTCCATCTGCTTCAGAAGAACATTAACCTCGTTAAAAAAGTCATCGTCAGGAATTGACTTGCCACTAAGCGGACGAGCCAGCGACGACATGTTTTTATAGAGTTTAAAAAACTGCTTTCCCATATTACCGCCAATAATGATTTCGGGATAGGCAAGCAGACGCAGCGTATTGCCGGTAGGAGAGGTATCAAGAACAACGGCATCCCATTTACCGGACTGCGACTCATCAAGCAGACGACTCAGGGCGAAGATCTCATCAAGCCCCGGCTGGGTGGTGAGTTCGGAGGCCATACCACTGTCAATACCCTTGTTTTTGTAAGAGGTAGAGACAAACTTCTGGAACCCGGACATGTTTTTCTTCAATTCATAGACCGTATCGACCTCCAACCCGTAAAGATTCTCTTCAATCTTCTGCGGATCGTTGCGACTGATGCGAGTATCGAAGACATCCGAAAGAGAATGGGCTGGATCGGAGGACATAATGAGCACCCTCTTGCCCTGCCGTGCAAGCGCAACTGCCGTTGATGATGAAATGGTGGTTTTTCCAGTCCCACCTTTTCCCGAATAAATGATAACTCTTGTCTGCGACTGGTTTTCCGTCAACTCTCTTGACAACATATAAAATTCCCCTTGTTAAAGCTCAAAAATCCCAAAAGGCAATCCCTCTTCAGGAGAAAAAACAACCGTTTTGTAAGGTACCATTTTTCCCCTGCCTTGAAGAAGGACAATTAATAAAACTTCAGAAGAACATCGTCAACCACTCTTTTGGGCACATGGTGAATACCATTCACATCCCTGAAGTAACGGACCGAATCTTGATCATCCATCTGATCAATGACAACAGTTTCGGCTGGTTTTCCAAGTGCAATGACCATAAGAATGGAATAAGCCGCAGGAATCCTGAGCAATTCTCTTATTTTTTTTCGATCAATCGCACCAAGAATGCACCCGCCAAGGCTAAAAGCTGTCGCGCCGAGAAGAATCGTCTGTGCGGCAATACCACTGTCACAGGCAAAATCGTCGCTTATCCCCAAATCACCAAGCATGACAATGCAGGCCTGTGGACGCTCCCCCTCTTCCGGACCTGACCAGTCTTCAAAATAGCCAGCCCACGAGAGACATGGATAAATTGCTGCAACTTGAGACGACTCACAAACAGCAAGATAACGCAGTGGCTGGAGGTTTTTGGCCGAAGGAACATAACAGGCAAGCTCAACCAACTCACGAACAACCTCCTCCGTCACCGCATGGGTACCATCAAATCTCCGGTAACTCCGGCATTGTGTTACAAGCTCCCTGAAACGCATGGCAACAACGGTCAAGACTGCTCTGCCCAAGCGGCAGCAGAATATTTCGGAAGCTCCTCCCAGTGACCACAACCTATCCATTCCGCAATGTAGTCCACAGATCGCGAATAACGCAACGGCTCCCGCCCGGTTTTTTGCAGCCAGTCGGCAAGTACAGCGCCGTCAAGGCTATCCATCGCCATGCCATACCCAAGTTCTACCATGCCAAGCGCATTGGATTGTTGCTCAATCTGCCCATCAAGAGGTCGAAGCAGAAGCTTTTTTCCAAGATGAAGCGCCTCGCCTGGAAGTTCAAATCCTGCATTGCACACCACACCGGCACTTTCCATAAGATCAGCAAGAAAACCTTCTCGTGAGTAGCTCCTGTAATGCAGATGCCCCTCATCACAGCACTCCTGCACCTTGCCGTAGATAAAAAACTCATATCCTGTAAACGGGGAGAGAAAAAGGGCGATATCCTCCAACTCCTCAAACGGAAGATAGACCAGCACCTTCCCGGTAATGACCGTCAACGCTTTTCGAGTATAGAGACTCTCTGGAATAACTGGCGGAAAAATCGGCTGATTAAAATGGTTCCAGTGCAGGCCGGCATTATACCGGGCCGGAGCAAAATTCATAAGGGCATATTTTTCAAAGACTGTTCCCTCGGCAACAGGAATATCGTATTGAAACGCATACTGATGACCAAACCCCATGGAAGGAATATTCTTCAGTTTCGCAGTCATGGAGGTAATCGGCTCAAAATCGGTAATAATCAAATCAGTGCCAGTCGTATCAAGCAGGACAATATCCGCCATAAGACTTACCAGATCCAGATGAACCATCGTGTTGAGATAATCCAGCTTTCCCTTGTGGGTGATCAACGTCAGGCCTTTCAGCACCCGGAAGGGCGCAAATATCTCTATCTCTTTCAGCTCATCCTCCTTTCTGCCGCTGATAATGACCTCGACATCATGGCCGTCCGTCTTGAGCTTTCTGACAAGCTCACGACTGCGGCTGATATGGCCATTCCCCGTTCCCTGAACACCATAAAGGATTTTCATTACTGCTGAATTTTCAGATTAGCATACTGTACCATCAGAGTCTTCTCCCCTGAACGGCGAAATGTGATCCGGACTTTCTGTTTTGCCCCGCTTCCCTGAACATCAAGCACAACACCCGGGCCAAAAAGAGCATGATGTACCATCACACCTTCACGAAGTTCTGGGCGGGGTGGTTGTGGATTCAACGCGGATCCTCCTCCTGATGGCGTTGCCGGTTTTTGCTGGTACCCTCTCGACACAGATGCTGTTCCTGGAGAGGGCTTATCCTTCAACAGACGAGCTGACAATTGTTGTCCACCCTCTGTCTGAACTATTGAAGAGTCAATTTCACTGATAAACATTGATGGCAACGAGTAATGTAACTGCCCATACTGATATCGGCTCTGCGCCCATGAGAGAAAAATTTTCTCCTGCGCCCTCGTCATTGCCACATAAAAAAGCCTGCGCTCTTCCTCAAGCTCTTCAGGCTCATAGCAGTGCAGTGGAAATAACCGCTCCTCAAGACCGGTAATAAAGACCACAGGAAACTCAAGCCCCTTGGCCGCATGCACCGTCATCAATGAAACATAATTATCCGAATCCTGTGTCTCTTCATAGTCGGAAGCAAGGGAGATATTCTCCAGAAAATCGCCAAGTGAACCAGCATCAGGGTTATGGTCAGAAAAATCCCTCGCCATGGAGAGCAGCTCCTGAAGATTTTCGTGACGCGCCAGCGATTCCTGTGTATTTTCCGCCTGAAGCAGTAATGGAATAGAGGTCAGGGTAAATAACTCAGTCAACACTTCGAAGACCGTCCCGTTCACCGCGAGAAACTTGAGTGCTTCAATGACTGCACTGAAAGAGCTGAGGGCATTAACCAGTCGTGCCGGAAATCCCACCTCTTCAGAGCGCCTGATAGCGTCATACAACGTGATCCCGCGTTCTTCGGCAAGCTCCTTAAGCTTGCTGATACTGACATCGCCGATTTTGCGGGGCGGGAAATTGATAATTCTCAGCAGCGATTCGCTGTCACGCTCATTGAGAATAAACCGCAGATAAGCAACAGCATCCTTGATCTCCTTGCGTTTATAGAATGAGACGCTTCCAAACAATCTGTACGGAATCTTGTTCTGGCGCATTACATCCTCAACCACACGCGACTGTGCATTGGTACGGTAAAATATTGCGAAGCTTCTGAACTCGTAACCCTGCTTCTGACGCAGGATGCGTATCTGCTCGCCAACCCGTTCTGCCTCATTGCGCTCATTATATGCTTCAATCAACGTCAACGGTTCCCCATCGTCACGATGTGAAATCAGCTCTTTTTTAATCTGCCGGAGGTTGCGGCCAATCACACTGTTTGCCGCCTTCAGAATATTTCCCGTACTTCGATAATTTTCAACCAGTTTGAAGGTCAATGCCTCATTATAGTCATCCTGGAAGTTGAGAATGTTGGAGATATCAGCGCCACGCCAGGAGTAGATGGACTGGGCATCATCACCCACGACAAAAATATTACGATGCCTGGCTCCAAGCATTTTGGCAACAAGGTATTGAGCCCGGTTGGTATCCTGATACTCATCAATCATGATATAGCGGAAAGCCTCCTGCAACTCATGCAACACATCCGGATGCGCATTGAAAAGCTCAAGGGGCTTGATGAGCAGATCATCAAAATCAAGGGCGTTGTTCTCTTTCAGCTTCCTGGCATACAATTCATAGATTTGTGAGGCCTTCTGCTGGTTATAGTCACTTGCATTACGATGAAACTCTGCGGGCAAGATGAAGCTGTTTTTAGCCCTGCTGATCAGCCCCTGCACCGTATTGACCGGCACCGACTCAACGGAGATGTTCAGTTCAGTCATGGATTGCCGGATGAGACTTTTACTGTCGTCAGTATCAAAAATTGAAAAGTTCCGATCGTAACCGATAAGATTGATATAATTACGCAGAAGACGAGCAAAAATTGAGTGAAACGTCCCTATCCACAAACCACGTGAACTGCCACGATGCAGCAGCGTATCAACCCGGTGACGCATCTCGCCAGCCGCCTTGTTGGTAAAGGTGAGGGCAAGAATGTTATTTGCAGCAACACCCTCATTATTAATAAGATACGCTATACGGTAGGTAATCACCCTTGTCTTGCCGGAACCAGCGCCAGCAAGCACCATAACTGGACCGGAGGTGGCAACCACTGCACTTCGTTGTACGTTATTAAGGTCGTTCAAAAAATCAGTCAATACTTCTGGCTACCTGTTTACAGTTAGAACGCTCCCCTGCTCTTCCGACTCGACCAGATAGCGCAAAATTCTTCCCCTGAATTTCGTATAACTTTACCCTTTTTACAAATAACTCCCGAACAAATCACTATCAGATACAACATTGTCTTTTTCGTCTCCCTTCCGCTCACATTTGGCTTCCAGAGTTAGTATATTATGCCTCAAATTTTTGCCTTGAAACTGAAGACCCCTGATTCCATGTTCCCACTTGTGTACGAAATCAACACCAGGATCTGGCTGCAGAAACTGAGTATAGAGCATAACCGCTCCGTCACCCTCGGCAACATCCCGGATGAGGAGTTTGCCTTCTTCTCAAGCTGTGGATTTGATATTATCTGGCTGATGGGTGTGTGGAAACCAAGCCTGTACAGCAAAGCAATTGCAACTGCTCACCAGGGCCTCAGGGCATCTTTCCTGCAACATATTCAAACGGTGACTCCAGAAGACATAGCATCTTCTCCCTACTCCATTCCATCATATACCGTCAATGAAGCGCTGGGAGGAGAGACCGAGCTGCTCACATTCCGTGAAAAACTTCAGTCGAGCGGAATCAAACTTATGCTTGACTTTGTGCCCAACCATCTTGCTCTCGACAATGCATTCCTTCCTGAGCACCCTGAATATTTTATTCCAGTTTGTAACGAAGAGCAGTGCCAGGAGCCGGGTGCCAGCTATGAGTATATGAAGGGGAGATATTTGGCCTACGGAAAAGACCCCTATTTTGCTCCCTGGACCGACACGCTGCAGCTCAACTACGCCCGGAAAGAGACGCACAAGATGATGACTGAAAATCTTTTCAAGATAGCTTCACTGTGTGATGCGGTCAGGTGCGATGTCGCCATGCTGGTTCTGAAAAGTGTTTTCAATACCACATGGAGCAACCTTGGGGGCTTGATGGAAGAGGAGTTCTGGGGAAATGCCATCGCCGCAGTCAAGTCCCGCCACCCCAACTTTCTCTTCCTGGCAGAATCTTACTGGAACAAGGAGTGGGAACTTCAGCAACAGGGGTTTGACTTTACCTACGACAAACCCTTTTATGACTACCTCAGCAATGGGGCGGTCAATGTTGAACAACTGACAGGTCACCTGCTTGGCAATTGGGATTACCAGAAACATCTCTGCCGGTTTCTTGAAAACCATGATGAGCCCAGAGCTGCTGAAAAAATTGGACTGAACAACAATGCGGCTGCGCTGGTGCTGATGACATCTCCCGGAATGCACCTTATCCATCAGGATCAGATGGATGGCTTCAGAAAAAAAATTCCGGTACAACTTCTCAGGCAAGCTATTGAACCCAGGAACGCAATGCTTGGAGATCTCTATAAAAAACTTTTTTTACTGCAAGAGAGGGAGGTATTTCAGGAAGGCCGAATAGAATGGCTCAACCTGAATGCGCCAAACAACTCCCACTGTCTGGGATTTCACCGCTTTACAGCCAAGGAAAATGCCTATATCCTGGCCAATTTCAGCGGAACTGGCATAGCCCTTGAATTTCAGCACCCTTCGCTGGAACATGATAACATCAAGAAACTCAGTATACTCAGCACTGAAAACCAACACAAAACAAGCGTCCGTTACAGAGAAAAGGTCATGAAGGTGAATCTCGCCCCTCATGAGGCACTGGTCATAACCTGTTTGACTACGGTGGCAACACTCCAGCAAAAGGAAAAAAATATCACCCGGTCATCGGTAAATCCTGTTTAAGTACAATTATTTTATGCAAGTTACAACACACACTATCACGGTTCATACCACGAGGCCAATTGAAATCATCGACGTTACCACAGAGGTAAGGGCTGCTCTTGCCTCTGTGGGACTCACGCGAGGACAGATCACCGTCATAAGCCGGCATACCACAGCATTCATTAACATCAATGAAAAAGAGGAGCATCTTTTAGAAGACATGGAGACCTTTCTCAAGCGACTTGTTCCCAAAGATGGCAACTACCTGCATAATCTCAATCCAGTCGACGGGCGCCACAATGCCCATGCCCATCTACTCGGGCTCTTTATGAACAGCTCGGAAACGATTCCTTTTTCAGAAGGGAAGATGCTGCTTGGAGAGTGGCAGTCAATCTTTTTCGTTGAACTTGACGGCCCTCGCACTGCGAGAACTATTCTCCTGCAGATTTCAGGAATATAGATTACAGGATATGCAAGGAACGGGGAAGGCTCAAGCATGGTTACAGTTATAGTGTATGAATTAACCTGAAGCCCTGAAACACCATGCCTGATTCAATTCCTGTAGCACAGCGCTTGCCTCATCTGCCCGAAATCAATTCGCCCGGTGATCTCAAAAAACTTTCAATTGCGGAACTTCAGGCGGTGGCAGATGAGTGCCGGAACGAAGTCATCAGTCTTGTTTCAGTCAATGGCGGCCATTTTGGATCGAGCCTTGGTGTCGTTGAGCTGACGGTGGCGCTGCATCATGTCTACAGCACTCCTCACGACAAAATAATATGGGATGTAGGGCACCAGGCTTATGTGCATAAAATCCTTACCGGAAGAAGAGAGCTGATGCAGACCAATCGTCAATACAATGGACTTGCCGGTTTTCCCAAAAGATCAGAGAGCCCTCATGACGCTTTTGGGGTGGGGCACGCATCAACCTCAATTTCTGCAGCCGCAGGAATCGCTGTTGGAGCAGAACTGAGTGGAAGCAAAGAGAAAGTTATTGCCGTCATTGGAGATGGCAGCATGACCGGCGGCATGGCATTTGAGGCCATGAACCACCTCGGAGATCTGAAAAGTGACGTTCTTGTCATTCTCAACGACAACCAGATGGCCATCTCGCCAAGTACTGGCGGCCTCAGAACCCATCTGATCAACGTGACCCTCAACAAAACTTACAACAAGGCCCGCACACTGCTCTGGCAGTCTATCTCCATGATCAACAATGATCTTGGCGAGAAGGCAAAAAAGGCTCTTCGCAAGCTTGAGGATGGATTCAAGGCTGCATTGACTCCGGGAGCATTTTTTGAGGCGCTGGGGCTGAGATATTTTGGGCCGATTGATGGCCACAACATGGAGCAGCTTGTGAAGGCGCTCAAGGAGATGCAGTCGCTTCCCCATCCAAAACTGCTGCATGTCATCACCACCAAAGGCAAAGGGTTCAAGCCTGCCGAGGAGAATCAGAGCAAGTGGCACGCCCACAGCGGCGGTTTCGATACCACAACAGGTAAAAACCTGAAGGTTGCCGACGGCTCTCTCCCGCCAAAATATCAGGAGATCTTTGGTGAAGCGCTGGTAGAGCTTGCCCAGAATGATATCAGGATTACCGCCATTACCGCCGCCATGCCGAGCGGCACTTCGCTCGACCTCTTTCAGAACGCCCTGCCGCATCGCTTTTATGATGTCGGCATTGCTGAAGGTCATGCTGTCACCTTTGCCGCAGGGCTGGCCACGCAGGGATTGAAACCCGTTTTCGGTGTCTACTCCACCTTTCTCCAGCGAGCTTATGACCAACTCATCCACGATGTGGCCTTGCAAAAGCTTCATGTTGTCTTTGCCATTGACCGCGCTGGCCTTGTAGGCGAGGATGGCCCGACGCACCACGGCTCTTTCGACCTCTCCTATCTCAACAGCGTACCCGGGCTTGTTGTCATGGCCCCGGCGGATGAGCAGGAGCTGCGCGATATGCTCTACACCGCGCTTTATGACATAACCGGACCAGTTGCCATCCGCTATCCAAGGGGCAACGGCACCGGTGTCACCCTCCGAAAAAACTTTACATCGCTTCCTGTCGGAAAAGCGGAGATTATCCGTCAAGGAGAGGGGCTGACGCTTCTGGCGATCGGAAATATGGTGGTAAAAGCAGTTCAAGTTGCCTCTTTTCTGGAAAAAGAGGGCATCAACGCCACCGTTGTCAACATGAGATTCCTCAAACCGCTCGACACTGAAGTGATTGACACGCTGGTATCCCGCTCAACCCATTTTGCCGTCATTGAGGAGAACAGCGCAATCGGGGGGCTGGGCAGCGCGGTGATTGACCACCTCAATGCCACAGGGCAGCACCATCCTGTGCTGAAAGTGGCGCTGCCCGATGCCTTTGTATGCCACGGAGATATGAACAATCTTTACCGGCAGATCGGCTTCGACACCCCAACAATGATGGAAAACATCAAACGGTTTTACACGGCCACCCAGAGGTAAAATCCCTTGAAGAGAAGCAGCACACCCTGCACGGCAAGATTGGCAAACAACCCGGCGAGCAGATCATCTGCCATGATGCCCCAGCCACCGGGGAATCGCTGGACTGCATCGACAGGCCCGGGCTTTGCTATATCGAAATAGCGGAAAAAGGCAAGCGATAGCAGGGCTGGCAACCACCCTTCAGGCAAAAAAGCGAGTGCCAGCCACTGTCCGGCAAGTTCATCAATAGTCACAATCGAGGGATCCTCTCCGAATTCCGTTTCCATCAGCGTTCCTGACCAGACACCGACGGCACTGCACAGCACAACAAGGGAGAAAAGGAGCGTCGGCTCGTGAAGTATGGGGATAAAATAATAGCAGAGAACTGCCACAATACTTGTTACCGTCCCGGGCGCTACAGGAAAATACCCGATTCCGAAACAAGTGGAGAGAATTTTGGCAGCAAGTCGCATGATAACCTCAGCGACCCTCCAGCGATTTCTGAAAGTAGGTGCTCCAGTTGCTGACCAGATAAGAGACTCCGGTATAGACCGTAAAGAGAGTCACCACCAGCATGATATAATAGAGTGAGTCGGAGAGAAGAAACTGGTTCACCGTCACCGCCAGCCTCGGGCCAAAAAAAGCAGCCTCCTTCATGAGAATAAGCACCATAATCAGATAGACCAGAATATTTTGCGCCAGAGTTTTATACTTCGCCTCAACACTGGTCACCACCGGTCTGTTTTTATATTCGGCATACACCCGAAGCGCGGTCACTACAACATCGCGGATCACGACCAAAATCACCATCCAGAGCACCAGATAACCCATCCAGACATAGAGCAGGAAGGCCGCTGTAATCAGCAATTTATCGGCAAGAGGATCCAGAAAAGCACCAAGACGTGTCTCAACACCGTATTTGCGGGCATGATAACCGTCATAGATATCAGTAAGAGAGGCCACCACAAAAACAACAACCCCGAACAGCTTGAAATAGGGATCGGACTGCAGCAGTAACGCCACAAAAACAGGAACAAGCAGAATCCGCAAAGCGGTCAACTGGTTGGGTATGGTCAGATACTTGTCTTTCAAGCCCCGCTGTATTTAATAATAACATTATCACGTCAAGAGCGTGACTCTTCCACTCGCCTCAAGATACAGTTTTGAAAGCGCTTTTTCAATCGCTGAAAAGAGATTCTCGAAAGTGCTGCTGCCGACTCACTTCCAGACTGTGCCCTGCAAAAAAATGCGCACTGACTCCACTCACTCCAGCTCCACAAAGGTCACCCCATCACCACCTTCACCCCATTCGCCAAGTCGAAAGCTCTTTACCGCCGGATGCTGCTGCAAACACTCCGCTGTTCTTTTGCGAAGCGATCCTGTCCCCTTGCCATGCAGAATCATCGCTGCATAGATGCGGTTCAGGCGCATGGTGTCAAGAAATCTCTCGATTTTCAGCGTCGCCTCATCAGCGGTCAACCCCCGCACATCAATTTTAGTTGACTCAATACCCGATGTCATGGCCGACCAGGAGCTTTTCTTCGGCCTCGGTTCAGGCAGCCGCAGACTCTTTTTCACCTGTGTTTTTGAGCTCTTTTCAAGATTTTTCAGCGCCGTGGTCAACCTGAAATTGCCGCACAGCACCACCACACTCTCACCGTTAATGCTCTCAACCTCACCGGAGGTATTGGTATCGAGAATACTGACAAGGTCGCCCGGACGGATAGTACGATCAACTTTGGCCGCAGCTTCAGCTCTGGCTCGCAGCAGCGATGCACTCTTTTCGGTCTGCTGTATTTTGATGCCAAGTTTTTTCCGTGCCTCGTGCACCTTTTTATCGTCGGCCGGAGCAGCTTTAACCTCCTGCAGAATCTCGCGAATCTCCTGTCGGGCCAGCTCCAGCTCCCTCTGCAGCTCCCGCGATGCTCCAAGCTTGTGCGCCCGGCGCTTCTGTTCAAACGCCGTCTCCGCCTGCTGCAGTGCGAATGCTTTTTTCTCACTCTCCGCCTTCTCTACCTCAAGCTGCTGCTTCACAATGCGGTTCTCTTCAAAAAGGCGACTCAGGTCATCAAGCATCCGGTCGAGCCCGATGCGCTCATGCAGCATAAAGGAGGAGGCCCGTTCAACCATTTTCCCCGCAAAGCCCATCCGCTTCATCATGGCAAAGGCAAAACTGTTGCCAGGTAGCCCCTTGACAAACCTGAAGGTGGGCTGAAGCTCCGCCCGGTCAAACTCCATCGCGCCGTTCACCACACCCTCCCGCTCATGGGCATAGGCCTTCAATTCACCAAGGTGGGTGGTGACAATGGTCTTGGTGGAGCGATTGAGCAGCTCCTCAATCACCGCACGGGCAATGGCTCCCCCCTCCTCCACATCGGTGCCAGCACAAAGTTCGTCAATCAGCACCAGATCGCGACTGCCAGCGCCATCAAGAATTGTCTTTATAGCGCCAAGATGGGAGCTGAAGGTGGAGAGATCATTTTCAATCGACTGGTCATCGCCAATTTCGATAAAAATATCGCGGAAAAGAGGGAACACCGAGCTCTCGCTGCAAGGGAGCAGATAGCCGTGAACCAGCATACAGCAGAGGAGCCCGGCGCTCTTCATCGCCACCGACTTTCCGCCAGCGTTGGGGCCCGAGATCACCAGCACCCGCTCCTCCTCATCCAGAATCAGCTCAAGAGGCTGCACCTCCTTTTGACGATGCGAAATCAGCAGCCAGGGATGGTACCCCTTCACAATGCGAAGCGCCTGCCCTTCCGTAATGGATGGCAGCACCGCATGAGTTTCAACCGCAAACCGCGCCCGTCCATAGAGGGCATCAAAGGCCGCCAACAGCGCCTCATTGTGACAAAGATTGCCCAGCTCAAGCCGAATCTCCTCCGTCATCGCCTTCAGAATGCGCTCAATCTCCCGCCGCTCGCTGATCTCCAAATCCTGAATGCGGTTACTGATCTCCAGCGTCTCCGCGGGCTCAATAAAGACCGTCTGCCCCGAGCCGGAGTAATCCTGGATATACCCGGCAATCTTGTACTTGTACTCCACCTTCAAGCCAAGCGTGAGACGGCCATTCTTGACCGCAACCCTCTCCTCCATCAGCCAGCCACTCTCCTGGGAGCGGCGAAGCAGCCGCTCCATTCTCCGGCGAATCAGTTCACGACTGCTCAGCAACTCTCCCCGAATCATCAGAAGCGCATCACTCGCCGTATCGCGCACCCTCCCCTGCTCATCAATAATCCGGCGAATCCCCGCCTGAAGAGCGCTCTCAAGCCAGATCTGCCGGGTAAACTCATTGAGCAGCGGATAGACCTCGCGGTTCAGCGCCATGAACTTCCGCAACTGCACCGATGAAAAGAGGAGATGGTAAATATCCTGCAACTCCTCCGTCTCCAGGTAGCTCCCCAGCAGTTCCAGCTTTTTCAGCAGCGGACGGGTGTCGGGCAGATAGGAGAAGGGATGCGCCATGCCCTCCTGAAGCAGATTGCGCAACTCAAGCAGACGCTCAAGCTCCGTTACAAGCGCCTGCCGCTCTCTTTGCGGGACGGCTGCAAGAAGCTGGTCGCGCCCCATCGCCGAGAGGCAGAGCCGGGCGGCGTAATGGGCGACTTTGTCGAATTCGAGCTTTTTGAGGGTGGTGGGGTTCATGAGGAAATGGTGATGAACGAATGCCTGCTGTTTTCTGAATATAGGGAACTGAGGCGAATAACTATTCAGGTTGCCGATTCAGGGTTCAGAAGTTCAATGGGCAGGCGCCTGGTTCCTGCACTTATACCAATCCAGCGCCATGAACCTTCGGAGGATGAGAGCAGTTTTTGCGCCGCTCCATCCCAGGCCGCAGTCTCATTATGCGGCAGGTTTGCCATGGTCATCAGGCAGGTGCCTGAAGCGACATCCCACACCTTCAGTGTCTTATCTGAAGAGCCAGACACAACCGATTTTCCATCGGGACTTATCGCGCACGACAAGACAGAACCCGAATGGCCGCTCAGCGTCATCAGGCAGGTGCCTGACGCGACATCCCACACCTTCAGGGTATTATCATCAGAGCCAGACACAACCGAATTTCCATCGGGACTTATCGCGCACGACAAGATAGAATGCAAGTGGTCGGTAAAAATATCAAGATGAAATGCAACAGGCAACAACGTGTTTACCTGACCAGTACAGTGGGCAAATGCTGTTTCACTAATGTCCCCAAAGTTGCTGCTCATAGAAAGATCACATCCAACAAAAGAGGCAAGGCGGAGATGTGCTCCATCCCACAGGCTCTTCTGTAGATTGCTGTTCCGCCAGATACTTCCGACAGCTTCCGACATGGAAAAATCGCCACCACTAACCTGGCAAGAGAGAAATTCAGCATTGATCAAACAGGCTTTTCTAAACGACGATGAAACAAGCTTTACATGCTCAAACTGCGTTCCTCGAAGCTTGGCCCTGTCAAAACAACCATTGCGAAACACGAGATTTCTGATTTTCAAACCTGAGAGCTCTGCATCCTCAAGATGCACCACTCCGGGATTGGGCAGCTTCATCCCGTGCTCAAGAAGCTTCTGCCAAAGGGCCAAAGCAAGTTCCGATGCCTCTTTCCGGTAAGCATGTTCAAGAACAGCCTCAATACTCCTGAGAGCACTCTCCAGCAACACATTATCAAAAGCAAGCATCTCAACAGCAAAATTCAGCGTCTCGATCGAAGGCATGGCCATGGCAAGCACCCCCATTTCCCCTGGTGGTAAGGCCAAGGCATCAACAATATGGCCTGCCAAGAAATACTCCTGCAGGGAGGTGTGGGCAAAAGAAAACTCCTTCTCCTGCTCCCGGATAATAAAGGTGGCGGTGCGAAGATCTTTTTTCAGTGTTTCACGATTCATGTTGCTGTAGGCATCCTTGATGACGGGATGTTCATAGAGCCAGGTGTCGAGCCACTCCTCAAGCATCTCTGCCTTCATGCCCGCGCCTTTTCTGCGATGTATCTCCAGAGCAAGCGCTTTCATCAGTCTCCGTTTATGATCGAAACTGAACTCGTGCTTTCCGCCATCACGCTGGAGAGTATTCTGAACCGTTAAATCATAGAGACGTGCTGTATTGATGGGCTTTCCCTCCTCTTGCAGTTTTTCAAGGTCGGGGATAAACTCCGTTATCAGTGAGAGGGTGTATGGTCTTCCGGCAAGCTCTTTCAGGTTATGCACTTGCTCAAACAGCCCGACGATTCGTTCAATCTCTGCATCGCTGCTGCCAAGCCGCTTTTTCAGATACTCCCTGATCTGATTGTCGCCAAATGGCAGCAAGGTGCAGGATCGGTACTCTGACGATGATCGTCCCTCCCGGTCGCGGCCAAGAAACAGTCTGTTCTGTTCAAAGATATCCCTGAAGTAATGGGTACGGCAACTGATCAGAACCTTCCCCTGCTCTCTTGTATCATCTTTGTCCCTGATCTCCCTGATACTCCAGAGCTCGGCAATAAACTGGTTGGTCTCCTCCTGCGTAAAATGAACCGTCTTTTCATCAAGACCGTCATAAACAATCATTGCCCTGTTCTCACGCACTAACTGGATAATATGCTCAGGCTTTACCTCCTTTTTATTGAGCGGATCTTTTGTGTTCGCAATGGCATCTTCGAGGATATTGAGCAATTTCGGTATCCTCTTTTCAGGGCCAATACGGGTTGCCACCAGCCGCATATCAATATAGATGCAGAGCGGATAGCGCTCAGGCTTGTCATAATGCAAAGCATTGATCTGCCGCGCAAGCATCCGACAGGTAAAGGTTTTGCCGGTACCAAAGTCACCAAGAAGTGCAAAAAATGGCACATCAGACTCAAGCGCCCAGCTTTTGATATAGTCTATTGCGTTTACCGTATCACGCCGGTCAGAAGTATCAGGAATGCGACTGATGTGTCCGGTACGACCTGTCGGAACTACATAACTATCGTGATGGTATGTTTTCTGATATATATCCAGCGTCATACCATCTATCGACTCAGGAGCACATTCACGCCATTCTGTTTCAGCAGCTTTTCGCGCGATGACTCCAGCAACATCGGCAAGCGACTGATCATCACCAGACACGATACTCTTGCCAGCTTCGAACAGCTTCTTTACTCGGTCCTCAATTTTTCGAGCAAGATCATTGAGAAAGTGATCCTTCTGAGCAACTCCTTTCAATTCGAGAAATGATTTTCCTGTTTTGGAAAAAAATATCTGCTTTTGTGCAAGAGCTTTCAATGAAGCACTTTGCAGGTTAAGAGGTCTCAACGCAACAGGAAAACACTTTTCACGAAGAAGCGGTAGTTCAGATTCCTTGATATACACACTGGCCGTAAAGCTTGTTGAAAGCAACAGCAGCCCAAAATCACAATGTGTCAAATGTTCCTGAAGCCAGTCGTGCCATTCCTCCCCGATCGGAATTGCTTCATCACCAATAAATGAATATTCATAATCCCCATTTCCCAAAGCATTTGCGAGCAACTTGACAAACCCTTCTTTATGCATTATATCCTCGTGTGCATAAGAGACAAATATATTGACTTGAGGTTTCGAGGGCTTGGCCTTTAGCACCACAGCTTCTCCTGACCGATAAGCATTCTTTTCGGCAATGCCTGGCCGCATAGCTTCTTCAACTTGAGCTTCTTTCATGGTTTGACTGATTGACCTGCTTGTTTCGGCTTGTGA
>CAIPMW010000094.1 GCA_903866255.1 uncultured Chlorobiaceae bacterium | reverse complement strand
TCGTCACAATGACAAAGATCAAGGATTGCTTCAGGAGCGCCCTTGGCGGCAATGATATACTCCTCCCTTTCCGAAGCTTTCCAGACGCGGGAGATGGAGAGCAGCTCTTTGGAGAGGGGATATTCATGCACCAGATCCCAACTCTTGTGTATGTGCTCCGTCTCCGTCAGCAAGTGATCGGCCGACTCTTTGATGGCTTTTTCCATTGGGTCAAAAGGGTCAAGCTGGGTGGCAAGCAGGGCAAATTCGAGCAGGTTATGAAAGTTTTCCGGCGCAGGGCTCCCCGAAGCCGATGCAGGATAAAAAAGCTCCTCTCCGGCAAAAAGCTTGCTCACGCTCATACGATTCATAGTCAGTGTGCCGGTCTTGTCCACACAGAGAACCGTCGCAGAACCCAGTGTCTCTATAGCAGGCATCCGGCGGGTCAGCACCTGTTTTTTTGAAATGCGCCAAGCACCCAAAGCAAGAAAGATGGTCAACACAACCGGCAACTCTTCGGGGAGTGTTGCCATGGCAAGGGTAACGCCGGCCAGCAATCCATTAAGCCAGTCGCCGTGAGTGATGCTGTAGAAAATGACCACAAGAAGACACAACGAGAGACCTACAATCGCCAGATGATGCACCCATCGGTTTGTCTCCCTCTGCAAAAGGGTCACTTCCGGCTCAACACTCTGCAACACCTTGCCAATCTTTCCGATTTCGGTCTTGACTCCAGTTGCAAGAACCCTCGCAATCCCCTGCCCCTGAACCACCAGAGTGCCTGAAAAGATAAAAGGGAGATCATCTCCACCCGGACGAAGCTCTTTTCCCGCCTGATCATCATCAGATTTTCGGACGGACACCGACTCACCAGTCAAGAGAGATTCATCGACCAAAAGATTCAGGCACGAAAGAAGCAGGCCGTCCGCAGGGACACGGTCGCCCTCACTGATCACAAGAATATCTCCCGGCACCACCTCCCGCCCGGCAATTCGCCGCTCTCTGCCATCCCTGACAACCAGTGCACGAGGGCTCGAAAGGTCACGCAACGCATCCAGCGCATGCTCTGTTTTTCGCTCCTGATAGAGAGTCAACCCCATCACAAAAAAAACAAATCCGAGAAGCATCAACGCCTCATTGAGGTCGCCAAGCACCAGATAGAGCACCCCCCGCAGGCAACCAGCAACAGAAACATCGGCTCACGGACAACACCAAACGCCAGAGAAAAGAGACCGCGCTCCCCCGCAGAGGGAAGCTCATTGTACCCTTCCGCTGCCAGCCGCCCTGCCGCCTCCACCTCCGAAAGCCCTGTAAATTCTTTTGTATCAATAGCCCTTTTCATGACACCAGCCCTCTTTGCTCATTGAACCTCGAACCTCGAACCTCAAACCTCGAACCTCATGAACCTCAAACCTTGAACCTTGAACCTCGAACTTTGAACCTCGAACCTCGAACCCTCCACCGTAACATAAAGCTAAACTGAACGATTTCCCTCTCTATCTCCCTGGAATAAAATTGATCGAGCAGGCAAATTTATTGATGGCAATGGCACGTTTGGTGTTATCATTGCAAAGGTATCGGGGTTAACCGGCAGAGTTTGGGGGAAGATATCCCAGAAAAAGTTCAAGGAGAATTTTCATTGCGACGGCACATCAACTTACTTCGGGAATTTTCGGTTCCACTTCTTCTGGGTGTTGCTATCGCCCTGTTCTGGGCCAACATGGATGCCAGCTCTTATGCTCTCTTCATCCATGAGCCGATGCTGTTCAGGCTGGATCTGCACTTTTTGACCAATGACCTTTTTATGGTGCTCTTCTTCGGCATCGCTGCTGCGGAAATCACCCAGAGTCTTCTGCCCGGCGGTGATCTCAACCCGCCAAAAAAAGCAGCCAATGCTCTCATAGCTACTCTGGGTGGAGTTGTTGGCCCAGTGCTGGTTTACTTGATGCTGAACCGCTTTTTTGGGGATCCATCCCTTGCAAAAGGTGCAGGAATTCCTACGGCTACCGATATTGCCCTTGCCTGGCTTGTCGCCCGAATCGCCTTTGGAAAGGTGCACCCTGCCGTAGCATTTCTGCTGCTGCTGGCGATTGCCGATGATGCCATAGGGATTCTGATTATTGCACTCTTCTACCCCAACCCCGCTTTTCCCCCCGAGCCTCTCTGGCTTCTTCTGGTTTTGGCTGGCACAGGGGTGGCCTCGCTTTTTTCGCGGGCAACCATCACATCGTATTGGCCATATCTGCTTGTTTCCGGGTCGCTTGTCTGGACAGGGCTCTATCTTGGACATTTTCACCCGGCATTGACACTGGTTTTTGTTGTTCCGTTTCTTCCACATGGCAAGTCTGAGGAGGAGCATCTGTTCGAGATCTCCCCATCGAAGAGCTCAACCCTGGAGAGATTTGTGCAGGAGTGGCGACTCTTCGTCGATTTCGGCATGTTCATGTTTGGCCTTGTCAATGCCGGCGTGCGCTTCTCCCAGGCCAGTGAGGCCACCTGGCTGGTGTTGGCAGGATTGGTGCTGGGGAAAACCGTGGGAATTTCACTCTTCAGCGCTTTGGGCCGTCTGATGGGCTTTCCATTGCCCGAGGGGATGAACGCCAGGGATACCCTTTTGGCTGGCATGATTGGTGGAATCGGGTTTACCGTAGCACTGTTTATCGCCGGTGAGGCCTTTCTTGACCCTGACACACAGGCCGCCGCAAAAATGGGGGCTCTTTTCAGCATCGGCATTGCTGTGCCTGCCGTGATATGGGGGCGATACCGGCAGGCGGCAGTGCTCCGGGCAAGAGACGATGGTCAAGAATGAGCAGTACCCTCTATGTCAGCAGTCAGGAAAAAGTTGATCGAACAAACAATGGCGCACTCTCCACCGACCCTCTTCATGTGCCCGGAAAAAACTCACGGCCATCACACATAGAAATGAAATAAGTCCATTTTTCAAGAAACAATCGAGTGCCATGCGGCGGCTTGAGAAACGTCTGGTGGCACAGTTTGCTATTCATCGTGCAGAGATCTTCAGTACTTCCTGAATGCCGGTGGTCGCACCCTGATTTGATATTGAGCAACTCAATAATTTTATGAGCAGCCTGAACTTGAACCGGAACAGAAAAACTAACCTGCTTTTCTATATAATCTTAACCTGACCTTTCACTATAGTATCACTTTCCGTTATTATCGTACATCCGCTTTCAGGCAAAATACAGTTACTCCTTGCTGGTTCTGGCAAGCATGAACGCTTCGATACTCATGGAGCAACGATTGCTTATTTTGGCGCAAAGAGATGTGGACTTACGCCATTTTTCGGATAGCCCAGAAAACTGTGAGATGATTAAAGAATTTTGGCAACCTGCTGAAATTGCTTAACACCTTTCTCTATGCCGATGAATTTGTAACCAAATTCGGATAATAATAACAAGAGAAGCGAAAGAAGCAACAAATGCCAGTTATCACAGTAGAGGGAGGCAAACTGAGCCTCGAACAGAAGCGGAATCTTCTCCATCGTCTCACGTCAGTAGCATCCGAGGTAACCAGTATATCATCCGCTTACTTTACTGTACTGATGAGGGAACGAGAGGATGCTATTCTTGGCATCGGCGGAGAGACTGTCGAAGAGATGAATGCGAGGCTGAAAAAATGAGCCTCCTCAGTCAGAAGATGATGATAGAAGATGATGGGGTCAACCCTCCACATCCCATTAATAAGATAAAAAAGAGTTCCAAACAAGATACATGGATGCCGTTGATGGGGATAAGCATGAAACTGACTACAGCGACAATCCTTGCCTGTGCAATAATCATTTCCTGTTCTTGCCCTCTTTGGAGTGCTGAACCAGGTTTTGAAAATACGGTCAAACAATTCATAAACGTTGTAGCCAGTAAAGACCGGATGGCCTTAGCTAAGGTAGTTTCGTACCCGCTACAACGAAAGGCACCACTTTCAAGCATAGGCAACCCAAGACAGTTCCTTGAGGTTTATGACGAAATCTTTGACGAAAACCTATTAAGTGCGATTTTCACCTCCCGAGCTTCATCCGATTGGTCAGAGATGGGGTGGAGAGGAATTATGTTCCAAAACGGATCATTGTGGCTTGACGAGGAGGGGAGAATAACGGCAATCAACTATGAGACGGAAAAGGGAAGGCGTAAGCGTGCTGAATTGATTAAAGCTGACGGCAGCAATTTATACAGCAGCTTGCGTAACTTTGAAGAGCCTGTTCTTGAATGGGAAACCGCTAAATTCAGGATTCGCATTGATCGCCTTTCTGACAATAAGTTCCGTTACTCGGCTTGGCCTGTCAATAAAAAAACTACAGAACAACCGGACTTAGTGCTGCGTAACGGCTCCATTACATTCGACGGAAGTGGTGGAAATCATCATTACGATTTTAACAGCGGACCATATCACTATCGCTGTATTGTGAACGTCATTGGTGGCGAAATTGACTCGCCTGGAGAACTGCAAGTTACCAAGCTTGACCAAGTCGTTTTGAGCAGACCGTAAAGGAAAAACACTCCTGTTCCATCGCGTCATCTCTTCCGCACACTACCATTATTTGACGAGTGGTGAGCTGAAAAGAGGATTTTGCTGGTTACGTTCGTGCTTTTTTGTTTATATTTGCGGAAAGCGACCCGCAATTATGGAAAAGTTATTTCAGACATTCAGTTCCAGAGTTCAAGCTGTGGGCACCTCTTTTCGACGCTATCTGTGGTATGATATCGACTGGAAGAACAGGCTGATAGCGATTACAGGGGCAAGAGGCACCGGTAAAACCACCCTGCTGCTCCAGTACATCAAGGAAACATTTGGCAATAATCTTGAGGAGGTTTTTTACGCAAGTCTGGATAATCTCTTTTTTACCACAACAACCCTCTCCGTTTTTGCTGATGATTTTGTCAAGCAGGGAGGGAAGTTTCTCTTTCTTGATGAAGTGCACAAGTATCCTGACTGGTCGCTTGAAATCAAAAATATTTACGATAATTATCCTCAACTCTCCATTGTTTTTACCGGCTCTTCCGCGCTCGATATTTTCAGGGGCAATGCCGATTTGAGCCGACGACTCCTGCACTACACCCTCAGTGGCCTCTCATTCAGAGAGTTCATTGAGTTGAAATATCATCATCTGTTTCCAGTTTTTTCTCTCAACGATGTGACTGAAAAAGCCTTCGATATCAGCTCGGCGATCAACCCGGTCATCAAGCCGGTTAAACTCTTTGAGGAATATCAGAAAATTGGCTATTACCCCTTTTTTGCTGAAGATGAAAAAAACTATTCGCAACGTCTTTTGCAAACCATTAACCAGACCATTGAAAGTGATCTTCCTGCTGTTGCAAAAGTTGATTATTCTTCGGTGTATGCCCTTCGTAAATTGTTCGCTGTCATCGCTGAAACAGTTCCTTTCAAGCCAAATATCCTGAAGCTGAGCAAACAGATTGGCATTGACCGCGAGACCCTTCTCAAATATCTTCATCTGCTTGCAAAGGCTGATTTGCTGCTGCTTTTGCATACTGATACAAGAGGGATAAGCCAGCTTAACAAGCCAGACAAAGTCTATCTCAATAATGCGAACATGATGTATGCTCTTGCTGAAAGTCCGGTGAATACAGGTACCATGCGAGAGACATTTTTTTACAACCAGATAAAGGTTCGCCATACCATCAATTATACCGACAAAGGGGATTTTCTCGTTGACAGAAAGTTTGTTGTTGAGGTGGGAGGAAAAAACAAGAAACAACAACAGATAGCAGGGATTCCGAACGCATTTATTGCCGCAGACAACATTGAATATCCCTGGAAAAACACGATCCCGATCTGGATGTTCGGGTTTTTATACTAACCCTTTACCTGAAAAAGTTCATGAGGGAAAAACAGTGATATGAAAAAAGCAGTTGTCACAATCGGCAGAAATGCCTTCTTTCTCGGTGTAAAAAATAATAAAATGCGGGGCAGGGAAGACCGCAGCCTTTCGCACGAACTGGCCAGCATTATCTGCACTCGTTCACCCGCAACTGCATTATTTCCGCATTGATATTTTCACGCCAAAAGATGGCATGGTTGCGCTATAGCTGGCAGTCCGGGGCTATCATCCCGTTAGTCAGCAAGGAAACAGCCAATGAACTTTTGAACGTGTTGGCCTATCCAAAATTCAAGCTCACTAAAACGGAGCGATTGTTCTTACTGGCTGATTTTCTGCCTTGCGCTGAAACGGTCACTTCGCTTGATGTGCCACTTGACTTACCTGTAATTCGAGGCAAAGCAGATCAAATATTTTTAACGTTAGCCGTAGGTGGCAAGGCGGATGCTTTGGTGACTGGTGATAACGACCTGCTTGTTCTTAAGGATGTCTTTAAAAATCCGCCAATTATGTCGCTCAGTGAATTTGAGCAATGGCAAAAAAGCTGAGCTCCGAGGAATATGTTTCCCTATCGATTAAATTCTATCAATAGTAACCAAATAAGGGAGAACAGCTATGCAGCATACTGTAACGCTTAATATTCCCGAAGTTTTCGAACCCAAGATACAAAGGATAAAAGATTTTGATCTCTTCGTGAGCTCCATTACGATTGATGCCTTACAACAATCTGAGCCTCGCGTCCAACCGCAACACTTGGCTGAAGATGCGCAAAAAATGCTTCACGACTATCAAAAGAACACCGCACTGACTTGTTTTACGGCACTTGATGGAGAGCCAATTGTATGAAGAATAGAGAAATCTGGTTGATCAACCTTGAACCAACGATTGGGGCAGAAATCAAAAAAACACGTCCAGCGATTATTGTCAGCCATAATGAAATCGTTATTTTAAAGCACTTTATAAAACTTTTCAACTCTCCACTTTTCTTCAAAGCATCGGTTCAATATGGTACTGTGGCAATAATGCTTTCAGGCTATTGGGATTCCTGGATAAAGGCAGGTTTGTTATTTTGACGAATGGTTTTTCAAAGAAGAGCCAGAAAACACCACATCAGGAAATTGCGTTAGCAGAACAAACAAAAAAGGAATATCAGGAGGGATAATACCATGAGTGATTTGCAGAAATACATCGCTAAACGTAAAGCTGTTGATCCTGAGTTTGCTGCATCATTTGACGAGGGCTACAAACACTTCAAGATTGGCGTTTTGCTGAAACAGGCAAGAATGAGTGCTGGTATGACTCAGGATGAGATTGCTGAAAAGCTCAAGACTCATAAATCAGCCATTTCCCGCATCGAGAACCATGCGGAAGACATCAGACTGTCAACGCTCTCTCACTATGCTGATGCGTTGGGCAAAAAGCTGGAGATATTCATACAGTAGCAGGGCACCTTTGAACATTTATACCGAAGAAATGTTTATAATTTGACAATATTCATGTTTACCCAAGGAAATAATGAGGAGGTAAGTTTATGCCTGTTATTGCGAGATTTTACGGCATAATCATCAAGATGTACTTTATCCAGAACGAACATGGGGTTGCTCATTTTCATGCAATCTATGGTGAGTTTAATGCTGTTTTCGGTATTGACTCACTGGAGATGATTGAAGGAGATTTACCAGAAAGGGCACAATTGCTTGTCAAAGAGTGGGCAAAGTTTTATCAAAAAGAGCTTCAGGAGATGTGGGATTCTCAGAAATTTATGCAACTGCCAGGATTGGAGTAGGGTAAAGATGGAACAGATACCAAAAATTATGGCGATAAAAACCGTAGAGAAGGCGCAGTTAAGGGTGACGTTTGAGTGTGGCACTGAAAAACTGTATGATTGCACTAAACTGCTTGCAAGACCAGAGTTTGAATTACTTAAAACTCCGGCATTTTTCAACGGCGTTCGGGTTGATCCGGGAGGTTATGGTATTTCATGGAATGATGATGTTGATATCAGTGAATATGAACTCTGGACGAATGGCAAAACCGTTCCAACCGTAAAATCCTTGTAAACCAACACCGTTTTTGCGTTTTTATGTTGCTTAAAGGTTAACGGCCATGCTTTTCAGCAAGGAGAGTTTATAACTGACCAGTGTGACACTAAAAATTCACGCGGCTACCGTCGATAACGCATAGACCTTTTTCGCGTATGTGCTGGTTGCCGCAACATCACCCAACTGAAGTGCCTCTCGTACCCTGTCGAGTTTTAACGCATCATCAAGACTGATATAAGGTGCCCAGCCATCTTCAGAATCAATAATTTCGATTTCTACTTCGGCAGCATAATTAGCTGCATGAACAAACTTGGTATGTTTTCTGGTATTCATCTTTTCCTCCTGGTGAAATTATCGACCCATTTATCAGGATCTGGCCGATAAGCAGTTATACAGGACGGCTGGTGTACTATGCCACCGGCAATTTCCCAAACAACATGAACAAGTTGCCTGTTTTTATCCTCTTGCAACACAAGCACAAACCGACCTTTACTGAAAGTCGGATAGTTGGCTCATACCGCAACAAGCATCGTCTGAAAAGATTCATCAGGAACAGGCAACCCATCTCCCTCCAAAGCCAAAATATATCCCTGAATTGCTTCCCGAATATTAACAATGGCCTTTTCTCTCGAACTTCCCTGGGAGATACAACCGGGAAGGCTTGGACATTCTGCAATCCAATACCCATCTTCACCCGGATAAATTACAGCTTCTCTCATACTCACCCTTTGATTGACCTTTCCTGAAAAAAATTATGCTGGCAATATAACTATTTTTCTACTGTATTTTTTACGTTAATGCGTAAATTCGATCTTTCTAAAGGAAGAAACAGTCTGCTTTTTTTTGAATCATGCAGATCAGTCTTAGTCATCGTTAGAGAACAACTATAACAAAATACGCCAACACCATCAATAATGAGTTATCTGATAACTTATTATTAAAAAATCAATTTCAGGATAAACGGAGCTGTAGAATAGGGGCTAATCACAATTCAATTGTTACAGTTATTTTTTAACAGCCACTTAACTATTTTAACCTTAATGAATTAAAATGAAAAGGGATAGACCGAACAAGATGCAAATTTCGAATGGCGGATTTTTCGGGAACAATTACAAGCTGACATTTGATGGGGAAACCCTCATATACTCTGCGCGTATCGACGACGAAATGAGCGAGGAGCTCTCTGCCACAAGGGAAGATTGGGATGCCTTCCGCAGCGAAATCGATGCTATCGGAATCTGGAACTGGCATGCGGACTACGACAATCCAGACATTCTCGATGGCAATCAGTGGGAAGTCAGGATCAGATGGGGAAGCCGCTCTTGCAAGATTTATGGGAGGAACAATTACCCGAATGAAGACGGGACACCGTCACAGACTTATGAACAAACCGACACGTTTTCACGATTTCTGCAAGCAGTGATGCGCCTCGCTGGCGGAAGAGCATTTAAATGATGAAGAGCACAAACGATCGGGACTCAATTATGCTGAGGTGTCAGGCAAAAAAAGATGGAGATATTCATACATTAACAGGAGTAAGAGAAGAATGCTTATATCTCAGGGAATATTCTGCCTTTTCGCCAGCAGTTGAGAATGTTGAAACGATTGCCGTAAATATATCCTGAATTGAGCGATCAGTAATGAAAAAGTGCGTTATTTAATTGTTTTAAAGCATTATTTTAAAAATAAATAAGCTTCTATTTCCCATTTCAAAATAGCCACAGCCCAATGGGTTAAGAGCACCATAGCACATCACACAATCTATAACGATTTTAAAAATGAGCATTTAAGTCCTGTAAATCCCAAGCCAATTGCGGATGAATCGCTCAATTCAGGTATATAAAGACTTGAACATAGCTAATTTGGAGTAAAAATTATGATGAATATTCAAGAGCTTAAAACAACAGTATCAAAACTCTCCCCGGATCAACTTTTTAAGTTTGCTGAATGGTTCGAAGAGTTTATAGCTGAGCAGTGGGATAAAAAAATTGAAACTGATATTGTATCTGGTCGCCTGGATACGCTTGGGGAATATGCTGACAGTGAATTTGTGGCGGGTCGCGCAAAACCGCTGTGAATCATTTCACCATATCGGAGTTTTGGTTAGAGCCGAGAATTAAATTCTATCAATAGTAACCAAATAAGGGAGAACAGCTATGCAGCATACCGTAACGCTTAATATTCCCGAAGTTTTCGAACCCAGGGTACAAAGGATAAAAGATTTTGATCTCTTCGTCAGCTCCATTACGATTGATGCCTTACAACAATCTGAGCCTCGCATCCAACCTCAACACTTGGCTGAAGCCGCACAAAAAATGCTTCACGACTATCAAACAAACACCGAACTCACTTGTTTTACGGCACTTGATGGAGAGCCAATTGTATGAAGAATAGAGAAATCTGGTTGATCAACCTTGAACCAACAATTGGGGCAGAAATCAAAAAAACACGTCCTGCCATTATTGTCAGCCACAATGAAATCGGTATTTTACCTCTGAAAATCATTGTTCCAATTACCGATTGGAAAGAGCAGTATAGCCATGCGCAATGGATGATTAAGCTATCTCCAGATAAGCAGAATGCGCTTCAAAAAGTCTCTGCTGCCGATACGTTTCAAGTTCGTTCTATCTCCAGTGAGCGCTTTATAAAACAACTTGGCGTAGTTGATGAAATAACCATGCAACTGATCAAGCAAGGCTTGGGGTGTGTGCTTGATATCATATAATATTTCAATTTCTCTTGGAAATATATTTATCATTCGAAGCAATAAGTAAATTGCTTTTCAAATCGATCACACCATAATATCCTTGTAAATAACACTTATAAAATGATTTACAAGGATTTGCTTTCTCAACGACCGGACACCAGTGATCCGCTCTATCATTTTCCCAATACAACCCCCTCCAGCATCAAGCATGCAATCGGCAACTCCTGTATCGAACCGCCCTCCACTTTCTGCACACTCCCCCGTTAAACCACAATCCCTGTTCTTTTGCCAATAATCCTGCAAAATATGCCCCCTGTTTTGCAAGAGTCCCACAACCTGTGAGACTCCTGCAAAACGAAGTTATAAAAACGGGGAAACTGCCGCATGTTTCAAAAGAGAAACTAATCAATAACAGAACACAAGCCAACTGAAACAGGGATACAAAATCAACACATCTGCTGCAACAGCGGGAGTCTGAAAAGATATTCCGGTTACTGTTCCCTGAAAAATTGTCGGTTCAGCCCGCCCCTAACAAAAAAAGACGCTGCCCCACAATCAAGGCAACGTCTTTAACATTGTAACTATATACCGTCTCGAACGTTAAAAGCTCAGAGCAGCTTCAACAATCTGTTCGGCTTTTGCGTTAGGCAGGTAAAAATAGCGGCCTCCGAGCTTCTGGGCCAGTTTGGGCGCTTCGCCCCTCGAAAGGTAGTTCATCTGGGTGTCAATGACGATAGCGGCAACACCGTCGGCCTGGATGGAGAGTGACAGTGCCTCCACCTCCTTCTCAAGCTCCTCCTTGGTGGCTTTTTCCGCAGTTGGGTCAAACGTCGCCTGCAGGCCAATATTACCACGGCCATCGGTAATCAGCACAAACATCACCTGCGTAATACCTTTGGTACGAGCCTGTTTTGCGGTCTCCCACCCAAGATAGAGGGCTGATGCAAGCGGAGTGCCTCCCCCTGTCGGAAGAACATCAAGCTCACGTTTTGCACGATCGACACTCTGGGATGGAGGCAGCAACACCTGGGCCTGCTTGCCACGGAAGGAAATAAGAGCCACCTGGTCGCGATGCACATAAGCGCTCTGCAACAGACTCGCAACAGCGCCCTTGGCCTGACGCATACGGTTCAGCGCCATGGAGCCAGAGGCATCCACCATAAAAATAAAGAGCGTGCCGGACTTATCACGGAAGCGCTTGATTTTGACATCATCCTTGGTGATGAGCAGGGCCGTTTTTGGTCTGCCAGCCATCTTGCTATCACGGCGGCGAGTCTCCTGCCACGGTGCAGCAGAGATGAGCGTCGGGATAAGAGCAACTTTGCCACTGCGCATCTCGCCTGGCTGGGAGCGCACAAAACGGCCTCGCTTGTTGTTCAGCGCTTCACCACGGCTTCCGGTTGTCGCCTTCTTCTTTGATGCCAGTGAGATATTAAGAATATTATCAGGAAGCTCCATCTCAATCGCCTCCATCATCAACTCCTCAATCATATCGGGAGTCTCCTTCTGCTCCTCTTCAGCTTCAGCATCAGGGGTATCGGATGGCGCCTCCTCATCCTCAGCTTCGGGCTCCTCCGGTGGCATCTCTTCCTGCGGGGGTGCTTCATTCGATTCAGCTTCCCTTTCCGGCATACGGGTTGCGCGAGGGATAAGCACCAGCTTGATAGCCTGCTTCATATCCTCCTCATCAACATCGCTGCGCTGGGCAAGAGCCGCAGAGGCTATTGCGGCACGAACAGTAAAAATATCGACACGATTTCCCTCAACCCCCAGGCTTATCGCTGTCTGAATCAGCGCACGAATCTGCTCATCAGTGATGGAGACATGCGGCAACTGCTCCTTCGCTGCATTGATAAAGCCGGCAAGCATGTTCAACTCATCCCGGGTATCTTCAGCATCCCTTGTACCCAGCACCATCTTGACAATTTTCTTGCGGGCACGGTAATCGTTCTGCGCAGTAAAAGGAACAATGATACCAATACGGTCGAGCAGCCCCATACGCACCTCACCGTCAGAAGGATCATAAGTGCCCACCAGCATAAACTTCGCCGGATGAACCTCACTGAGACCCTCCCGTTCAACAAGCACTTCACCACGCGACATGGCATCCATGACATGGGAAACTGCAGAGCTGTCGAGCAGACTCAAAGAATCCACATAGAGCACACCACCATGCGCTTTGGAGAGCACACCATGCTGAACAACGCGGAGACCTGTCGCAAGAGTTGCTTCAAGGTCAACGCCACCAATCAGACGATCTTCGGTGACGTTCAGGGGAAGCTCCACAAAAGGGGTGCTTTCAGGAAGAATATCAGCAAACGCCCTGGCAAGTGTTGATTTTCCCGACCCGACAGCAGAGGGGATGACAACACCGCAAAGTTCAGAATCAACAGCCAGCAGCATCAGCGCCTGCTTGGCCAGATCCATCCCTACAATATCGGTAAAAGCTATCATTATACGGCTTCCGCTTCTCCGAGGATTTTAGCAAGTTCTCGATCAATTTTTTCACCAGCATCAAGGGTCTCCAGAGGATCTTTGCGCAGACGGTGGCGCAGACAGAGTCCTGCAATCTCCTTGACATGCTGCATGGTAACAACAGTCTCTCCCTTGTATGCCGCATGAGCATGAGCGGTACGGGTAATGGTAAGTTCACCGCGATGACCGTCAATACCAAGGTTCATACAGAGCCTGGCAATATCGGTAAGGACCTCATCGGTCATGGTCACCTGCGACAACAGATCTTTTGCCGTCTGAATCTTCTTCTGCAGCTTCTGCTGTTCACGGTTAAATTTACGCATAAACGCATCAGGATCATCGTCAAACTCGCGGCGAAGTTTGACAATAGCAACTCTCTTCTCGATATCAAGGATGGTGATGATACGAGCATGCAGGCCGAAACGATCAAGAAGCTGGGGACGAAGCTCCCCCTCTTCGGGGTTACCGGAGCCCACAAGCACAAAACGCGCCGGGTGGCGAATGCTGATACCTTCACGTTCAACCACGTTCTTTCCGCTGGCAGCAACGTCGAGCAGAACATCCACAAGATGATCATCAAGCAGGTTAACCTCATCAATATAGAGGAACCCACGGTTGGCCTGGGCAAGAAGACCGGGTTCAAAAGCCTTTACACCGCTGGTAAGCGCCTGTTCGATATCAATGGTACCACAGACACGGTCTTCAGTGGCGCCAAGTGGAAGATCAACAACCGGAACGGGAATCTGCTCAACCTTGAGTGTTGCGGGATCAATTGCCTTGCCTCCCTTTTTACCCTCTTCACCCTCCAGATATTGTTCGACAGTACGATTATAGGTATCACCGGCAACCCTCTCGATAAAAGGCAACACCTCTGCAAGCGCCCTGACGGTGGTACTCTTTCCGGTGCCTCTGTGCCCCATCACCAGAACACCTCCAATTCTCGAGTCAATAATATTGAGAATCAGACTGAGTTTCATCTCCTCCTGACCAACAATTGCGGTAAAAGGAAATGCCTGGCCAGACTTCTTTTTTGCAGATGGCTTGACTGCCTTCACCTCTGATACTGCCTTCGCCTTTACCGCAACTGCTTTCTTTGCGGCAGTTTTTTTTGCAACTGGTTCAGTCTGAGTCATAATTGGTCGTTTGGTTGATACCTCCGCCTGTGAACTCATTCACCGGGAAAGGCTTACTGTTTAGGAGTTAATTTATAGAGGCCTAATTTATGCTTTTGAAGAGACAATAGAAAATGGTTTTCAAAAAGTTACCCCTGCAGAGCATTTTTTTGCGGCATCTTTTTAGCGTTCAACGTATAGAACATGCTTGCACCCTCCCTGCCAGCAGTTCAGCAGCACCCTCATTAGATGTGCCAAAGAGCATAGCAGATATGGCATGGTTTTGTTATACTGTTCCGCAAGTGCTCTGGCGGTAGTGTTCAACTTCTGGAAAATGCAAAATCAGTTGATAAAAAACGAATTGGAATCAGGAATAGAAGCTCCTCTTGAACCCAAAAAACTCACCCTTCAGGTCAGCCGCGTGCAGGTCCCGATGCGTATTGACCAGTACCTGACACGCCAGGTCGAAAACGCCACGCGCAATAAAGTTCAGGAAGCAATTGAGGACGGTCGGGTGCTGGTCAATGACAAAATCGTCAAATCGAACTACCGCATCAAATCCTGCGATCTCATTCAGATGACCTTTCTTCGGCCACCTGCCCCGGAACTGGCGCCGGAAGATATTCCGATTAACATCATGTATGAGGATGATGATCTGATGGTGATCAATAAAAAATCGGGCATGGTTGTCCACCCGGCATTCGGCAACTGGACAGGCACCCTGGCCAACGCTATCCTGCACCACCTTGGCAAGGATGCTGAAGAGCTCGACAAGTCTGAACTGCGCCCCGGCATTGTGCATCGGCTCGACAAAAACACCTCCGGCCTCATCATCGTCGCCAAAAATCCTGTAGCTCTCCACCGTCTTGCCCGCCAGTTCGCCGATCGCAAAGTGATAAAAATCTATAAAGCCATGGTTTGGGGAGTACCCAGCCCCCTCTCAGGCACCATAACAACCAATATCGGACGTTCAAGAAGAGACCGTAAGGTGATGGCAAATTTTCCATTTGAAGGAAAAGAGGGAAAAACCGCCATCACCGACTACAGCGTCACCGAAAATCTCCACTGGTTTTCACTCCTCTCGCTTACCCTGCACACTGGACGAACCCACCAGATCAGGGCACACCTGCAACACCTTGGCCACCAGATTCTTGGAGACGTCACCTACGGGGGCGCATCATTGCGCACCCTTCCCTTCAGCAAAAGCGAAGGCTTTGTCCGCAACCTGCTGGAGCTGCTGCCGCGCCAGGCACTGCACGCCGAAACCCTTTCGTTTCAGCAGCCCACAAGCCGTGAACAAATCTCGTTTACCGCACCGTTGCCCGAAGATATGGAGCTTGCGCTGGAAAAAATCCGGGGTATTTTGACCTCTGCATAACATGTAGCAGATACACTTAAATCTCGGCAGGCAAGCAATACCTCCCCAGAGACACGAGAAAAGGATGAAAGTTCAAGCTGAACTGGATGATTCATGAACGCTGAACGCAAACGACAGACACCGCAACGATGAGGAAATCAGTAACACTATTGAAGGAAAATTCGGCCAAGCCCGTCCCAATTTAAACTGGCCACCTTGACCAAATTCCATATCACTATAACGTCATCCGACAGGATGCATACCTTTATCCTGTACCAAAATTTGATCTTGGTCGGAAAGATATTAAGGACTTTATGACTGAGCTTACTGGTTTTCACGAGCAGTTTGCTGACTGTTTTCAGCGTAGTGAATCAAGAGAGCATTTTCTCAAGTTACATGGCTGGTCAGTTCTGTTCGTTAGAACGTAAATCTATTGACCAAATTGCTTTAGCTATTATAGACGGGAATGTTAGGGCTATGCAGCGTTTTCTCAGCGATACCACTTGGGAAACTGAAAAAATGATTGCTAAATGTATCATAGTCTCGTTAATGATGATCTCGGGCATCCTGATGGTGCCTTGATTTTCGATGAGAGTGGATTTATCAAAAAAGGCCACGACTCTATTGGTGTCGGCAGACAGTACAGTGGAGCAGCCGGAAAGGTTGATAATTGCCAAGTTGGTGTTTTTGCTGCTTACGTTTCCGTGCAAGGGTACTCGCTGGTTGACAAGCGGCTGTTTATTCCAGAAAACTGGT
Source organism: uncultured Chlorobiaceae bacterium (assembly GCA_903866255.1). Lineage (GTDB taxonomy): Bacteria > Bacteroidota > Chlorobiia > Chlorobiales > Chlorobiaceae > Chlorobium. Next base: position 9,199 of record CAIPMW010000094.1, on the reverse strand, counting down.
TTACTGAGGATTTTCTGGAACGACGCACAAAATGCTTACTGCCTCCCGAAACGGTTTTCAAGACAAAGCCACAGTTAGCTGTCGAGATGCTTCATGCTTTTACTCAAGAAAATACAATACCTTATAAGTATTTTTTAGCCGACTCAGTTTATGGTGTCAGTCCGGATTTCATCAGAGCAGTAGAGGCGCTACCTGAAAAAACGTATTTTTTGTCGGTTCCCAAAACGACTTTGTGTTGGCCAAAAGAGCCTCCTCTTTCTATTACGAAAACTTGTCACTGGGGAGGGCAAAACCAGAACAAAAACCACCCTGGTTGATCCTGACAGCAAGCCTATCACAGTAGAGAAGTTAGCAAGAACAATAAACGAATACTTTTGGTATCGAAGAACGGTCTCAGAAGGCAGCAAAGGCCCAATTGTTTATGAATTTACTCGACGCAGGATAACGCTTGCCGCAGAAGGAGTACCGAAAAAGTCCGTCTGGTTGGTAATCCGTCGAAAGCTTGATGATAAGCAACAATACGACTTTTTCATCAGTAATGCACCTGCCGACATAAAGCTAAAAACATTTGTGTGGCTAAGCGGACTTCGATGGGCTATCGAACAGTGCTTTGAGGAAACAAAAAGTGATTTGGGAATGGATCAGTATGAAGTACGAAAATTTACCGGGTGGCATCATCACATGCTCACAACCATGTTGGCTCACTTTTTTCTTTGGCATTTGAAGATCAGGTTGGGAAAAAAAAGCACCGTTTATTACGATATTGCAGCTTAGAGTACTATTGATGGCTATATTGCCACTGAAGCGTAATACGCTAAAAGCATTGATGAAACAGATAATCTGGATACAGCAAAGAAATGCCAGAGCGTATATGTCGCACCGAAAAAAAAAATTGTTCAAAAACTTGGGCTAACTGTTCAAATGACGTTGTAGGGTTACACTTGACAATGGATCAGAAGTTACACCTGATGGGGATTGTCAAGGGCGACTGTTATCGAACCAAAGAACTGATTTCCGGAGATGCTGCTCCTTTGTTTGATTTTGAGGAAATTAATGCTATCTTTCAAACCTTTATCACTAAACTATATCTGTAATGCAGGCGCTGATCAAGATTTCCGACAAACAATATCTGGTAAGAGAAGGGGATACGCTCTTCGTCCCAAGACAAAAAGCTGCAATTGGCGACACCGTGGCAATCAAAACCCTGGCGCAGATTGACGGAGAGAATACAACGCTGAATTCTGATGGTAGCATTCAGGCAAAAGTTCTTGGCCATGTAAAGGATACCAAGGTTATTGTTTTCAAGAAAAAACGGAGAAAACGGTATCAGGTACGAAACGGACACCGTCAGCAGATGACCCAGATTGAGGTTGTTTCGCTTTAAACACACTATTCAGGATTTCCAACGATTAATTTTTAGCTATGGCTCATAAGAAAGGTGGTGGATCGACAAAAAACGGTCGCGACAGTAATCCGAAATATCTTGGTGTGAAAGCTGCCGGTGGTTCCACCGTCGCTGCTGGCACCATTATTCTTCGCCAGAGAGGAACCGTTATCAAGCCAGGCATCAACGCCGGTTTGGGACGTGATCATACTATTTTCGCACTTGTTGATGGCATAGTAACTTTCCGTAACGGGCGCAATAATAAAAAGCAGGTCAACATACTCCCTTGCTGACTCGTTACTGCAGTTTAAATATTTTATTTTGATGAAGGCCGTCTTTCTTAAAAGACGGCTTTTTTTATTGGCCAAAACTGTATCTTGCAAATCTTCATTCTTTACATCTCTAAAAAAATTATCGCATCATGAAAATCACCGTTATAGGAGCGGGAAATGTCGGAGCAACAGCAGCTCTCCGTATTGCTGAAAAACAACTTGCAAAAGAGGTTGTTCTTATTGACATCGTTGAAGGAGTTCCCCAGGGCAAAGCGCTTGACATGTACGAATCAGGATCTGTTGGCCTGTTCGACACCTGTGTTTTCGGATCCAATGACTATAAAGACTCTGCCGATTCTGATATTGTGCTGATTACTGCTGGTCTGGCAAGAAAGCCTGGCATGACGAGAGAAGACCTTCTGATGAAAAATGCTACGATTATCAGGGACGTGACAAAGGAGGTAATGAAATATTCTTCCAATCCGATTATTGTCATGGTCTCCAACCCGCTCGATGTCATGACCTTTGTCGCCCAAAAGGCAAGTGGTCTGCCAAAAGAGAGAGTTATCGGCATGGCTGGGGTTCTTGACACCGCACGGTACAAAACTTTTATTGCTGAAGCACTTGATATTTCCATGCAAGACATCAGTGCGCTGGTACTTGGCGGACATGGTGATTCAATGGTGCCGGTGGTCAATTATACCAACGTTGCAGGCATCCCTTTGACAGAGCTGCTGCCACAGGAAAAAATTGATGAGCTTGTCGCACGCACAAGAAATGGCGGCATTGAAATTGTCAACTATCTGAAAACCGGTTCAGCATTTTATGCACCGGCAGCTTCGGCTGTTGAGATGATTGAAGCTATCGTGAAAGATCGCAAACGCATTATCCCTTGTACGACCCTGCTTGAGGGTCAGTACGGTATTGACAATGTCTTCTGCGGCGTTCCAATCAAGCTCGGCAAAAACGGAGTTGAGCAGATTCTTGAAATAAACCTTTCAGCCTCTGAACTGGAAGCACTCCAGCAATCCGCAGGGATTGTTGAAGAAAATTGCAAAAGCCTCGCAGCACTGCTTGCCTGACGTTCACGAATCAGCAACACAAAAGCGGCTCCTGAAAGCCGCTTTTGTGTTTCAGTACAACCCGAACATACTATATCTCTGGTTCTTCATGAGTGATGCAGTGAATTGCCCCAAGGCCCCATACAAGATCAGTACAATCAATCCCAGCCACTTTCCTCTCCGGAAAAAATCCCTGTATAATTCGAAGTGCTCTCTCGTCTTGCTGACATCGGTAGGTTGGAACAAGCACCACCGTATTGGCAATGTAAAAGTTTGCATAGCTTGCTGGCAGACGATCACCGTCATGAAATACCGGAGATGGCATAGGCAAAACCACCACATTCAGGGGGGAGCCATCAAGATCAGTATACTGTTTAAGCCTCTCATAATTTTCCTTCAATGGTCCATAATTCTCATCGGAGGGATTATCTTCAACAGCAATCACCACCGTTGTTTCATTGACAAAACGGGCCATATCATCAACATGACCATCCGTGTCGTCGCCAACAATACCATCACCAAGCCAAAGCACCTTTTGAACACCGAGATACATGTCAAGCGCCTGCTCAATCTGCTCCCGGCTCATTGAGGGGTTACGGTTGGGATTCAGCAGACAGGCCTCGCTTGTCAGCACCAACCCCTTGCCATTAACATCGATGGAACCACCTTCAAGCACCATACCGGGAGCGACAAGAGGCAACTGGAGCAACTCAGCAATCTTTTCGGGCACAGCATTATCATCCTGAAAAGCCGGATATTTACCGCCCCAGGCATTGTACTCCCAGTTCATAATCACTTTGTCGCGCACTCCATCTTGCTGACGAACAACAAAGTTCGGCCCGTGATCCCTGCACCAGGCATCGTTGGTTGGAATCCGGTGCAGAAAAATATGATCCATCCGAAGCTGCTCATGGTGCGAGTGGGCAAGCAAGGCAAAGAGCTCTCGCTCCATCGTTGCATCAACCACATTAATATGGACCTCTTCCGATGAGCTCAGCCAGGCAGCAATCTCCACAAACACTGCCGGAACCGGCTCAAATTTGCCCGGCCACGTCTCAATCCGGTGAGGCCATGAGAGCCAGGTTGCCTTGTGGAAAGCCCACTCCGGGGGCATACAATAGCCAGGATCACTCATACAATTTAGATTGGGTTCAATCCGGCAACATGCTCGCGAATGCGCCTGATGCGCAGCAAAACCGGTGGATGAGAATAGTTCAGAAACACATAGATCGGATGTGGTGTCAGATTCGACAAGTTGTTGCGCGACAAGGTCTTCAGCGCATCAGCAAGGGAAGCTCCCTGGGCACAGGTTGAGACCGCATAAGCATCGGCTTCATACTCATGCTTTCTTGAAAGGAGCTGCATAACAATCGAGAGCAACCACTCCACCGGAGTATACAGCAGTGAAAAAAAGATCAGGCTGCCATACACGGAGAGATCCTTCATAAAAAAGGCATCAAACAGCGCACGGTTATTCATGAAAAGAGAGAGGAGAAAAAAGAGCGCCCCGAGGTTAGCAAGGCTGAGGGCCATGTTGATGATGATATGCTTTTTCTTGAAGTGCCCTATCTCGTGAGCAAGCACGGCCACCAGCTCCTGAACCGGATGCGCCGCAATGAGCGTGTCGAACAGGGCGATTCTCTTGCGTTTTCCAAACCCTGTAAAAAAGGCGTTGGCTTTGGCTGAACGCTTTGATCCATCAAGCACGTAAACACCTGACAAGGGGAAGCGGACAGTATCGGCATACTCCATAATGGCGCTTTTCAGTGGGCCCTCTTCAACCGGCACAAATTTGTTAAAGAGCGGCATAATCCAGGTTGGGGCAATATACTGAAGCAGAAGAGAGACAACCGTCACTCCGCACCAAGCCCAGAGCCACGCCAGTGCTCCACTCTTCTCAAAAAACCAGAGCACTCCTGCCAATATCGGAAGAGCAAGCAGTGCAGCCAGAAAGAGGGTTTTCAGCAGATCCGTCACAAAAACAGCCGGAGTGGTTTTGTTGAATCCAAATTTCTCCTCAATGACAAAGGTTTTGTAGATGCTGAAAGGGAGATCGATCAACGACTGCATCAGCAGCAGAGAGGCAATATAGAGCACTCCGTTGATGATTGCATGAAAACCATATCCTCTCAGAAACTGATCGAGCAGATTAAAACCGCCTGAAAACCAGAACAGAAGAAGAACAAGAAGATCAAGTGCGGATGCAAGCAGCGAAAGCCGGGTCGTTGCGCCAAGGTAGTCGCCTGACTTTCTGTAGGCCTCTTCATCAAACACACCGGCAAACTCAGAAGGGAGACCGGTTGCGGCCGATTTGAGATTGAGCAGCTCCGAAACCAGTTTGATAACAAAAGTGATCAGCAGAGTAAAAAAAACGACGGAGCCAAAGAGATTCATAAACAAGAAAATAGATGAGAAAAAAAGCTGCGGCAAAGAGAGTGGTGGTGGCCTATTCATCAAGAAAACGCCGCTGCAACTCACTGTAGGTTTCAATACGACGATCACGCAGAAACGGCCAGTGTGAACGATAAAATTCGATACGGCTCCGGTCACACTCGGCCACAACAATGGCCTCCTCCTGATGGGCGGCCTCCTGAATCATCTGGCCGAAGGGATCGCAGACAAAGCTGTTACCCCAGAACTCCAGCGCATCCTCCGTTCCAACCCTGTTGGCCGCCGCGACGAACACGCCGTTGGCAATGGCATGGCTCCTCTGTATGGTTATCCACGCCTCCCGCTGAGCGCGACGCACATCGGCTGAAGGTTCGTCTGTTGCCCAGCCAATAGCGGTTGGATAAAAAAGAATTTCTGCCCCCTTGAGCGCAGTCAGTCTGGCCGCTTCAGGGTACCACTGGTCCCAGCAGATCAGCACGCCGAGAGTGGCATAGCGAGTTTTGAATACCTTGTACCCGAGGTCGCCCGGTGTAAAATAAAACTTCTCGTAAAAGCCAGGGTCGTCGGGAATGTGCATCTTGCGGTAGTGGCCGAGATACCTTCCATCAGCATCAATCACCACTGCGGTATTGTGATACAACCCTCTTGCCCGCCGTTCAAACAACGATGCAACAACCACCACCTCCAGCTCACGGGCAAGCTCCTGCATCACCAGTGTTGATGGGCCAGGCACCTGCTCCGCATAGTCGAACGACTGATAATCCTCCGTCTGGCAGAAATAGCGGGTGGCAAACAGCTCCTGCAAGCAGATAATTCGAGCACCAAGTGCTGCCGCCTCCCTTATTTTGCCGCACGCTTTGGCAAGATTGGCCGCAGTATCACGCTGGCACGAGGTTTGAACAAGGGCAATGGAGAGCTTTTCGGAGGGCATGACTGAACAGGTAATTATTTAATGAGAAGACCGGCAGAAAAGAGAAGGCCATGAAGAGTCATCAGTTTTCCCGTTCCGGCCAGAACATCGTTCAACTCTCTCCCTTCGCTTGCATAGAGTCGCCTTATCATGGTAAACGCGAGGGGGGCGGAAAGCAGCGAAAGCATCCCCCACGGAGAGTAACCATTCATAACGAGCTGCGCGGGTATAAAAAAAGCAATAGTGGTAAGAAGAATATAGAGTCTGCGTGCCCACTGAGCGCCAATTCGGGCAGGAAGCGTCATTTTGCCGACGGTGCGGTCTGTGGCAATATCGCGGATATTGTTGACGAGCAGAATATTGACCGAAAATGCCCCTGGTGCCACAGCCGCCAGAAGTACTGATGGCGACAATATGTGAGCCTGCACATAGTAGGTTCCTCCCACTGCCACAAGCCCAAAAAAAACAAACACGAAAATATCTCCAAGTCCTGAATAAGCAATAGGATATGGCCCACCAGTGTAAGCCCAGGCAAAAAGAAGTGAGAGAAGACCAACAAGTAAAATCGGCCAGCCCGATGTAAAGACGAGATAGAGACCAAGCAGAAAAACCGTGCCAACCAGAGAAGCCGATACCCTGATCATGGTGTTCTCGCTGATAAGCCCTGCGGCAACAGTTCTGGTCGGGCCAAGCCGTGCCGCAGTATCGGCTCCCTTGCGGAAATCATATATCTCGTTGATGAAATTGGTCGCCACCTGTATACCAAGGGCACAGATCAGCGCCACAAGGGATGGAAGCAGACGAAACCGGCCATCAACAGCCGCCAGCGCCGAGCCAAGAACAACCGGCACGGCTCCGGCAGGCAATGTTTTTGGACGAATGGCAAGCATCCAGGCCTGCAACGATGTCGATAAGGGCAAGCTCTGTTCAGCCATTTTTTGCGGCATGCCTCTTCTCTTTTGCAACTTTCAGACTACTGAAGGTAGTACTGACCTTCTCTCCTGGCTTGATATAATTCAAACTATGACGAACAGCCATGGCGGCATCGCTCAAACCTGTCTGAATAATTTTGAGTTTTCCAGGATAATAGGCAATATCACCAGCGGCATACAGCCCGTCAACCGATGTTTTCATGTGGCTGTCAACCACAAGCGCATTGTCATAGAGCTCAAGATTCCAGCCAGCAAGAGGCCCAAGATTTGACTTGAATCCTATCAACAGCAGCAGCCGATCAGCCTCTATACGTCGAATCTTGCCATTTTTCGATTGAAGATGCACCGCAGTCAACCGATCACCCTCCGTGTCAACAGCTTTGACCTCAGTATTCAGAAACACGTCAACCCGGCCACTCTCTTTTGCTTCAAGCACCTCACGAGCTGTCTTGCCATGACCCTGAAACTCATGCATCCGGTGAACTAGAGTGACGCTGGCTGCTGTATTCAAAAGACCTACGGTCCAATCAAGGGCGGAATCACCCCCGCCCACTATAACAACTCGCTGGCCTGCAAAATCACTGATATTCTTGACAGCATAAAATACTGAACGCCCCTCCAACTCATCAATGGCACTCAACTGAGGCAACTTGCGAGGTGAAAAAGCCCCGAGACCTGCCGCTATCAACAGTGCTCGCGACAGAAATACCCGACCAGAACTGACCGTTACCTCAAACGACCCATCCTCCAGCTTGCGATATCGCGTAACTGTTTCACCAAGAATAAGTTCCGGATGGTAACGATCCGTCTGCGTCCACAAACTCTCCACCAGCCCGGCAGCCGGAACTTCAGGAAAACCGGCAACATCATAAATATGCTTTTCGGGATAGAGGGCGGCAAGCTGTCCACCAAGCTGCGGCATACTCTCAACAATCCGGCAACTGATATTGTTCATGCCACACTGAAATGCAGCAAAAATTCCGGTTGGCCCACCACCAACAATCGTGAGGTCACGGATCTCCTCCCCACCATCAAAATAGAGTTTATTCAGAGTCATGAGCGAATGGTATGTCTCGATTTACTGGTTTTTTTCGCGACTATATGCTATTTCAGCCCCCGAACTTTTCAGATAGATTATTCCTTCAGGATCAACCATGCCGTAAAGAACGGTAATCAAATGATCACGATCATCAAGCTCATGAATCTCCACATGAACAGCCTCTCGCTTTATTACCTGGTTACCCTCATTATCCCTGAAATGGAATACAGCCCTGACACCGCCATTGGGAGTGACTCCCTGAAACTGGTAGGTACCATCTTCAAGTTCATTGAGCGCACAACCCGAAGAGGAGGAATCAATAGGACAAGAGGCACACTGAGAGTAAAACCCCGGCTCAGACTCGGCAAACTCACAAACAGGAAATTTCATCGTCTCTCCCCCATTATTAATTCTAAATTATAACGTCCTCAATGTAACACATTTTCATTTTCAACTCTAACGAAAAACCTTCCAACTCTTCAGGTGGACATAATAGCGGAGACACTTATCATGATGTGCTTCTGTTCCCCCTCTGCAGATATGATTCGTCCCCTTATTCGGCACGATTTTAAGGTCTCGTTCTGATTCGTTATCCGCAGGCTAAGGGATGAATCATCCGCAGCAGTTTTTATACTTATTCCCGCTTCCGCAAGGGCAGAGCTCGTTGCGACCTGTTTTGGATGAACTGACGGGTTGTGGCGGATGAAGCAGTTTTATGAGGTCTGATATGTTTTCCGGTTTATCCGGTTCTAATCCAATGATAAACTTCCATCCATATTGATCAAATATTGCCGCAATCTCATCCATCCGATCTACCTCCTGAACATGTACTATTGCCGGATTTTTTTCTGTACCTAATTTTGCCATGGCTTATAATACGTACCTACGTCGCATCTGTGTTATAGAAAATAGCTTTAAAGCAAATTTACTACTGAAAAAGAAGAAAAGAAAATCATCCAGCTCTTTTCCTGTGTCTTGCCCTGTCATCAGATATGTTGAGAATCCTCTGATTTGTTAAAAGTTGCCTGATGAGCATTGAACGGTTTGGCTTATCGCCCGGAACCATATAACCTGATTTCCCGATAATATTATAACGAGGAAGCACCAAACAGCACAGCAATGTTTCTAATTCCATGAATTATAGGTTATTCGGTAAGGATGTATTGCAATCTTTGAGCTTATACCCGGGAACGCCGAGCTCCAGCTCGGC
>CAIPMW010000093.1 GCA_903866255.1 uncultured Chlorobiaceae bacterium | reverse complement strand
TTATCTCAGTATTCCAGATGGAATAGAGATTGTCAGGGTGTTGCACGGTGCCCGCGATATAGAGCGCCTTTTTACTCTGCAAGAGTGATTATACTATGAAGGCAATCTATAACATAATCTAATGCTTACTGCAATGCTCGTGAGCGTTGAAGTGAGCATTAAGTTGGGTTTAATGCTCACTTCACCAACAATACAACCCGGACACCCAATAGCACCTTGAAGAGCCACCATACCATAATCCACGGCGACAGCCGACAGGTGAACCTCCTCGCTGACAGGTCGGTGCATCTTGTTGTTACCTCGCCACCCTACTGGCAGCTCAAGGACTACGGGACGGAGAACCAGATCGGCTTTCATGAGAGTTACGAGAGCTACATCAACAACCTGAACCTTGTCTGGACCGAATGCGAGAGGGTGCTGCATCCTGGCTGCATCCCGGCTGCCGTCTCTGCATCAACATCGGCGACCAGTTTGCCCGCTCGGTCTACTACGGCAGGTACAAGGTCATTCCCATCCAGACGGAGATCATCAAATTCTGCGAGACCATCGGGTTCGACTACATGGGCGCGGTGATCTGGCAGAAGGTCACCACAACCAACACCACCGGCGGCGCCTCGATCATGGGGAGCATTCCCTATCCCCGCAAACTCACCTTTGGCTCCAGGATTGAGAAGGAGAGCGAGGCCGAGCTCGAAGAGTTCTTCACGGTCAAGGAGATACTCAGCCCCGAAAAAATAAGGCTATCCAACGGGTTGACGGTAAAATTGATAGGCATCAAGAGGAACCCTTCACCCACGACAAAGCGGTTGGCTATCTGACCGAAAAAATCAAGGGAAAGCGTATCTTCCTGAAGTATGAAAAGCTGAAACATCATTACGCATGAGTCTCCGTTTCTTACCCATTATGAACGCTCATTTGCCATAGTGTACTTATTTTGATACATTTCTTAAAGAATAACCCAACACTTGAAGTCAGGTTTTTTAAAACCGATGGTGGTACAGAACCAGTGCGCGATTGGTTACGCGAACTACCCGCTGTCGAGCGAAAAAGAATCGGTGAAGAGATCAAGACTGTTCAATACGGTTGGCCACTGGGGATGCCGCTGGTTCGCAAAATGGAGAAGGATCTTTGGGAGGTGCGTGTCCATTTGCCAACTCGTATTGCAAGGGTATTATTTACGGTACAGGATGGTTTGATAGTGTTGCTTCACGGGTTCATAAAAAAATCACAGGCAACTCCGAAGTCTGACCTGCAATTGGCTAAAAGCAGAATGAGGAATACATGATGAATGAAAAAAATATTGGCAGCAGTTTTGATGAATTTCTTGAAGAAGAGGCTCTTCTGGACGCAGCAACTGCGGTAGCCGTCAAGCGTGTTATTGCCTGGCAAATTGCTCAGGAAATGAAAGCACAGCACTTGACGAAATCTTCAATGGCAAGCAAAATGCAGACCAGTCGGGCAGCACTCAACCGTCTGCTTGATGCAACTGATACCAGTCTTACCCTGACAACCCTTTCCAGCGCGGCATCTGTACTTGGGAAAAAATTCAGGATAGAGTTAGTCTGATTCTTTGCTTTTTCGAGAGCATTGGACTCTATAACGTTTTTTACCAACCCAAAACCCGGACACCCAACAGTGTATGGCTTGGCAGGAATAGATGCCAAAAATCACTTATATTGCACACTCAACAGTTATGCACGAGGCACTTGTCCTGATAAACTTTTTATAAATCTGATAAAAAAAAGAGACGATGGGACACGAAGCAATCAAACTTGAATTGATTCAATGGTTAGCTAACCTTGAAGACGACGAAACCCTTGATTATCTGAAAGTGCTCAAAGATTCAAATGAAACGCAAAAAGATTGGTGGCATGATTTGACAGATGAGCAGAAATCTGGAATAGCTCGTGGTCTGAAAGATGTTGATGAGGGGAGAGTGCGCTCACATAATGATATAAAAATTCAGTATGGGCTCTGATTTCAAGGTTTTTTGGACAGACGAAGCCATTAAAAATCTTCAATCCATCATGGATTATCTTGACAGTCAATGGACACAGCGCGAGATAGACAATTTCAAAAAAAAGTTAGCGAAGCAAATTGAGTTGATAGAGACAAATCCGAAGCTATTTCCAGTGTCTGAATATAATCCACGCTTACGAAAAGCTGTA
>CAIPMW010000092.1 GCA_903866255.1 uncultured Chlorobiaceae bacterium | reverse complement strand
TGTTGGCTTTCAGTTTATTTGAGTTAAAAAGGGCATAAAATTTTCAGAAAAGGTTGACAAGCAGGAATGAATTATCGGATTAAATGGGCCTCTGTTTGAGGCCCATTTAATTTTCCAAAGGGAAAAGCAGCCAACGCTTAGCAGGCAACCGCTGTTTTTCCCACTGACCGGGGCTTTTGTAAGGAAACCCCAGAAAGGTGACACTATGATAATATCTATTCAGGTTGATATCAACCTTCTTTCGAATCTGCAAAAAGACTACCCTTGGCCCAAACCAGACCATTGCCCAAATTGCAACAATCCAAAGTTATGGGGGCACGGGTTTGTGGATGCTCTCCTTGATTGTGAAAAATTTCCAGTACCCCTTAAGCGATATCGTTGTCCCAATTGCGGCTGTGTGATCAAACTCAAGCCGAAAGGGTATTTCAACCGGTTTCGTGCCACGATTGACACTATTCGAAAAAGCATCACCTCTCTTGCGACCACGGGAAAGTACATATCCGGCATTGCCTACCAGCGTCAATATCACTGGTTTACCGCGCTGATACGGCACGCGACAGCCAGATATACACTGTCTCCCAATCTGATACAGGTATTTGAAAAACTGGTTGCAGGCGGTAAAATCCCGGTCTGCCGAACAATTTAACCTGAAAACAAAATCAATTTTTTACGACCCCACCGAAGGGTTTCCTCGACTGAAATTTTGGCCTGTTTTACAAGGGGGACGCTTGGATATTTCCAGGCCAGAAACCCAAATAACAGGAGAAGTTCAAAATGGCACCCGACGAAAAACAGGAAATCGCAACCTTTCGCTTTGTCGTTATCGGCGATATGGTAGCCAGCAACCTCAATCACGGGGAACAAGAGATGCTCATTCGCCAGAAAGCCTTGCGCAAATGGCAGATTCCGTTCTCCGTGAGGACCCATATCGGCAGAAGCACCATTTTGCGATGGATCAAGCTTTACAAAAACAGCGGCAATAAAATCGAATCTCTTTTTCCCGATGAGCGAAATGACAGGGGAAAGACAAGGGCTATCGATGATGAAACGGCTCAGAATCTTATCCAGTTGAGAAAGGATAAGCCCAAGTCGCCGGTTCATGAACTGATTGAAACCCTCAGACAGAGAAACCTCATCACCCCAGGTACACATCTGAGCCCAACAACCGTTTACAGGTTTTTGCACCAGCGGCAATTGATGCACGGTGTTTGCTCGGCTCCCACGGACCGGCGCAAATTTGAAGCAGATCTTCCCAACGATCTCTGGCAAAGTGATGTCATGCATGGTCCCCAGGTACAACATGAAGATAAGCTCAGAAAAACCTATCTGATAGCCTTCATAGATGACCATTCCAGACTGATCCCTCATGCGGCGTTTTTTTTCTCCGAAGGGGTTCAAAGCTATCTCAGCGCTTTGGAGCATGCACTGATCACAAGGGGGCTTCCCAGAAAACTCTATGTCGATAATGGCTCGGCATTTCGATCCCATCATCTGGAGCTGGTTACCTCATCCATTGGCATTGCCCTGATCCATGCAACCCCATACATGCCCCAGGGTAAGGGGAAAATTGAGAGATTCTTCAGAACCGTCCGTTCCGGATTTCTCCTTGATGCACCTAAAACTAATATCGATGCAATAAATGCCGCCTTTGCCACCTGGCTTCAGCAAAACTATCACCAGCGAAAACATAGTGCTACCGGACAAACTCCATTTGATCGCTTCACCGCACATCTACATTGCCTGAAAATGGCGCCCAATAATCTCAAAGATTACTTCAGAGCGAGGGCCAGAAGGCGCGTGGCAAAGGATCGCACTGTCACGTTAGATGGCAGGCTCTACGAAGCTCCGGTATCCTTAATCGGTCAACAGGTTGAGCTCTTCTTTCATCCCCAGGACCCAGAGTGTGTTGAAATCAGATTTCAGCAGCAATCTTACGGCATCCTTCGCCTGGTCAATCTTGCAGTCAATTGTCGGGTTAAACGCGATAGAAACTCTCAAATTCAAATCATTACCCCCTGCTCAAGCGGGAAACTATTCTAAAGGAGATATGCCATGAATACTTATCGCGCCTTCTTCGGCCTTCAACAAGACCCATTCGCCAACGACCTGTCTCTGAAACAGATAATGAAAACCCCGGAGCTCTCGGCCGTCAAAAACCGTTTCAACTATGCCCTTTCTATAGGAGGAGTCGCCGTTGTCACTGGCGATATCGGCTCTGGCAAGTCCACAGCAGTCCGGTATGCACAGTGTCAGCTCCACCCTTCCGAGTATATCAGCCTCCATGTCATCGCCACTTCCGGTGCTATCATGGAGCTCTACCGTCAAATATCATCCGCCTTGGGCATACCCAAAATCACCAACTCCAAGGCGCTCATGACATCAATGATCCGAAATGAAATCACCAACCTGGTATCCTCCAGAAAACTAAAGCCCGTTCTGATCATCGATGAAGCATCTTTGCTAAGGCTTGAGGTCTTTGCTGAACTTCATACCCTTTTACAGTTCGAGCAGGATGCCAAGCACTATCTGCCGCTTATCTTGGTCGGCCAGTCCACCATCATAGATAAACTCTCTTTCCGAGCATCTGCTCCGCTGGCATCACGCGTCATCACACGCTGTCACCTGGAGGGTCTTAGTCTTTCTGATATGCATCAATACATCCACCACCACATCAAACTCTGCGGTATAGAGAGCAACCTCTTCGATGAATCCGCCATCACTGCCGTTCACCAGGGATCTGGCGGCCTCTTACGAAAAGCAAATCACCTGGCCCGCGGCGCATTGATCGCCGCCGCCAAACAAAAATCAAGACAGGTACTGACCGATCATGTCCAGATCGCTTCCAGTGAACTCATCTAATGCCCTAAAGGAGTCTAAGCCATGTATGAGAAAAAAACCATTGCTACAGCTTATAAAATCACCATGTATCTCTATAAACTCCATGTACTTCTCTGGGAGATTTTTGATGATGAATTCCGCCAGTACAGAAAGCAGCGACAGCTCCAAAACAGGGCCAGACAAAAACAGCGTGCCGCTTTACCCACTGACTAAAGATGGTCCCTCACGCGCAACTTATAACCGATAAATTTGCAGTCAAAGCCCAGAATGAAGAAATGCACCGCTTCATTCTGGGGAATACGCACCTTCGCTGAATCAGTTTAATCTGAAAATCAAGAGCTATTTTTTCAAATTGGGTGAAACCGACCAAATTATTTGGACATCCAATAGCAGCGCCAAAATTCACAAAATAGCAAACAAGAAACAACCATGACAGGCCATATAACAAGCTTCTTTACCGCTATTGCAGATGTTATCCTTTGCATATCCATTTATTGAATATATTAGTGATCGCAAAAACGTAGTTCAAAATAATCTGCAAATCGAACTCCATTAAAGTGGAATTCATTACCTATTCCCGGATTATTTGACACAGTTCAAATTATCTGGACTTTGTCGCCATTTATCGTGAAAAAAATGGTCACCTACCGCATGGAGATGGCTTTCCCATACCATCCTAACGAGCCGATTTTTCGCCTGTTTAGAACCCAGCTACATATTGTAAAAAAGCAGCAATCATGATTACCATCTTTGAAAAACTGAATCGCTATTTTCAAGCCAACTGGAATCTGGCCGTTCTCGATCTGAAAAAAGGTCTCTGGACCCTCAAACCAACACCTGCCGTCATCCCCTATCTCAAAGCAGAAAACGCCAAAGGAAGGCATATCCTCATGCAACCCAGGGACCCATCAACCTATCTCATGGCGGATGATCTGTCGGACTCCCTGCTTTGTGCCCATCACAAACATCCCGATGGCTCTTTTAAACCAGGGCGATTGGTCGTTGAAACCTCTCCGCTTAACTTCCAGGTTTGGATCCATTGCCAGCATCCTGTCACTCTCGATCAAAAAAGATTCCTTCTTCATAAACTCAAAAGTGATCCGGGGGCCGACCCCAATAACCGCTTCGGAAGATGCCCTGGCTTTCGAAACCGAAAAGAAAAATACCAAACTCTCCAAGGCTTCTTTCCTCTGGCCAAACTCTTATGGATCGACTGGAAACATCAAACCCGGATTCCTGCCTGCTTCTACCCTCCCCAGATAACTCAGACATTCCTTCCCCTTCAACCCCTTTTGGGGGGCGTGTGCCAAAACCTTTCAAGAGAGCGCTATAAAAAAGAAAATGACTCTCAAACTGACTTCGCCTTTGCACTTGCCCTCATCCGAAAAGGATTTTCAGATGAACAAATCCACTCCCGTATCCTGAACGAACGGTCAAATTGGGACCATCACCTGGGCGACAAAAAACAAATGCTGTACCTGAACCGAACTATCCGCAGAGCAAGAGAAATTGCACTCTAATCCGTTTGATCTTTTACCATATATTCGTCTTAGTAATTGGAAATAAATATCTCATCTATAGTATTAAAAACTACAAC
>CAIPMW010000091.1 GCA_903866255.1 uncultured Chlorobiaceae bacterium | reverse complement strand
TCCTGCTGTTGCTGCTCGTAGCCGGGAATGGGAGTACCAAAAATGAGCTGGTAGCGCTGGGGATAACGCACCGCCCAATCACGATAGGCGAGACCAATCGCCCGAAAACGTTCAAGAAGCTGCTCGGGCGGAAAGCTGTCGCGTGCCTGAAGCTGGACATCGCCAAAAAAGGTGAAGGCATCAATGGTGAGTGCCGTCACCAGTGCGTCACGATCAGGAAAATAGTTGTAGATCGCCGGGGCGGTAATGCTGAGTGCACGAGCAATAGCACGCAACGACAGGGCTGGCGCGCCAAACTCCGCAATCAGCCGCCACGCGCTCTCCTTGATCGCCTCCTGAAGATGTGGAATCTGCTCTTTTTTGATCGGTCTTGCCATGATGAGAATCTGATTAATTTTACAACGTAAATATACAATGTAAAATTAAGAGATGCAAGATGTCTGTACCTTGATTTTCAGGATTATGGGATTGGCTTGATTTTTTTGTCTGGAACCGTGATTCGCTTGATGAGAGAATTAACCTGATTATTTCCAAGCAAAAAAAAAATCATGAAAATCAGGTTAGTCCTGTGAATCATGGTTCAGACAACTCACTGCTGCTCCAGATAAAGTGAAAAACTTTAGGCTCTTTGCTCAATGCTTTATTGGGATTATAGAGCTACAGCCTGTATAACAGCGTCGGGAAATACCGATACCTGCCTATCAACAGCAGCAGCCTCCTATGCCATCAGCCCCGCCAGCAGCTCCAGTCCGGTCGGTTCATCCTTCAAGAATGGCACAACAGCGTACCTCTTTGCATGGTGATGAGCTACAGCGTCAATCTCTTTGAGTTCATTCTGCGCCCGCTGGCGCAACAGTGTGGAGGTGGTTGAGGCTGCCGCAACGCTGTTATTGATAATCCATGCCCATGGTTCAATGCCTGCACGCCGCAGCTCCTGCTGGAGATTGGCTGCCTCAAGCACCGGCGTTGTTTCGGCAAGGGTCACCAGCAGCACCCTGGTCAGCGCGGGATTCTGCATCTGCATCATCGGCGTTACCTCGGTCAATCCATCGCTTCGCGTCTGGCGGGCAAATTCGCGGTGATAGGCTCCGGTGGCATCGAGCAGCAGAAGCGTGTGTCCGGTTGGCGCGGTATCCATCACCACAAATTTCTGGTCGGCCTCACTGATAATGCGGGAGAAGGCCTGAAACACGGCAATCTCCTCCGTGCAGGGTGAGCGCAAATCCTCTTCGAGCAGAGCTCGCCCTTCGGCATCAAGCGCTATCCCCTTGCTCTCCAGCACCTCCCTGCGGTAGCGTTCAGTCTCTGCATCGGGATCAATGCGGCTCACCGTAAGATGCTTCACAGCCTCCGTTAATGTCTCGGCAAGATGCGCCGCAGGGTCAGAGGTGCTGAGATGAACCGGCAAACCCCGACGCGCAAGTTCAACAGCAAACGCTGCGGCGAGCGTTGTTTTGCCGACTCCACCCTTTCCCATAAACATCACCAGACCGTGCCCTTCTGCTGCAAGAGCATCAACCAGCGATGACAGAGCTGGCGCATGACAAGAAACCGTCCCCGTTGTCTCTTCACCCAGTGAGAACATTGGAGCAGAAAACAGTTGGTGCAGGGCATCAAGCCCGACAAGATTAAACGGTTTAAGTGGAATCTCATCCGTTGGCAACCGCTTGAGCTGAAGAGGCAGTGCCGACAAGGCGGACTGTTCGCGGACGACAAGGGCAGTGGCCAGCGGGTCACCATCAGTCTCAGCAGAGGGAAAAACCCCGTTAACCACCAGATACTGCCGGGCAATGCCGATAGCCGCCAGCTCTTCACTGGTTCGTGCCACTTCGTGCAGGGCGGCCTGCTGGGCACGGGCGACAAGAATCAGGCGGGTACGCTCCGGGTCAGCCAGCGCAGCAACCGCAGCCTTGTACTGGTCGCGCTGCTTCTGCAGGCCCGCCAATGGGCCAAGGCAGGAGCTGTCACCTTTTCCTGTTTCAAGAAAGCCGCTCCAGGCACCCGGGAGTTGCAGCATACGGATAGTGTGGCCGGTGGGGGCCGTATCAAACACAATATGATCGAAATCCACCGTGAGCTTTGAGTCAGTCAGCAGTGCTGTAAACTCGTCAAAAGCAGCAATTTCGGTGGTACAGGCTCCCGAAAGCTGCTCTTCAATGCTTCGGACAACCGCATCAGGCAGGAGGCCTCGCACTGGCCCGACAAGGCGATCACGATATTTCTGTGCGGCATCGAGGGGATCAATCTCCAGTGCCGAAAGAGAGGGCACCGCTGGCACAGCCGTTATACTGTTGCCAATGGTCATACCAAAAACCTGCCCAACATTGGAGGCCGGATCCGTGCTGACCAGCAGCACCCGCCTCCCCGACTCAGCAAGGGAGATGGCGGTGGCACAGGCAATTGAGGTCTTTCCAACCCCGCCTTTTCCGGTGAAAAAGAGGAATCGCGGTGGCTCGGCAAGAAATTTCATGATTCTGTTTTGAAAAGATTAACAGCAACAACCGGTTGAACAGCAACTTTTTGCAGGTTTTGCACCTTCACTCCCGGCATCAATGGCTGACCAGCGAACCAGCTCATCGCGGGTTGGATAGCGGCCCGTCAAGATGACAGCACCATCAAGCAGGATCAATGGAAGTCCCTCCTGCCCGGCATGTTCAAGAAATGTTTTCACCTCAGTATTTTCAGCGAAAGCCATAGGCTGTTGAGCCAGATTAAAACGGTCAATCGCCACCCCATTCTGCCGGGCCCAGTCGACATCAGCCGCAAACGTGACCAGCGCCTGATCAACCTCAACACCACACACTCCTGTCGAGCAACAGAGCGCAGGATCAAAAACTTGAATCTGTTTCATGGTACATCTCCTTAAATTGTAAAGAATGAAAAACTTAGACAGCAGCTTCCCCCGCAAAAAACTTCCCCCGGAACCAGAGTGAGACATTGACAAGGGCAATCAACGCCGGAACCTCAACCAGCGGTCCGATAACTGCCGCAAAGGCCTCCCCTGAATTAATGCCAAAGACCGCCACCGCCACAGCAATGGCAAGCTCAAAATTGTTACTCGCTGCTGTAAAGGCAAGCGTAGCGGTTTTTGAGTAGCCAGCACCGGCCCTCCTGCCCATGTAAAACGAGAGCAGAAACATCACCACAAAGTAGATCAAGAGAGGAATGGCAATGCGCACCACATCCAGAGGAATTGTAACGATGTACTCCCCTTTCAGCGAAAACATCACCACAATGGTAAAGAGCAGCGCCACCAGCGTCAAGGGGCTGATGCGCGGAATAAATTCACCCTCGTACCACTCCTTCCCTTTAATCCGGAGCAGGGTAAAGCGGGTCAGGAAACCGGCAAGAAAGGGAATCCCCAGATAGATAAAGACCGAGCCAGCAATCTCGGCAATGGAGATATCAACTGCAAACGAGGTGAGGCCAAGCCACTTCGGCAGCACGGTGAGAAAAATCCAGGCATAGAGAGAGAAAAAGAGAACCTGAAAGATGGAGTTGAAGGCCACCAGACCGGCCGCATACTCTGTATCGCCTTTGGCAAGATCATTCCAGACAATCACCATGGCAATGCAGCGGGCAAGACCGATCATGATGAGGCCTGCCATGTAATGCGGCATGTCGGAAAGCAGCAGAACCGCCAGCGTAAACATCAGGATGGGGCCAACCACCCAGTTCTGCACCAGCGACAGTACGAGCACCCTCGTGTTGCGGAAAACATCACCCAACTCCTCATACTTCACCTTGGCCAGCGGAGGGTACATCATGACAATAAGGCCGACGGCAATGAGCATGTTGGTGGTGCCCACCTGAAAATGGTTCCAGAACCCTGCAATGCCGGGAGAGAGATAGCCGGAGAGCACTCCGATGCCCATGGCAAGAAAGATCCAGAGCGTCAGATAACGGTCAAGAAACGACAACTGTTTTGAGGAGATTCCCATAAGGCTATTTTCCTGACAAATTTTCGTTATAGAACTTCCTGAATTTCAGATTAATCTCATCACGAACCCGGCGGAAAACCGCAAGTATCTCCTCCTTGCTCCCGGTGGCCCTGGCTGGATCATCAAAGCCGATATGCAGCCGATGCTCCACCTTCCCGGTAAAAACCGGGCATGATTCGTTGGCCTCGTCGCACACCGTAATAACATAGTCAAAGTGCTGATCGAGAAACTCATCAACACTTTTAGGCTTGCTGAGACTGAGATCAACCCACTCCTCACGCATCACCTGAACCGCAAGGCGATGAACAGCCTCTGCAGGAATGGTTCCCGCAGAGAAAACCTCAAGCGACTTGTCGAATGAACGGAGAAGCCCCTCGGCCATCTGGCTCCGGCAAGAGTTACCGGTACAGAGAATAAGAACTGATTTATTCATAGATTATGAGTTTATGTTATTCAATTTTTTCAGGAACAGCAACCACCACTATTATTTTCCTTGCTGCCATGAGTTCCGCAGCAACAGCCTGATGATGACGCGGTTAGCAACTCTTTGATCTCATCATAGGAGGGGATACGCCCTTTGCATACAACTTTTTCATCAACCACAAGAGCTGGCGTGGTCATCACATTGTAGGCCATAATCTTCTGAAGATCTTCGACCTTTTCCACCACGGCATTAAGAGCCTCTTTTGAGATGACCGCTTTAACGGCATCGACAAGCTGATTGCAGGTCGGGCATCCACTGCCAAGAACTTTAATCTTTTTCATTGTATTATCATTTATAGTGTTAGAGACAACAATCAACTCATCAACGGCACATATCTTCCTGTGCTCCATCTGAAATCGGGCAATCACACCCAAAAACTCTGTCGGGAGCAAAATAACCTGTAAAAAAAGAGTGAGCCTTCACCCAGTTCTCCTGATTGATACAATAACGAACCTTGGGAGGATTTATCTCACCCTGTATCAGCCCTGCTTCAAGAAGAGCCTTCAGATGCTGTGAAATGGTTGACTGAGCCATGGGTATAAGTTCTGTCAACTCACCGGTAAAACAGCATTGCTGACTGGCAAGAAGCTGTAAAATTTTTATCCTCACCGGATGGCTCAGGGCCTTTGCAAACACCGCAATAGCCTCCTCCTCTCCACTATACTCTACGGCCAACAAAGTTCTTTTCATGACGCAATAATTAGTTTATCGCAAATATACGATTAATTCAATAAAATAAAAATACTGTATAGTGAAACATTGAGAAATCCTCGCCGCTCCCCTACCACATTAATTCCGAACAGTTAAAGTGCGCAAAATAACCTGTGCCATCTCGTTTTGAGTCAGATAATTTTTTGCATCAATGAGATCGAATTTCTGAATTTTCCCTGAGGGTGCCCCCTTCCATTCAGTTAGCCCCATATTTGAGTATTCTCTTTTTCGGCATCAGCACGGTGAAAAACGACTTCCGCTGCTGTCTGTTGAGCGTTAATAGCCCAGCACTGTGGCAAAAAAGCGTTTTGTCGCTTGTGCCGAGACATCGTAGTCAATAGATGTTGAATAGATATCGTTTTTTTCTGGTAAAACTTGCGCTCGCTCAGACGAATTTCACGAATTCGCTGCAACTGCTCTTCAAAATATTGCCTGGTAAGAACAGAACCATCATTTTGCAGGCGCTCGCCATCCATCACATAAGTGTTTAGCAAAAAGTCATTCCGTAATTCCGCATCAAGCATTGCTCTGAATCGGGAGCGCCTTGGCTATTTATTTAATCCTGTCATTTCGAGCGTTAGCGAGAAATCTTGTTTATTGTGCTGTAAGATTTCTCCTCTTTTTGTTCGTCGAAATGACAAGGTATCATGAGCGTCTTGGCTATTTGAATTACGGAATCAATTACTATGGAGTGCTTAGCCCTTGACGGTGAACTCCTTGATAATGGTATTTGCCCATTTGCGAAACTGCCCGGCGCGTTCGGAGTTAACCTTGTAACCAACGGCGATTATGGCTGCAAGATTGTAGTGCTTGGTATTGTAGCTTTTGTCGTCTGCGGCAGTTATTCGAAAACTTCGAATAACTGAATCTGCTTCCAGTTCACTGTCGTCAATAACTTTCTTCAGGTGGTAGTTGATGGTATGAGTTTCCACAGCATAAAGCAACCCCATCATTTTCTGTGTAAGCCATATATTTTCATCGGCATAAACCGCTTCAACGCCACCCTTGCCGCTCGCAGCAACAAACGTCAAGTATTCGGCAGCCGATGAGCGAACTACAGAGACCTCTTTTTTCTTGCTCATCCTTCAATACACCTTACTGAAAAGTCAGCTTGAGTGCCGCTTTGGCCTGTTGCCAGAGTGGGCTTCAGAGCGCTTAAAGTGCGCCAAAGCAAAGGAACTTGAAGCTTGGGGTAAAGCTTTTGTCACAGCCCCGACTCTGGAAGCTGTTTTCAAAAAATCGGATGTGTCATAAAACGAGCTGAGATTTGCGACAGGCTCTGGCGGCCGCTGCTCATTGCCCTGAATGTTACAACCACAGGGAAGATTGTTCACTTTCGCTGGCTTCCGGATTCTTCTCCTGATAATTTCGCACAAACTGAAGCGTTGAAAACTCGGGCATGATGATTTCAGCACTATCATGAACCCATGCCTTGTCTTTCAGGATTTCCGGATTCAGCACCTAAAATTGCTCTTCAACAGGAACAACACAAACATTTATCCCTGTGAGCTGGCTTAGGCAGTCGAAAACAGATTACCACCTTCACTGAGTTGAGTGCCGCAATAATTAGCTATGACTTCCAGAGTGGCTCTTTTTCCCATGTTTTCGAAAAACCTAACGCATCAAGATCAACACCCGAATATTTACAAAACAGGTTTTTCAGTTTCGGTACAAACCTGTGTCCTGGGCTTATTGCATCCAAAAAATATTTCATACAGCAGACATGCACATACAAAGCGTGATGCTGAGAAACTGGTGGCACCAAAGTAAGCCATGGTGCGGGAGGTCTCGGCAGCAACTTTGGACGACCCGATCGATTTTTGTTCCATAACCGCCCATGATGGGCACAAATATTTCTGATTTGCGAAAGCGACTGAATCCAAGTCCTTAAATAAGTGTGATTTACAGTATTAAGCTCTTTCGCAATCGTATCCTTTGATGCGATATTTGATCCAAGATTTCCATCCTGATTTCCCGATAATATTATAACGAGGAAGCGCCAAACAGCACTGCAATGTTTCTAATTCCATGAATTATAGGTTATTCGGTAAGGATGTATTGCAATCTTTGAGCTTATACCCGGGAACGCCGAGCTCCAGCTCG
>CAIPMW010000090.1 GCA_903866255.1 uncultured Chlorobiaceae bacterium | reverse complement strand
TTCGGTTCCCAACCGGTTTATACCCTTGGATCCAATGAATTTCTTGGCAATGGAACGGTCACCTTTACAGCTCAGCAGTTGTTGGATTTGGGGAATTCCAGCTTGGAGCTTTGGCATGGCACCAGTAAAGTTGAGACAAGCATTACCGTCAATGCTACTGACCTTATCGGCCAGACTGGTGGTGCCTATACCCTGCACTGGGTTGGCACAACGGCAGTTCCCTCATACTTGTATATCCATGTTGACCGGGATGGAATAAACAGTTATAACGACAATATCTATGGGAATGGCGGCAACGACACGATAGATGGCGGTGCTGGCAATGACGCGGCTAATTATTCCGATAAAACAACAGGGATAGTGGTCACGCTGAATGGAGCCACCGACGCAACGGTATTTGTGGGAGGTGTTGCAGAAGACACGATAAGGAATATTGAAAACCTGTCTGGTGGCGGGGGTAATGATGTTCTGACGGGAGACGGAGTGGACAATTCTATCAATGGCGATGCTGGCAACGACACCCTCAGTGGCGGTGCTGGTAACGACACTCTTTACGGCGGTGCTGGTAATGACACCCTCAGTGGCGGTGCTGGTAACGACACTCTTTACGGCGATGCTGGTAATGACACTGCGGTGTTCAGCGGAAATTTTGCCGATTACGTCATCAGTTATTACTCGGCGTCCTCAACATATACTGTTGTGGACAAGGTTTCGGGTCGTGACGGTTTTGATGTTGTTAATGGAGTAGAGGCCTTCCAGTTTGCGGACGGAACGAAAGTTCCTTCGGCAAGTATTACTCCAGTGCCGCCCTCTCCAGCGCCGATCGGGTTTGGCAAGGTCACCACGGATTTTGGTGGAGGGCAGGATTTTGGTTTCAGTGTGGCCACGCAGTCTGACGGCAAGATTCTTGTGGCGGGAACCAGCCTGAAGAGCGGAGGTGAGTTGGATTTTGCGCTTGCTCGTTACAATGTTGATGGTAGCCTTGATACCTCTTTTGGCGGAGGGAAAGGTAAAGTCACAACAGATTTTGGTTACTCAGATGCCGGGTTGAGTGTTGCTGTTCAGAGTGATGGCAAAATTCTCGTTGCGGGGCAAAGCTGGGATATCGTAACAAACAGCGATGACAAGTTAACTCTTGCCCGCTACAACCAGGATGGCAGCCTTGACATAAGCTTCGATGGTGATGGCAAGGTGCTTACATTCTTTGATGGCAGCGGTTGGGCTGGAGAGAGTGTGACTGTGCAGTCCGATGGTAAAATTCTGATGGTGGGCACTGTGAATACTGCCACATCATCAAATATGGCTCTTCTGCGCTACAATAATAATGGCAGCCTTGACACAAGCTTTAATAGCAATGGAAAGGTAATCACAACGATTGGTAGCTCAGTTATTGGCAGGAGTGTGGCTTTGCTGGCGGATGGTAAAATTCTTGTAGCAGGCTCCAGTTGGAATAACGGGAACCAGGACTTTGCCCTTGCGCGATACAATGGTGATGGAACTCTCGACACAAGCTTCCACGGTGGCGCCATAGTCACGACGGACTTTGGAGGTTATGATCAGGCTTCTGATGTGGTGTTGCAGTCGGACGGCAAGTTTGTCGTTGTCGGGTCCAGCCTGATTGGCACCAATAATATTGCCATAGCGCGTTACAACACCGACGGCACTCTCGACACATCATTCTCCGGTGATGGCAAGATTGTGGAAGATTTTATTCGTAACGATCAGGGTTATGCGGTGACCGTGGATCCTGATGGCAAGATTCTGGTGTCGGGACACAGCGACAGCAACGTTGTGCTCTTGCGCTATAATGGTGATGGCACTCCCGATACTACCTTTTCCGGAGATGGCCTTGTGACCACGAATATTGGTGACGTTACGCTTCTTAACGGTCAGGCCTTTACTGGCACGGATGTGACGTTGCAGGCTGGAGGAAAGATTCTCGTGTCGGGTCAAAGCAATGGCGATTTCGCTCTGGTTCGCTATAACAGTGACGGCTCTCTGGATACAACGTTTGGTTTGTCGGCCAATACTGCGCCTGTTTTTTCCGACAGCCATGCAGGCACAGTTACAACAGATTCGGGTCGTGATGACATCGGCAGGAGTATTGCCGTTCAGTCTGATGGCAAGATAGTTGTTGCAGGGCTTGGCAATGCTCTTGGGGGTTTTCTCTCAATGCCAACGGTTGTGAGCGGTACTGTAACCTACAATGCAACCAATATATCGTATCTGATTGGTGATTTTGCGCTTGCACGATACAATGCAGATGGTACTCTCGATGCCAGCTTTCATGGTGATGGCATGTTGACCACCTATTTTGGTGGCAACAACCTCTCTCCTACAGGCGTTGTGCTGCAGGCTGATGGCAGGATTCTTGTGGCTGGTTCAGGATATAATCGAAATGGTAATACGAACGATTTTGCTCTTGTTCGCTATAACAGTGACGGCAGCCTCGACACCACCTTTTCAGGCAACGGCAAAGTTTTGACAGACTTTGCCAGCGGCTACGATACTGGCAACAGCATCAAAATGCAATCTGATGGCAAGATTCTGGTGGCTGGAACCAGCGGTACTGTTGTGAATGGTGGGACATCCAACAACAATTTTGCGCTTGTCCGCTATAACGCGGACGGCAGTCTTGATACCTCATTTGATGGAGATGGAAAGCTTACGACTGATTTTGGCGCAAATGAGTTCGGCTATAGTGTTACGGTGCAGCCTGATGGCAAGATTTATGTGGCAGGGAATGCCAGTACATCGTTGACTTATGGTTATAGTGCGACGGGAACACCTCTCACCACCACCAAGAACAATTTTGCTGTTGCGCGTTACAACATTGATGGCAGCCTTGATACCACTTTTGACGCAGATGGAAAGCTTACGACTGATTTTGGGACGAGCTACGCGACGGGCAGTTTTTCAGGCTCAGGCCAATTTGGTGGCCTGGTGGGCATGAGTGGTGACAGCAGCTACGCGACGGGCAGCGTTACAGGCTCAGGCCAATTCGGCGGGCTTGTGGGAACGAGTGATGGCAGCATTGGTGCCACCAGCTCTGCGACAAGCAGCCTGGTACAGAGTGATGGGAAGATACTTGTCGTTGGCAGCAGTAGTGTGTTTGTATCCACTGGTAATAACACCTTCACCACACTCAACAGCGACTTTGCGATCGCACGCTATAACGTTGATGGCACGCTCGACACCACCTTTCATGGCGATGGCAAGCTTACTACCGACTTTGGTGGTTCCGCAGATTCGGCTCGCAGTGCTATTCTGCAGAGCGATGGTAAAATCCTTGTCGCAGGGAGCAGCACCAAAACTGGTGGTAAATCTGACTTTGCCCTTGCACGGTACAATGTGGATGGCAGCCTCGATACCACTTTTCATGGAGACGGGAGGTTCACCATGGATTTTGGTGGGGCGGCTGATGTTGCTTACAGTATCAGTGTGCAGGCAGACGGGAAGATTCTTGTCGGTGGGGCAAGTACGATTGATGGTAATGGAGACTTCGCTCTTGCGCGTCTCAATACCGATGGCACCTTCGACACCACCTTCGGTGCATCCGGGGCGCACCAGACGCCATACACAGCAACCGGCTCACCGGTTCTGCTCGACAACTCACTCCAGATCAGTGATGCTGAACTTGCCACTATCGGCAACTATGCCGGTGCGACACTGACGCTGATGCGCCATGGCGGTGCGAATGCTGATGACCATTTTTCAGCGATGGTTGGACAATCTCTTGGGGTACTTACTCCTGGCGCAGACCTGGTGGAGAGAGGCATCACCGTTGGCAGTGTTACCACCAATTCCGCTGGCACGCTGGAGTTAACCTTTAACGCTAATGCCACTCCGACTCTGCTCAATGCAGTCGTGCAGCAGATCGCCTACAGCAACGTTTCAGGAACTCCTCCATCATCGTTGCAGATCGACTGGTCGTTCTCCGACGGCAACACCGGCAGCCAGGGTTCGGGTAGTGCGATGAGCGCAACGACCAGCACGACTGTTCAGATTGCGCCATTCATTGCACCTCCAGCAGTGGTTACCAATACCGCTCCGACCTTTGTCGGGCATGCGACAGGTAAAGTTACCACTGACTTTGGCAAGGATGATGTTGGCCGGAGCATTGCGGTGCAAGCCGACGGCAAGATTCTTGTGGCAGGGCTGGGCAATGCGATTTCTGGGTATCTGACTTCAGCAGGAACCACCAATATCACCTATACCATTGGTGATCATGGGATTGCCCGCTACAACAGCGATGGCAGTCTCGATACCACATTTGGTGTGGATGGCAAGGTGACCACTTACTTTGGCGGGAACAGTGACTTTGCAACGGGTGTTACGGTACTGCCTGATGGCAAGATTCTTGTTGCAGGATCCGGGTACGACAGAGGCGGGAGCAATACGAACGACTTCTCCCTTGCCCGCTACACCAGTGATGGCTGCCTTGATGCAACGTTTGCCGGCGATGGTAAAGTTCTGACTAATTTCAGCAGTAATAATGACAGTGGCCAGGGTATTGCGGTGCAGTCCGATGGCAGAATTCTTGTGGTTGGGACAAGCAGTACCGTTAATGGTGTTTCGCCCTACAACAGCGATGTTGCGCTTGCTCGATACAATGCTGATGGCAGTCTCGACACTACTTTCGGGGGAAGCGGGAAGATTGCCACTGACTTTGGCGGCACTGATACTGGAATGAGTGTTGCCTTGCTGAGTGATGGCAAAATCATTGTGGTGGGTAGTACCAGTGTGGTGGTCAACGGCGTTTCCAACACCGACTTTGCGTCGGCACGCTATAATGCTGACGGAAGCCTTGAATCAAATGGTCACGACGATTTAGGAGGCAATGATGTTGCTCGGAGTGTGGCTGTGCAGAGCGATGGCAAAATCATTATGGTGGGTGATAGCACTCTTTCTGGAAATACTGACTTCGCGATTTTTCGTTCCGACAGTGCAGGTAACGAACTTGACACCACCTTTGGTAGTAACGGGAAAATTATCACGAACTTCGGTGGCAATGACTATGCCCGGAGTGTGGTCGTGCAGTCAGATGGTAAAATTCTCGTGGCAGGCAACAGCATTACTCCTGCAACTGGTATTTCAGACTTTGTGCTTGCCCGCTACAACAAGGATGGCACTCTTGATACCACTTTTGACGGCGATGGCAAGCTCACCATGGATTTTGGTGGTGCATCGGATACCGCTTTCAGCGTCAAATTGCAAACAGACGGGAAGATTCTCGTGGCCGGGTCGAGTTCGATTGATGGCAGTGGGGACTTCGCTCTTGCTCGTTTGAACACGAATGGCAGTCTTGATACCACCTTCGGTGTGGTTAATACGCTTAATGGCCACCCGGTCTATGTTGAAAACGGCACACCGGTGGTGCTTGATGGTGACGTTCAGGTTTCCGACACCGAGCTTGCTGCCAGCAGCTATAATGGCGCTACGCTGACACTGACACGTCACGGCGGTGCCAGTGTTGATGACCATTTTTCTGCCATAGCCAGTGGAACTCTCGGTGCACTTGCTCAAGGAGGAGGCCTTGTGGCAGGAGGTGTCGCTGTTGGCGCCGTTACCACCAATTCCGGTGGAACGCTTGCAGTGGCCTTCAATGCCAACGCTACACAAGATCTGGTGAATGCGGTATTGCAGCAGATCGCCTACAGCAATACAAGCCATGTCGCAGCCGATGATGCAGTGCAGATCGACTGGACATTCTCCGACGGTAACGCTGGCAGCCAGGGAACAGGCGGAGCCCTGAGTGCTGTTGGAAGCACGACCGTGCACGTCACCGCGCTTAAGGATACACCTGTTCCTGGCGCGAATACCGCACCAACGTTTGCCGTTGGCGAAGGTACCGTTATCACTGATTTTGGAAGAGAGGATATGGGTCGGAGCGTCGCAGTGCAGGCTGACGGGAAAATTATTGTGGCCGGGCTTGGTAATGGCATTGTCGGGTATATCAGTGCTTCGACTGGCAATATAACGTATAATATCGGCGATTTTGGACTTGCCCGATACAACAGTGACGGCACTCTCGATACCACGTTCGGCGCCGATGGAAAGCTGACCACATATTTTGGCGGCAACAACGATTTTGCTACGGCAGTTACCGTGCAGTCTGATGGAAAGATTCTTGTCGCAGGGACTGGATATAGCGGGGGGGTAACCAACGCCAATGATTTCGCTCTTGCCCGCTACAACAGTGACGGCACTCTCGACACCACCTTTTCTGGTAATGGCAAGGTGACGACAGATTTATCCCACACCAATGACACGGTGAGTGGCATCAAAGTGCAGGCGAATGGCAAGATTCTTGTGGTTGGAACCAGTGCTACAGTCAATGGCGTAACGCCTTTCAACAGTGATATTGCGCTTGCTTGCTATAACATCGATGGCAGTCTCGACACATCTTTTGGTGGGGGAGGCAAGCTTACCACGGATTTTGGTGGGAATGATTCAGGCGCAAGCGCCGTTGTGCTAAGTGACGGGACAATTTGTGTGGTGGGTAGAACCAGTCTTGTTGTCAATGGTACAACCACCTATGATTTTGCGTTTGCTGGTTACAGCGCAAACGGCACCCTTCTCGGGAAAAATACACTGGATTTCGGAGGTAATGATACTGCGTCAAGTGTTTTTGTGCAGAGCGACGGTAAAATCCTGGTTGCGGGAAACAGCAGTACAGTTGTCAATGGAGTGACAACTGGAGATTTTGCGCTTGCCCGTCTCAATAGTGATGGCAGCCTTGATACCTCATTTGGTACCGGAGGAAAGCTCACTACAGATTTTGGCAGTAGTGAGAATGTCCGAAATGTTATCCAGCAGAGTGATGGTAAGATTCTCTTGGCCGGAACCACCGTAACCGCCAGTATACCTGCCATTGCACTTGCCCGCTATAACAGCAATGGAACCCTTGATACATCCTTTGATGGTGACGGAAAGCGGGTAATAAATTTCGGAGTTCCTTTCGACAGTAATGGTGCCACATTCCTGTCTGACGGGAAGATTCTGGTAACAGGCGCAAGTTCAAGTGATGGCAATGGAGACTGTATTACCGCACGTTTCAATGCGGATGGCTCGCTGGACACAACATTCGGCATAGCCAATACACTCAACGGCACACCAGTCTATGCCGAAAACAGTGCGCCAGTTGTGCTTGACAGCAACGTCAAGGTTGAAGATACCCAGCTTGCAGCAATGGGGAACTACAGCGGCGCTACACTCACTCTGCTCCGTCATGGCGCAGCCAACGCCGAGGACCACTTCTCCGGTGCAGGCACCCTTGGCACGCTCACGCAGGGCGGCAACCTGGTGGTCGGTGGCACCACCGTTGGTACTGTCACTACCAATTCCGGCGGCACACTTGCGCTCGTGTTCAATGCAAGCGCCACGCAAAATATGGTCAATGCTGTGATGCAGCAGATCGCCTACAACAACACATCCCACGCACTGGCGACATCCGTACAGCTCGACTGGCTCTTCTCCGACGGCAACACCGGCGGCACCCAGGGCACGGGTGGAGCCTTGAGCACGACTGGCAGTACTGTCGTTCAGATTGTCCCCGATATTACAACGCCGACAGTTATCAACTTCAGCCCTGCCGATGGTGTGATTGGTGTTGCTGTTGGCAGCAATATTGTCCTGACCTTCAGCGAAGCGATACAGAGCGGTACGGGTTTAATAGAAATCCACAGTGGTTCAGCGACAGGTGTTATAGTTGCCAGCGACCACACCATTTCAGGCAATACGCTCACCATCAACCCGACGGCTGATCTTGTGGCGGGCATCCATTACTTTGCTACCATAAGCACTGGCAGTATCAAGGATCTTGCCGGTAACGACTATGCTGGCTCAACCAGTTATGATTTTACTGCGGGGGTAACGGGGGCCATGCCGATCAACTTCAATGGCGCGCCTAAAGGAACTGCTGGCAGCTATGCCCTCTTTTACGACTTCTTTCTTGATACAGCAAGGCAGACTTTGCAGGGTTATCTTGCATCATTTGTGATTGATTCCGCAAACAATGATACTGCATACCTCTCCGATGGCAATGGTGACGGAATTCCTGATAGTTTCACCGAGAATTGGATAAATCCCTCCAACAGTGCTCTGGTGACTTCGTCAGGCACAATAACCTGGGATGCCGCTGGTATGTTTGTGGCTCATATAACTTCCGGGTCTACCACATCAAGCTATGACCACTGGGGTCGAATGGCTTACGATGCACAGGGGAATGCGGTCGGTATATACACGCTTAACATCAATCCAGTCTTTACCCTCACTCCGGATACGGTGACGGCAGATGCGCTGATTGCAACGTTTACCATTCCAAATGAGCCAGGCACATGGTCTTTGCTAGACAGCAACTTTAACGGCGTTATTGATACTTTGACGCGGGTTCAATCGTATACTGACCAGAATAATCTTCTACAAACCAATACGTCAAAATATGTATTGACCTGGAGTGATTCAACCCACTGGACTGGGCACAGGATTGTGGATATGGGGTTTGGTTCAACATTTGACAGCCAGAACAGACCACTCACAATACCTTATTACACATCCGGCGCCACGGCACAGAGCCCGGATGTGCGCAATGATATACCGATTGTCTGGCAGGCCAGGGATGCTGATAATGTTATTGCTACTTTTTCTTTTACCTCGTCAACGAATACGGTGTCTGGCAAGTTTTTTGATACCAACAGTGATAACATTCCTGATCAGATAGGCTTTACAGAGACACAAAATGGAGTTACCGATATTGCTACGGCAACGTTAATTGGATGGTCGAATCTGAGCAGCACAAATCCAGATGCTGTAACGGGAGAAATTTTAACATCAACAAATCCGGACGATATATTTTCCGGTACTGTCAAAGGAACCAGCAGTAACCCGACCTCCCTTGAAATGGCATCGTATTTCATGGGACGCAGCGGTAACAATGGAGCGGATAACACGAATCCCGCAGTTACCATCTTCAGCCCCGCCGATGGCGCAACGGGTGTCGCGGTTGGCAGCGATATTGTTCTGACCTTCAACGAAGCAATCCAGAAAGGCACCGGGGCAATTGAAATCCGCAGTGGCTCCTCAGTCGGTGCACTTATTGCCCACTATGAGTTGGCGACAAGCCCGAACATCACTATTGCAGGCAATACGCTCACCATCAACCCGACGGCTGACCTTGCGAACGGGACGCACTATTTTGTGACATTCGGCAATGGTAATTGTACGGATTTTTCCGGCAATCCCTCCACGGGCACCAACACTTACGACTTTACGACGGAGTCATTGCCTTTACATCATGACCTGACAGGCTCGGCGCTCTTCTGGAAAACCGACGCACCCATTACCGGTGTTACAAGCACCCTGACCAAAGGTATTGCTTCCGACAGCATGACCACAGGCGCTGATGGTCTTTATCAGCACATCAACATGCCAGATGGCACATACGCACTGACCAGCGCCAAAGTGTCCGGGGCTGCCGAAGTAAATGCGATCCATGCCAACGATGCACTTGCGGCGCTGAAAATGGCTGTAGGGATGAATCCCAATGCAGATGGCGGCGCAGTGTCGCCATACCAGTACCTTGCTGCTGATATCAACAAAGATGGAGTAATCAAGGCAGCAGATGCTCTCAATATTCTCAAGATGGCGGTCAAGCAGGACACAGCTCAGGCAAAGGAGTGGCTGTTTGTGCCGGAGAGTGTTGGCATTGAGAGCATGTCACGAACCCATGTCGTCTGGCCTGATAATCCAATACCAGTGTCGTTGGGTGTGGATCAGGATTTGCACCTGATCGGCATTGTCAAGGGGGATGTTGACGGGAGCTGGATGGCGTGATTCAATTCGTATTTTTTTGGTGCGATACAGCAAAACAGTGTCGCTTTTCCGGGGGGTGCTGATTGAGAAGCAATGGAACCGGGAGGTATGTAACGACGAAAAAAAACATTTTAGCGGAAGAAAACTTTTATGCCGACTCCATTTACCCTGTATGCTGGCGCTGATCAAACGGTGTTGACTTCGTCACTTTTAGCCTTAAATTCCGGGGTCTCAGTCAATGCCGCATCTGTTGTGTTACATGCTTCGGGTGCTGATGCTGTCAATATCTATGACGGATCGCTCACCGCTCTTGGCATTGGGGCGGGATTATTGCTAACGACCGGAACGACTCCCGGACTGACGAACACGGTGGACTGGTTTGGCCAGGACAACAGTGCTACGTCAGGAGCATATTATAATGGCGATGCTGAAATTGATGCGGTGGTCAATTCGGTCTTTCAAACCCAGTCTTTCGATGCCACCACACTTTCGTTTGATTTTACTGTTTCAGATCCGGCGGCAACATCGGTGAGTTTTGATCTGGTCTTTGGATCGGACGAGTATCCAGAATGGGTTGATCAATTTGTGGATTGTGCCATTGTCACGCTCAATGGTGTCAACTATGCCTTGTTCAACCACGATCCCAATCATCCATTGAGCGTTGTCAGCTCAAACCTTGCCTCCGGATATTTTCAGAATAATGCCATTGATCCGGTCACCGGCGTAAGCCCGTTGCCGATTGAGTACGACGGGGTGAGCCATGTTCTGAAAATTGTGGCGCCAATCTTACCAGGGGGGGCAATCAACCATATCAAGATTGGTATAGCGGATACTGGCGATCACATTTACGACAGCGGCATCTTTGTGGCCAACTTTGCTGCCGGTACCATTCCGGGGTCAGGAGTTGTTGCCACCCAACCGGGCGATTGCACTGACAATAGTGATGTGGTGACAGGCTCAACCCAGGATGAGTATTTCAATCTGAAGGATGGCAACGATACCCTTTATGCCGGTGCCGGTGATGATATCGTTGTTGCCGGGAATGGCAATGACGTAGTGTATGGCGGGAGTGGTAACGACGAAATGATCGGTGGCAGTGGCGATGACAGTTTTGATGGAGGCGACGGGCTTGCAGACACTGCTGTTTATGCTGGCGCAAGTAGCGCGTACAGTGTTGTGTATAACGCTTCGGGCAACAGCTTTGTTATTACCGACTCCAATACGGGGACAGGGTCCGAAGGGAAAGATACCCTGACAAATGTTGAACAGGTCAAATTCAGTGACGGACTCTTTACGCTGGGAGTGAACGGGTTGACTCCCGCATCAAATACCGGCACAACACCGCCGACCAATACGCCGGGTATCGTGCTGATCAGCGGTATCGGCTCAGTGGGTAATACCCTGACGGCGACAGTGAGCGATCAGGATGGTATACCCGGCGCTATCAGTTATCAATGGCAGCTTTCTCTCGATCAAGGCTCTTCCTGGGCTGATATTGCAGGGGCGATCACCAATACCTGTAAAGTGTCGGAGGGAGATGTTGGAAACCTCATTCAGGTGGCAGCAAGCTATATTGATGGAGGCGCACAGGCAGAGTCGCCGGTCAGTCTCTCCAAATCCGTTCTTGCGGCCAAGTCAGGTGATTTGGTGGTCACGCTGATGAAGCTTGCGGCTCCTGCAGGTACCAGTATTATCAATCCGCTGACAACATTGTTGAAAAATGCTGTTGATCTTGGCCTCTCTCCCGCAGTAGCCGCTCAGGAGATCAAAAAGGTGCTTGGCATTCCGGTGGATGTGACGTTGCAGAGTTACGATGCCTACTCGGTGTTGCAATCAACTCCGAAAGATCCAGTGGCGCTTGTTGTTGAGAAGGTGGCTGTTGAGGTTGCCATTCTGACCTCTCTCTCCGATGATGATACCGGCATGAATCTGACGCTGGCGATTCTCGGCGCAGCGGCGAAGAATCAGACTTACAATCTCGCCAAACTCAATGATGTATGCTCGATTCTTGGCGTTGATCCTCTGGGAACAATACCAGACTCTGTCAGCGTTATTCTTGATCGGAACAGCAGCATGAGCAGCGCGATCAAGGATGGTGGTGATGTTTCTGATATCGAGAAAGAGTGGGTTGATTTTTGTGGTATCCAGGATAAGGTCAACTCAACATCGATTGCCGATCTGAGTATCCATCTCAATCAGGGGCCCGAGGGCAGTGCTACCCTGGTTCTGCCGGAGGCGGTTCAGAACCAGGCTTATGTGATTGCGGAAAGTGATCTGTTGCAGGGCTTTACCGATCCGGATGGAGGTGCTCTTGGCATCGAATCGCTTCAAACAGACGCTACCGGTAATCTGCAGGCCAATCCGGATGGGACATGGTCATTTACACCCTCTGCCGGTTATACTGGCCCGGTTGAATTGACCTACAGCATCGTGGATGGACAGGGCGGGACGCTGCTCGTGTCACAGTTATTTGTTGTTGCACCCTCTTTGGACGTTACGTCACCAACCATAACAACGTACCTCCCGGGTGATGCGGTAACTGGTGTCGCTGTTGGTAGTGATATCAAGCTGTCGTTCAGCGAAACAATCCAGTTGGGCACTGGCGCCATTGAGATTCACAGCGGTTCACCCACTGGCGCAGTTATCGAAAGCTACGACGTGGCCACAAGCACCAATCTCACGATCAGCGGTGCGACGCTGACGATTGATCCGACAAATGATCTTGCATACGGAACCCATTACTTTGTGACGTTCAGCAATGGCAGCGTTAAAGACCTTGCAGGTAACGGCTATGCAGGAACGAATGGTTATGATTTTACTACGGCAGCATCGGCTATTCCGCCACATCATAATCAGACAGGATCGGTAACCTTCTGGAAAACTGGAGCAGCCATTACCGGAGTTGCCAGCAATCTCGTGTCAACTCCACCGGCAACTGGCACGCACCCTGTCGAATTCAGGAATATCCAGACAGCGGGAGATGGTACTCGAACCCTCGAAATCTGGGAAACCTCAGCAAAAACCGACATCGACAGTCTTCAACTGGAACTTGTTTTGTCGACAGGTTCAACTGCCACCTGGCAAGATGCTGCCGACTTGCCAGCGGGATGGAGTGCTGTTGCCAATACAGGGATTGCCGGAGAGTTCATTCTTGGCGGCATGGGCATGACGGCCTTGCCAGCCGGGCCGGTAAAGTTGGGTGCCCTGACACTCACGGCCCCAGCCAATCCTCAACATTTTGAGCTTTTGTTGAGCACAGGCCAGTTGGGCAACGACACCATTTCTGCCTTCGGGATTGCTTCGGACAGCATGAGCACAGGTGCGGATGGCCTCTATCAGCATCTGGATATGCCTGACGGAACGTATGCCCTGACCAGCGCCAGGGTGTCGGGCACTGCCGAGGGCACCGCAATCACGGCCAATGATGCTTTTGCCGCGCTGAAGATTGCCGTAGGTATGAACCCCAATACGGATAGCACCCCAGTATCACCATACCAGTATCTTGCTGCGGATGTGAACAAGGATGGTCAGGTGAAGGCGGCGGATGCGCTGAATATCCTGAAGATGGCGGTGAAGCTCAACTCTCTGCCTGAAAAAGAGTGGCTGTTTGTTCCTGAGTGCGTGGGAAGTGAGACGATGTCACACACCAGTGTTCTCTGGCCGGTCATTCCAGAGCCGGTCATGCTGGATCAGGCTCACGATTTGCACTTGATCGGTATTGTAACGGGCGATGTGAATGGCAGTTGGGCTGCGTGACGTGTTTCAGCAAAGGTGGTTGGAGGAGGCTAAAGTTTTCTGTCGGGATTGGTTCGTTTTCTGTAAAAAGCTATACATTTCGCAGAGTAGTAAAAAATGTGCGGAGTTGTGTTGGTGTATTACAGTACCGATGCTTGTGATTGGGTAACCGGTGAAATGAAATTTGATGATGAAAAAGCTGCCAGTAGGCATACAGACATTCAGTAAAATAATCGAAGGCGATTATCTCTACATTGACAAAACAGGGATTGCCTGTAGCCTGATTGAAAAATATCAATATGTTTTTCTTTCACGGCCCCGGCGATTCGGGAAGAGCTTGTTTCTCGACACGCTGAAAAATATTTTTGAGGGGAAACGGGAGCTGTTCCGGGGGCTGCTGATTGAGGAGCAATGGAACTGGGAGGTAACGTATCCGGTCATCAAGATCAGTTTCAGTGGCGGAGTACGCAGTCAGGAAACCCTTCGCAAAAATCTTTTTTATATCTTGAAAGACAATCAGGATCGGCTTGATATTCTCTGTGATGAAAAAGAGGATCCCAACCAGTGTTTTGCGGAACTTATCAAGAGGGCCTCTCAAAAATATCACCAAAAGGTGGTCATTCTGGTTGACGAGTACGACCAGCCGATTCTGGACAATATTGAGAATATTCCCGAAGCTCTGGTCATTCGGGATGGAATGCGTGACTTTTACACAAAAATCAAGGAGAACGACGAGTATCTGCGCTTTGTGTTTCTCACCGGCGTGAGCAAATTTTCCAAAGTGTCGCTCTTCAGCGGTCTGAACAATCTCGAAGATATCAGTCTGAACCCTGAATATGGCGCAGTCTGCGGTTATACCCAGCTTGACCTCGACACCGCTTTTGCCCCATATTTTGAGCTTTCCGTATCCGACCGGTTACCGCACACGGGCCTGGAACTTGTTCATGGAAAGGGTGTGGATATGGAGCAGGTCAAACGGTGGTACAATGGCTACAACTTTTTGGGTGACAAGGTCTATAACCCTTACGATATCCTGCTCTTTCAAGAACAAGTACCTGTTTAAAAACTATTGGTTCGAGACGGGAACGCCAAAATTTCTCATTGCACTCATCAAAAAGAACCGCTATTTCATCCCCCGGTTTAATGGATTGCAAGCTGATGAATCCCTGGTCAACAGTTTTGATATTGAAAATCTCAATCTGGAGACCATTCTGTTTCAGGCAGGCTACTTGACCATCAAGTGCCTGCTTCCGTTGGATCCTGATTTCCCGATAATATTATAACGAGGAAGTGCCAAACAGCACAGCAATGTTTCTAATTCCATGAATTATAGGTTATTCGGTAAGGATGTATTGCAATCTTTGAGCTTATACCCGGGAACGCCGAGCTCCAGCTCGG
>CAIPMW010000089.1 GCA_903866255.1 uncultured Chlorobiaceae bacterium | reverse complement strand
CGAAGAAAACTACGAGCGGGAAAAACTCGAGGATATGGAACGTTGGGAACATTATCAATTAACCGGCGTGGCTATCCCACATGAAAAAGCTGCTGCATGGCTTGAAAATCTTGGTGAGGGGAAGGTGATGCCATGCCCCAATTAAAATGGCTTCCAGAGGCATTAGCCGATGTTGAGCGGCTTCATGCGTTCTTGCTCGAAAAAAGCCCCGATGCGGCAGCACGAGCAGCAAAGGTTATCCTGGACGGAGCGGGTTTTCTAACATCAATACCAGACATTGGACGTCCCATGGAGGATGACACTGGCAGACGTGAATGGGCCGTATCTTTTGGGGCTGGGGCATTTGTTCTGCGCTATATGCGGGACAAAAACGATACGGTTGTTATTATTCGTGTCTGGCATAGCAAAGAAAATAGAGCTTAATCGGTTTTTCCCTGGACTTTTCAGCCATCAATAAAACCGGCGACACCTTCAGCGACATGAAATCCTTCGAAGTACCGCTACATGCCATTTTTGATGAGGCCTATTCGTTTATCGTGCGCAACACCCTGTAGTGAACCGATTCCCCGAAACAGTCAATGAAACTCGCGCTTCATTGACGGATGCCGATGCCCTGCAGAAGGGCGATAGCTTCAGCGCTACGAAGTCTCCGTTTGGGCCTCACTCACCGGCTCCTCCTCATTATGCCAATTGTGCTGAATTCGTGCGCTGCTTAGTGGAGATTTTGTACTCCCCGAAGCAACCCGGAGTCTGCCGTGACTATCGGCAAACCTTACAAGAAAATTAAACAGCACTTCCTTATAGAACGCATTGATAGCGTTTATAATGGTCTCGTCGCCGTCAACCTGCTTTGCCAACCCGACCAGTTGCTCGAGTTTTTCATGGATAGAAAACACACTGCATTTAATCTGCTCGGCTACAGGAAGCGTCGTATCCTCAAAAACCAAGTTCATCTGGACACCAAGAGCTGACGCATACTGCGAGATGTCACCAATTTTCAACTGCAAATCATTACCGGCTTCAATTCTTGATATCTTGCTCGAGTCGCACCCCATACTCTTGGATAGCTCTTTTTGTGATACACCTTTTCTCAGTCTGAGCCGCAAAAGGTTGTTTACGATTTGGCTGTTGTCAATCTCATCCTGTACAAGATTTTTAACCGTATCATCCACAGCAAGAAACGCCGCCGCTTCCGCTACCGATTTAAACCTCATCTTCTCAGCCATTATTCTATCCCCTGTTTGTTGTTCAACTGTTCTCTTTCCTGAAGCTTTTCACCGTTCTGTGCGCCTCGTTTATGTCCGATTCCTGGCTCTCTATTGTTCCTATACCAAGGACATACACAACCATTTCCGACTCAACAGGAGTAAACGTACAAGCGGGTTTCTTTTGCGCCAACCAAACCTGTCTGACCCACCCGAAACACGCCTTTTCTTTCTGACCTGAAAAAACCTGGGTTACGGTTCAGCGTGTTCAACGCATGGCCGTCGTCAAGCAACATGATTACCTTGTCAAGATTTCTGAGGCATGAAGCATACTCCTGCATATAGTTCTTCTGGTACCTGCGGAGAGCAGAATGGTTTGCCAGGAAAAAGTCAACCGACCACCTTTTCTCCATAGTAATCTAATTTTTTATGAAAAAGATCATTTTCTGCACAAATTTATAAAATTGATGCGGAAAACACAAAGATAACGCTTTTTCTCTGCATGATACTACAAGCTGTTGCCGAGTGGCAGGAAAGTTCGATAGCTATGCCGCGTATCTATGGAGCAATTATTAGACCGTTAACTGCTGATTCGTTACCTTCAGGGATAGATAATCAATGGATTCATTGACAGCGTGGTCTCCTCCTACCTGGGAGAAACGGCATCCAACCTCCGGCAGGTTCTTGATTTTGCGGCATCCGTGCCGATGGTTGTACTGTTTGATGAGTTTGATGCCCTTGCCAAGGAGCGTGATGATTCCGCCGATCATGGTGAACTCAAACGGGTAGTCAACGCATTTCTCCAATTGCTGGATGGTTACGAGGGGAAAAGCATCCTTGTTG
Organism: uncultured Chlorobiaceae bacterium; assembly: GCA_903866255.1. Classification (GTDB taxonomy): domain Bacteria; phylum Bacteroidota; class Chlorobiia; order Chlorobiales; family Chlorobiaceae; genus Chlorobium. Next base: position 13,043 of record CAIPMW010000089.1, on the reverse strand, counting down.
CGGCCACCAACCATGAAAGTATTCTTGATGCTGCCGTCTGGCGCAGGTTTGACGAAGTACTGGTTTTTGAGCCCCCCAATCTGGAACAGTTGCGTCGCCTTCTCGCCTGCAAACTGAGGGGAGTACGTCGGGATTTTGAGGTCGATAACAACGAAGTGGCCAACCTGTTCAAGGGAATGAGCCACTCCGATGTGGAGCGGGTACTGCGTCGCGCAACCAAGGAGATGGTTCTGGCAGGTGTAGAATTTTTAAACGAACGGCAACTCAAGTCAGCTATTCGCCGCGAAGATGGCCGACGTGCACGAATGAAGCGGGGAGAGTGAGCCAATGAGGTTGTCTGAAACTGAAAAAAGTAAACTGGTCACAAGTTGTGACCGGTTCGCTACTCTCAAACAATCACACTTTGATTCGCACAATTATCAATTGCACCTAAAAACCATTTGCGTGGCATCACGAAAATGGTAGAGAGGTATGGTATTTCAACGACGGTCACTTCTCAAGTGCTGATATTGGCTCCTGGGTGCGTTTTTTCCTTCAGGCAATGACCGAGACTGCCGAAAGTGGCAAACAAACGTTCAAAAGTATTCTTGCTTTGCGACAAGAGATTGATGCTCAGGTGATTACTTTGGGAAAACGAGCAGAAAATGTGCACAGCTTGCTGCTTCGTCTCTATGTTGATCATGCTTAATCCAGCTTGCTGAATAACGAAATCAACACCGTCGAACAGATGGTTCTCGACATCCAGATTACAGCTACCGCACAAACCGCCGCTATGTCGGCGAAACCCACGGCCTGATTGCCGCTCAGGATTGCCTGCCTGACAACGACACTCGCGACAAATTTACGGCTGAATACTCGGTGCTTTTCAGACTTTGGGAAGCCTTGGTCAAGGCTTGTTTTATTGTATTCAAAAGGATACGTTGTAGGTTATGAATACTTTCGTACAAACACCCGATTTTAGCTCATGGCTATCAAACCTCAAAGATAGAACCGCCAAATATCGAATCTTGGCTCGGCTAAAAAATGCCATGTTTGGCAACTTTGGTAACTGCGCTCCTGTCGGCGAAGGAGTTTCAGAAATGAAGATTGATGTAGGCCAAGGTTATCGAGTGTACTACACCAGAATAGGGGATACGACTTACATCCTGTTGGCGGGTGGAGATAAGTCAACGCAATCAAAAGATATTATCCGGGCAAAAAGACTCTCTCAAGAACTTAAGGAGAATGATTAATGAAACCTGCATGCACTCCATTTGATATAGCCGATTATCTCGACAACGAAGAAGTTATCGAGGGCTATCTTTCTGCTGCGGCAGAATCAGAGAATCCTGATGTATTTATTTCCGCTATAGGAGACGTTGCAAAAGCTCGTGGAATGACTGAAATAGCAAAAGAAACAGGGCTGGGCCGCGAAAGCCTCTATAAGGCGTTGAGATTAGGATCGCACCCACGGTTTGAAACGATCAGAACCGTGCTACACGCACTCGGAGTTAAGATTGTCGTAAAATCGAACCAAGCTTAAAAAAAGCCCCCATTACTGAGGAGCTTAATGCAGATGCCCGTCGGCGTACAAAATTCTGGTGCATCAGGGGAGCGGACTTCCTTTTTGCTCGACAGAAGGCTTCCATCCAAATTAACCACTGACTTCTCTTTATAGTAATCAAAAGAATAAAGTATAGCAGGGCTTTTATGATGCAGATAATACCCACTCTCCTAAATTAAAATTGAGGATAAAGAAAAAGCAGAATACATTACGAGCATAGAGCAAATTGGTATGACCAAGGAAAAATCCAGATTACTGAAAAGGCTGCTTGAACGCCGCTTTGGAACAAGAAAAGAAACCCTTTATTGCAACTCCATGAGGCAACAGAGCGAAAATGATCCTGCGATCCTGCCAGGAACACTCTCCAGTCACCTCTGGGAGGCGGCCAATATCCTGCGGGGCCCGGTTGATGCCGCTGATTTCAAAACGTACATTTTTCCACTCCTGTTTTTCAAACGCCTTTCCGACGTTTACGATGAAGAGTTCGGTGTTGCTCTTGAAGAGTCGGGTGGTGACCTCGATTTTGCCTTTTTTCCGGAGAACCATCGCTTTCAGGTGCCCGAAGAGTGCCACTGGAACGACGTTCGCTCCAGAAGCACCAACATCGGCCATGCACTCCAGAAAGCCATGCGCAGCATTGAGCGAGCCAACCCGGATACCCTTCACGGTATTTTTGGTGATGCCCAATGGAGCAACAAGGAGCGCCTCTCTGATGCCCTTCTCAAAGATCTGATCGAGCACTTTTCATCGCTCAATCTCGGCAACGAACATTGCAGAACCGATATTCTTGGCCAATCCTACGAATACCTGATCAAAAAATTTGCCGATCTCACCAACAAGAAGGCTGGAGAGTTTTACACACCCCGTTCTGTGGTCGCTCTTTTGGTGCGCATTCTGGCGCCCGAAGCTGGAGAGAGCGTCTACGACCCCGCCTGCGGTACCGGTGGAATGCTGCTTGAAGCTCTGCACCACGTCAAAGAGCAGGGCGGCGACGAAAAACTGATGCTCGGCAAACTCTACGGTCAAGAAAAGAACCTCACCACCTCTTCCATTGCACGCATGAACCTCTTCCTCCACGGCGCGGAAGATTTTCATATTGAGCGTGGCGACACCCTGCGCCAACCCGCCTTCTATTCCGGCGACAGCCTTGCCACGTTCGACTGCGTCATTGCAAATCCTCCCTTTTCGCTCGACCGGTGGGGTGAGGATGTCTGGACGAACGACCCTTACGGGCGCGACTTTGCCGGACTGCCACCCGCAAAATCAGGCGACTTCGCATGGGTGCAGCACATGATCAAGTCGATGGCTCCAAAAAAGGGGCGCATGGCGGTGGTGCTGCCTCATGGCGTGCTCTTCCGCATGTCGAAAGAGGGGCAAATCCGCCGCAAACTGGTGGAGATGGACAAGCTTGAAGCGGTCATTGGCCTTGGCTCCAACCTCTTTTACGGTACTGGTCTGGCCGCCTGCACGCTGGTTTTTCGTGACACCAAACTTCGGGAGCATCGTCAGAAGATTCTCTTCATTGATGCCTCCCGAGAGTTCAAAACCTGCCGGGCGCAGAACGAGCTGCTGGCAGAACATGTCACCAACATCCACCGCTGGTATCATGACTTTCAGGATGTCGAGGGAATTTGCCGGGTTGTTACCCTCGACGAAATTCGGGAGAACGATTTCAACCTGAACATTCCGCGCTATGTTGCACCTCTCATAGAAGAGGAAACCCTGACCGTTGAACAAGCCATGGAGAATCTCAAGCTCTCTCTCAGTGCCGCCTGCGCTGCCGAAGATCATCTCAAAGAGCTGCTGATTCGGGAGGATTTGCTGTGAACAAAAAGAGAACTCTCTCCCAGTCGGAACTTGAGTCCTACCTCTGGGGTGCCGCAGCCCTCCTGCGTGGCTATATCGACGCCGGAGATTACAAGCAGTTCATCTTCCCCCTGCTTTTCTACAAACGCCTCTGCGACGTTTATGACGAAGAGAGCGCCGAGGCACTGGAACTCTCCGGCGGCGACCGGAACTATGCCGAACTGCCGGAGCAACACCGTTTCCAGATTCCCACCGAGGCCCATTGGCAGGTCACCCGCACCAGGGTACACAATGTCGGCAAGTCGATCCAGAGCGCATTGCGGGAGATCGAGAGCGCCAATCAGGAGACCCTCTACGGAGTCTTCGGTGATGCCCAATGGAGCAACAAAGAGCGTTTGGCAGACCATACACTTCGCGAACTGATAGAGCATTTCAGCTCGCAGACGCTCTCACTGGCAAACTGCCCCGAAGATGAACTCGGTATCGGCTACGAGTTCCTCATCAAAAAATTTGCCGACGACTCCGGCCATACCGCAGCGGAGTTCTACACCAATCGAACGGTGGTTCACCTGATGACCGAAATGCTTGAGCCCAAACAGGGAGAGTCAATCTACGACCCCACCTGCGGCTCAGCCGGGATGCTGCTCTCAGCCGTCATGCACCTGAAACGCCAGAACAAAGAGTGGCGCAATCTCCGCCTCTTTGGGCAGGAACGCAACCTGCTCACCTCGGCGATTGGACGGATGAACCTCTTCCTCCACGGTATCGAAGACTTCCGTATTGTGCGCGATGACACCCTTGCCAATCCCCTTTTTGTTGAGGGCGATCGCCTGATGCAGTTTGATGTGGTGCTTGCCAATCCTCCCTACTCCATCAAGCAGTGGGATCGAAGCGCCTGGGCGACCGATCCCTGGGGGCGGAACATCTACGGCACCCCATCTCAGGGCCGCGCCGATTATGCCTTCTGGCAGCACATTATCAAAAGCATGAACAGCAGCTCAGGCCGGTGCGCCATCCTTTTTCCCCACGGTGTCCTCTTCCGCAACGAAGAGTCCACCATGCGCGAAAACCTCGTTGCTCATGATGTGATAGAGTGCGTGCTGGGCCTGGGCCCCAACCTCTTTTACAACTCCCCGATGGAGGCATGCATCGTCATCTGCCGCATGAACAAGCCAAAAGAGCGCCGAAACAGGGTGCTTTTCATCAACGCCATCAACGAAGTGACCCGCGAACGGGCGCAGAGCTTTTTGACGGATGAACACATCGAGCGCATTGTCGCCGCATGGCACACCTTTGCCGATGAGGATGGCTTTGCCCGCGTGGCCACCAATGAGGAGATTCGCGAAAAAGGGAGCAATCTCAGTATTCCGCTCTACGTGCGAACAGCCAGCAAACAGCAACTGACGCTCTCAGAACAGCCCGGCACCTACGGTCAGGACACCCTGAAACAGGCAATTGCCGAGTGGCAGAAAAGTTCGAAGGCATTGCGGGAGTCGATGAATGGACTTTTGACCATGTTTGAAAAAGAACAACAGGAATGACACATGAAGGGAAAGAAAAAACTCATCATCATGGTCTCTTCAACGGTGTATGGCATTGAAGAGCTGCTTGATCGCATCTATACCCTGCTTACTGATTACGGTTATGAGGTCTGGATGTCGCACAAAGGCACGGTGCCAGTGTTCTCCAACCGTACAGCCTTCGACAACTGCCTTGTTGCCGTAGAAAAGTGCGACCTCTTTTTGGGCATTATTACGACAAGGTACGGCAGCGGACAGGACGAGAAAGATCCACAAAGCCTCTCCATTACCCATCAGGAGATTCGTAAAGCCATTGCGTTGAAAAAAAATCGCTGGCTTTTGGCTCACGATCATGTGGTCTTTGCTTGGTCACTATTAAAAAATCTTGATTATGCGAAAAAAGCTGGCCGGGAAAAGCTCACACTCAAAAAGAGCGATATTATGGATGACCTGAGAGTGCTTGATCTTTATGAAGAGGCTATTGTTGACGGGACTGCTTTGGCTGAACGGCATGGAAACTGGGTGCAGAAATATCGGACAGTTGAAGAGAGCTCATTGTTTGTAACGTCACAGTTTTCCCGCTATCAAGAGGTAGAACTGTTTGTTGAAGAGAACTTCAAAAACAGAATTTCCACCCTTAATAAAGGAGGCATATCATGAATCAGGACAAAATTCGGGAACTGCTTCTTCTTGGTGAAAATCAGCGTATCGTATACAAGGCATCAGCAAAAAGTTCTCTTGCAGGGCGTGATGTCTGCGGATTTCTCAACTCAGGTGGAGGCTATGTTGTATGCGGTGTAGAGGATAATGGCGATATTACCGGTGTCGATAACGATGGTCTTGCGATGCTGGAAAAACAGATTCATGAAAAACTGTCACCAAAAGCGCTTGTATCGGTTGAAATGCGCACGCTGGAAGGCAAACCGGTTTTTGTGCTCGAAGTGCCCGCCGGAAAGGATCTGCCCTACGCTTACCACGACACCATCTATATCCGCTCCGGATCAACAACAAAAAAAGCGGATATTGAGACCATCCGTGACATGGTGATGCGCCAGCAGATTAAACCCGAACGGTGGGAGCGACGCAGCTCTCTGGCAGAACTGGATAGTGAGCTCGATCAAGGCGAAGTCTCCGCAACGGTTCGTGATGCCCAAAAGGTTCATCGTGCTTTTTTTCGGAATGCTGATAATCTGGCTGACGTGCTTGAAGATCTTGCCATGGCCCGTTACGGGCGCCTTACGCAAGGGGGTGATGTACTCTTTACCCGTAATCCAGCACTCCGCTATCCCCAGACCCGCGTTCGCGCAATCTGTTACCAGTCAGATAAAACCGGGGATACCTTTTCCGACATGAAATCGATCGAAGGGCCACTGCACTGGGTATTTGAGCAAGCTTTTGCATTTATTGTCCGCAATACGCAAACACGCGCCCATTTCCGAAAAGGAACCCCTCAGCGCGAAGACGTTCCGATCTATCCCGAATTTGCTGTTCGTGAAGCACTCATCAACGCCTTTGCACATCGTGATTACACCTCACCTTCTGGAGGAATCAGTATTCATATTTATCCTCATCGCATGGAAATCTGGAACTCCGGAAGTCTGCCGGACGGCGTAACGGTCGAAACTCTTTCCAAGGGTCACATCTCGGTGCTCAGAAACCCGGATATCGCACATGTACTCTATTTGCGAGGACTTATGGAAAAAGCTGGTCGCGGGAGTATGCAAATCATCAAGGCGTGCCGTGAGGCAGGACTGCCAGCTCCAACATGGGTATCAGGCGACAACCTTGGTGTGACCATTACCTTTACAACCCCCCAAGCTACCCATCAGGTTACCCCTCAAGCTACCCCCCAAGCGTTGAGACTTATCGCGCTGCTTGATCATGAAATGAGTGCCGCTGAACTCATGGAAGCCTTGCATATCAAAGACCGCAAACACTTCCGGGATGCGTTTCTGCAACAAGCTCTGGTTGGTAACTTTGTAGAGATGACCATTCCCGAAAAACCGAGCAGCCCTCTCCAGAAATACCGCCTGACTGAAACGGGTAGTATGGCGCTCAAAAAAAGCCGGGGTGGCGAATGAGTGGGCGCTCAGTGAAGTAGTTTTGCTGGTATCTATGGAGCAATTATTAGAACGGTAACTGCTGATTCGTTACCTTGAGGGATAGATAATCAATGAATTCAGGCCTGTTAAGCGGAGGGAAAAAATGGCATCTGGCGAGTTACTGAGAAAACTGGTAAAGTCGGGAGCTGACGGAAATTATGAGTCTTTCCGGCAAGTATCAGAGGAGGTCATTCGGGAAGAGCGGGAAAAGCGCCATTACCTGTTGGCCAATGATCTGGAAAAGATTCTTTACGGCCGCAACAGCATTGCCAGCAAGCCTTTGCTCTCTTTGGTCAAGCAGATTCCCAGCGATAAGGAGCGAGGGCTGCCTTTGCTGACAATCAAAGAACCGGTTCGCTGCATCGAAGACATTGTTCTCTCCGATCAGAACAGCTCCCTGATTGATGAAATTCTTCAGGAGCACCACCGTCTGGAGCTGCTCAACAGTCATGGTCTTTTTCCAGTGGATCGCCTGTTGTTCTGCGGCCCTCCAGGATGTGGAAAAACTCTGGCTGCCGAAGTTTTGGCTTCTGAGTTAGGGTTGCCGCTTGCCATAGTGCGGATTGACAGCGTGGTCTCCTCCTATCTGGGAGAAACTGCATCCAACCTCCGGCAGGTTCTTGATTTTGCGGCATCCGTGCCTATGGTTGTACTGTTTGATGAGTTTGATGCCCTTGCCAAGGAGCGTGCTGATTCGGCCGATCATGGTGAACTCAAACGGGTAGTCAACGCATTTCTCCAATTGCTGGATGGTTACGAGGGGAAAAGCATCCTTGTTGCAGCCACCAACCACGAAAATATTCTTGATGCTGCAGTCTGGCGCAGGTTTGACGAAGTACTGGTTTTTGAGCCACCCAATTTGGAACAGTTGCGTCGCCTTCTCGCCTGCAAACTGAGGGGAGTACGTCGGGATTTTGAGGTCGATAACAACGAGGTGGCCAACCTGTTCAAGGGAATGAGTCACTCCGATGTGGAGCGGGTACTGCGTCGCGCAACCAAGGAGATGGTTCTGGCAGGTGTAGAATTTTTAAACGAGCGGCAACTCAAGTCAGCTATTCGCCGCGAAGATGCCCGGCGTGCACGAATGAAGCGGGGAGAGTGAGCCAATGAGGTTGTCTGAGATAAAAAAAGTGAACTGGTCACAAGTTGTGACCGATTCGCGACTCTCAAACAATCACAATTTGATTCGCTCAGTTATCAATTACTGCCCGAAAACCATTTGCGTGGCGTCACGAAAATGGTAGAAATATATGGTATTACAACAACGCGCCCTTTCGCCAACTTTCTCCCCACACAGGCTATTGCTGTCATCAAGAAGCTGAAACGGCGGGTAAGAGCTGAAGAGAAAAAACTTGAAAAACAATCAGGATAGCTGCCTGATCCTGAAAAATCATGAACAAGCACAAACTGAAACCCGGCTGGCAATTGATGAAGTTCGGCGATATTGCCCAGAACGTAGCGGTTCGAGTTGATCCGGCTAAGGCAAATACTGATATCTATGTCGGGCTTGAGCATCTTGATCCGAGCACGTTGCATCTTCGCCAGTGGGGGCATCCGTCTGATGTTACAGGACAAAAATTGGTCTTTAAAAAAGGTGATGTGATTTTTGGACGTCGCCGGGCATATCAGCGAAAGCTTGCCATAGCAGAATTCGACGGAATTTGTTCTGCTCATGCAATGGTGGTCAGGGCGAAACCGAAGGTTATTCTCCCGGAGTATTTACCATTTTTTCTGCAATCCGACATGTTCATGAAGCGAGCCATTGAAATATCGGTTGGTTCACTCTCCCCGACAATCAACTGGAAAACTCTGTGTATTCAGGAGTTTCCACTGCCGCCTCTTGAAGAGCAGAAGCGTATTGCCGAGATTTTGTGGGCAGCAGATAACGCATTTGAATACAATATCTCGTTAAAACAAACAGCGCAAAAGCTGTACCTGGCAACCATAGAGCATAGGCTTTTTGACAAAGCGAACAAAGATGTCAAAGTTGAAGAACTCGCAACCATCAACAGTGCAACATTATCTGAATCGCGTACTCCTCCAGATTATCGCTTCAAATATTTAGATATTGGGACTGTGATTGCTCCAAAAACCATCGGTGAGCTTTCGTGTTACTCATTTTCTGATGCACCAAGCAGAGCGCGAAGAGTTGTTGAAGACCATGACATTTTACTCTCAACCGTTCGCCCAAATTTAAAATCCTTTGTTCGAGTGGAAAAACTGAAGGAGGTTATCATCGCATCGACTGGTTTTGTGGTGTTAAGCCCAAAAAGCAGAGCGATTGGCAGTATTTTATTCCACGCTTTTTTTTCAAAACGTTTTGAGGATTTTTGTGAAGCGCGGGTTACAGGAACAAGTTATCCTGCGATAAGCGCAAAAGATATTGGTGAATTTAAAATATGTATTTCTAAAAACGATGAGGCTGTAACAGCCACTGCAAAAGCAATAGATGCGATTGATGAAGCTATTGCCAATATAGATTTCAACATATCTCAACTTGATGCTCTGAAAAAAGTTTTAGCGAAGAAAACACTTTCGGAAGATGCCTATGCGCAACAAAAAGGCCTGCTCAGACGGCAGACCCATCTCCTTCAGCTCTTACACCCAAAAAGGATGGCTGATGAGTAAAAAGAGTATATATTATTTTTCCCCGTTTGCCAAGTTGCAATATCAGTGGTGAAAACACAATGCACAGAATCTTATTGTGTAACAAGATTTGCTTCATGCTCAATCCGGCCTGCCGAACAACAAGGATGAGGAGACCAATGTGAACCTGTTCAACGAAACCAACACCGTCGAGCAGATGGTACTCGACATACTCTCCGGAAATCTGTCGCAGAATATGCTTGCCGAGGAGCGGGCGCTTTACTCTGGTGCGGTCAAAGGGTGGCGATTTGTGCCTGCCGAAGAGTTGCCGCGCCAGTACTCCAGCGTGCTGGTGGAGCCGATGGTTCGTGATGCGCTCATTCGCCTGAACCCGGAGATTAAAGCGCAGCCGGATCGTGCCGATGAGGTGCTTTATCGTCTTCGTACCATTCCGCTCTCGGTGCAGAGCGAAGGGCTTGTTCGGGCCAATGAGCTGTTTTCGGAGTGGCTTCGTGGCGAAAAGTCCATGCCTTTTGGCGAACACGGTGAACACTCGTCGGTGCGGCTGATTGATTTTGAGGATCTGGGCAATAACGACTATGTGGTGACCAGCCAATGGGTCTATCCGGTCAAGGAGGGTGGTCGCCGGTTCGACATTCTGCTGCTGGTCAACGGGATTCCGCTCGTTGTTGGTGAGGCCAAAACGCCGGTTCGTCCTGCAGTTACCTGGGTGGATGGTGCCAGTGATATTCATAACGGCTATGAGCAGAGTGTGCCGCAAATGTTTGTGCCCAATGTGCTCTCGTTTGCGACCGAGGGCAAATGCTTTCGTTATGGCACGGTGCGCATGCCCATTGATATCTGGGGCCCTTGGCATGGAAGCGAGAACAAGTCGGAGGGGACAATGGCTGATGTGCAGCGCTCCATAGCCGCGATGCTTCGACCGCATATTGTGCTCGACATTTTGCAGAACTTTACCCTCTTTGCTACCGACAAAAAGCATCGGCGTATCAAAATCATCAGCCGTTACCAGCAGTATGAAACGGCAAACCTCATGGTCTCGCGGGTTGTGCATGGATACCCGAAAAAAGGGCTCGTCTGGCACTTTCAGGGTTCGGGCAAGTCACTGCTGATGGTCTTTGCAGCGCAGAAGCTGAGGATGCACAGCAAGCTTGGGAACCCGACGGTGATCATCGTTGTTGACCGTATTGATCTCGACACCCAGATCACCGCCACCTTTAATGCCACCGATATTCCAAACATGATCGGCGCGGCTACCCGGCAGGAGCTGCAAAAGCTTCTCGGTGCAGACACACGAAAAATCATCATCACAACTATTCACAAGTTTGGCGAAGCTGAGGGCTGCCTGAATGACCGTTCAAACATCATTGTGATGGTGGACGAGGCCCATCGTACCCAGGAGGGTGATCTGGGACGCAAAATGCGGGCTGCGCTGCCCCACGCGTTTCTCTTTGGCTTGACCGGCACGCCAATCAACAAGCGAGACCGCAATACCTTCTGGGCCTTCGGCGCAGAGGAGGACAAGCAGGGATATATGAGCCGCTACTCCTTTCAGGACTCGATTCGCGACAACGCCACACTGCCGCTGCACTTCGAGGCGGTTGATGTCAAGCTCCATATCAACAAGGAGGCGATCAATGAAGCCTATCTGCTGATCACCGATCAGTTGAACGAGCAGGATCGCGATGAGCTGGCCAGGCGGGCGGCAAAGATGGCGGTGCTGGTCAAGGCACCTGCACGGGTAGAGGCAATCTGCCACCACATCGCAAATCATTATCAAACCAAAGTTGAGCCCAACGGCTTCAAGGCGCAGGTGGTCGTTTTGGACCGGGAGTGCTGCGTCCTCTATGAAAAGGCGTTGGACAAACTGCTCGGAAAAGATGCCAGTGCCATTGTCATGCACACACAGGGCGGAAAGGGTGATGAATACGCCGAATGGAAACTCTCCAAAGATGATGAAGCAAAGTTGCTCGACCGCTTTCGTGACCCGGCTGATCCGCTCAAGTTCCTGATTGTCACTTCAAAGCTGTTAACCGGTTTCGATGCTCCGATTCTTCAGGTGATGTACCTCGACAAGCTGATGAAAGATCACAGTCTGCTCCAGGCCATCTGCCGCACAAACCGCCGCTATTTTGGCAAAACCCACGGCCTGATTGTTGATTATCTCGGCATTTTTGATGACGTTGCAACAGCGCTCGATTTCGATGACAAAGCGGTACAGCGGGTTATCACCAATCTGGATGAGCTGAAAAAAGAGCTGCCAACACAGGTAGAAAAATGCCTGCTGTTTTTTCCCGGAGTAGATCGCTCCATTGGCGGTTATGAAGGGCTTATTGCCGCTCAGGATTGCCTGCCTGACAACGACACTCGCGACAAATTTGCGGCTGAATACTCCAGGCTCTCCAGACTTTGGGAAGCGTTGTCGCCCGACCACGCTCTCGAAGCTTATGAGGCCAATTACAAGTGGCTGACTCAGGTGTATGAATCGGTAAAGCCGCCGAGCGGGAATGGCAAGCTGCTTTGGCACGCCCTTGGAGCCAAAACAATTGAGCTGGTTCACGAAAATGTGCATCTGCAAACGCTTCGTGACGATCTCGATACGCTGGTGATGGATGCCGATGTGCTGGAAAGTCTGCTCGAATCGAGGGAGCCCGGCAAAAAGTCAAAAGAGATTGAGATCAAGCTCATTACCCGCTTGCGCAAGCACAAAAACAACCCGATTTTTATTGCACTGGGCGAGCGACTCGAAAAACTCAGGGAGAAACATGAGCAGGGGTTGCTCCACAGCCTCGACTTTTTGAAAGAGCTGCTGATACTCGCAAAGGATGTGTTACTGGCCGAGAAAGAGGTCACTCCTCCCGATGAGCAAAGCAAGGCAAAAGCGGCTCTGACCGAGCTCCTGGCTGAGGTGAAAAATGTAACGACACCAATTGTCGTTGAGCGAATCGTAACCGACATCGACGAAATTGTCCGTCTGGTTCGTTTCCCCGGATGGCAAAGCACCAAAGCCGGAGAACGCGAAGTGCAGAGGGCGCTCCGCAAGGTGATTTACGTAAAATACCAGATCAAAGACCAGGACTTGTTTGACAAGGCTTATGGTTATATCCGGCAGTACTATTGATAGGTCGAAAGCAATGAGAATGAAGTGGTATTGAAGGTTGCTAAGGAAAAACAACGATTATGCTCCCACCTCTGGTTTATCATGACTTCTCCTCCATGAATCCGGAGCAATCCAATTGTCCTGAAAATATCGCTTTGCCCTGAGTGCTTCCACTGTTGGAGATAGAAATACCTGCACCTGCTGCACCACATCAGCAAACGAGACCGGCAGGTATTCAAGACCAATACGTTTTCTGAAGGCATTCCATTGCACCTGCTTCTCCTCAATGAACTCTCCGGAAAAGATTTCTTTCATCTGGACGAGCGTTGTTCCCCGTTGCGCAAACGTCTGCCTGATGGCTTCTG
>CAIPMW010000088.1 GCA_903866255.1 uncultured Chlorobiaceae bacterium | reverse complement strand
TCCATGATTGCAGCGCTGAAAACTGGCCGCAACAGCATTGGTGTGGAAACTGATCCTGATTATTGCCGCATGGCGGCACGATATCTGAAAGCTGAAGCAAGTGATTTTTTTTCTACAGCGAAGCTCGTTTTTGAAAAAGCTACACTTCATGATGGTATCAGCATTAACGAAGATGAGGAGTTGTATAATATTGGCCCGGCAAAAAAGAAGCTGGGGCAGGGCTGACATGGCGCAGTGCCGCTATGCTATGCAGCGCTTTCGGTTGCGTGGAAGGGTGAATGCTCGGGATGTTCCTGCCAATATTTTCTTGCAAAGTTGGTTTGGTCACCATGACCGGCAAGCAGCCCTTTTACCGAAATGTCTTCGTCAAGATCTGGCCAATGAATTCCTTCACCGTTTCCGGAAAGTTCGTAATGGTTCAACAGCTCAGACGATGCTCCAATCAATCGGGGAAACCAGGTATAAGGGACAGAGAGAATGCGCCCGTCCTTAAGTTCAACATCAAAGCGATGTTGACCAAATGAGAGATGCAATGCCTGCGGATTACTGATTGCTGAAATGTTCATGCCATACCTCCTCAATTCTTGACTTATTATTTACGACCAATTTTTGAAGATGTTGTAACTCTCTTGAGGCGAATCCCCTATTATAAGCAATGCTGCCATCAAGCCAAAATTTCGCTTTATTACTATCTCTACGGATATGCACGTGAATTGGTTCGTGTTGTCCGCCGCTTCCTTCATTACTGAAAAAATGGAACTGGTATTGATCTGAAATGCCGGTGATTTTAGGCATAACTCCATCTTAAATCTATGGGTATATTCTTCTAAAAAAACACTGAAAAATACGGTTTTATAAGATAATGTGCAAGTATTTTTAAGGTATTGCGCATCATTGGAAAGAGCCATGTGGATCTGCCGAAAATCAATTCAAGGGAGTTTCTTGAACTCAGTTTTCGTCAGTCTTATTTGAAAAGCAACTCAATGGTTGATTGAGGAATTGATGAAGATGGCAGTTGTTCCTGCTGCATTGTTTGGTCCATGAATGCCAATATATAGTCAATAAGGTCTTCTGTAACTGGTATTACAACGACACAAGCGGCGCAGTCAACTTCAACGCAGAATCCGGAAAGGTTGACGTATGGAAAGAGCCATAATGGGGTAGCTTCAGAATACGGATAAATCCTACGCTAAAGGATTTATCAAGTATATAAAATCAATCAGATTTCGGGTCTCCTCCGATCGGCGAAACTTACAAAGCGTCACTATCAAATTTCTGAGCTGTATGAAAAATCGTAAGAATCGTCACAATATTGTTACGAACCGTATAAACTACAAGGTATGGGGAGTCTGAAAACAGGAGTTCTCGTGTACCCATCAGACGACCTGGTTTGCCGCTATCCGGGTATTTGGAAAGCTGGGTCGCTGTTTTTTGAATGACTTTTGCTGCAGCTCCCGGGCTTTCCTGGCCGATATATGCCTCAATTTCTTCGAGACATCTTTTGGCCTTGTTAGTCCACTGTACCTGCAATTTACTCCTCCCAGTGTTCAATCATTTTTTCGTGAGAGATAACCTTCCCATCTTCAAGGTCACGCAGACCGTCCTGAATGCTTTTGAGCTGCCATTCGTTCAGAGCGAGATACTGATTGAGAGCTTCTTCGATAACAAAGGTTTTTGTCCTTCTGGTTGCCACAGCAAGTTGTTCAATCCTGTTTTTGGTGCTCGCTGGAATTTTAAAACTGACTTGGTTTCTCGGTTCCATTGGTTTCGCTGGTGATAACATACCGTCTCCCTACTATAATTGGTATTTCAAAGTATTTCGATAAAATACCAATTAAGAAAAGAGGAATCAAGATTTAATGACGCGATTGGCACACCGTTCGGCAAAAGGTACAAAAACACCCAGCGAACCAACATTGGTGTCGCATACAATGTTCATGACAATGTTGCATTTGACTCACGAACAGCTTCGATCTCTGCGGCTACATCATGCTCATTCAGATGCTGTTTCTGCACTCGCCATATCGCCAAGCTGAAAAAGATCATTCCACTGACTCTGGCGCTGAATATAAAGCCGCTCAGCTTCCCTTATCAACTCTGAAGGTTGCGCCATTACATAATCGTCGGTCAAGGTGATGTGCACCCATCCTGAAGCGACCCCTTATTCGCCGATAATCTTGATGAGCACCCTTTTTTTTCTCTTGCCATCAAACTCACCGTAGAAAATCTGCTCCCAGGTACCAAAATGGAGCCGCCCTTTCGTGACGGCAACAACAACCTCCCGACCCATGATCTGGCGCTTGTGATGGGCATCGCCGTTATCCTCGCCGGTTCTGTTATGCTGGTAGCGGCTTAACGGTTCATGCGGAGCCAGCTCCTCAAGCCACCGTTTGTAGTCCTGATGCAGCCCCGGTTCGTCATCATTGATAAAGACTGACGCCGTTATGTGCATCGCATTCACCAGGCAGAGCCCCTCCTGAATGCCGCTCTCCTGAAGAGCCCGCTCAACCTGGCCAGTGATATTGACAAAATCCATTCTTGCAGGTATCTGTAGCCAGAGTTCCTTGTGGTATGATTTCATTCTTCAGAAGGTTAATGTTCAGGGTCTTGCCCGTATTCATTTTTATATCGGAAATTACCATTTTGTGCGGAAGATGAAGGTATAGCGCAAAAAATTGCTTCCCGGCATCCCTTCTCGCTGTACGTTTTGCATTTACTCCTGTTGACTGGGGCGGAACGGTAGTGTATATCATGGCGAAACGGCAGTGTAGAGACATATAACGTGATCAAAAAAAACAACAAAGGACAAATGTTCCCGCATACCAGAGAAGGGTGGTGGATGACGAACTTGATGAGCTGATGCCGACTGAGACCGGAGATATTGAGCCCGCTGGCTGGCGGCCTATGCGGCAACGACAGCGACGACGGCCTCGTTGGAGACTATCCGCGATGCTGCGACTGGCAGGCAGGGTGAGAAACCCTCGAAAACAACGACACAACCGTATCGAGAGATCCTTGAACGACTTTGGATCGTTGATCCGCTTCCTGCATGGTTACCGTCCCGGAACCGTTTGAATCGCCTTGCCCAGTCGCCCAGATGGGATTGCCGTTGTTCCTGCTGCGTTGCTTGGGCCATGAACACTAATCTTGCCTGTAACACGCGACATTCACTCTATGCCGTCAAGTGGCGGTTTGGTTGTGCAAGCCACTATGGCCTTGACCCTCTTGCGTGGCTTTTTTTCCGGGACAAGTTGAGTTGACCGTTTTCAACATCTCCGGCAGAGGAGAACCACAACATTTTGCATGATCCTTCATCAAATTATCGGCGTATGGATCGCAGAGGAATTGAAGGCCACCAGCTTGTGCCAGTTGATAGCGCCACTGTCGTCGCAATACTCGATACTAAATTGTCGGGTAAATTTATTGACCATCCGGCCATAGGAGTCCTGAAACTCTTCGTTTTTTTCCTGGGCCTTGTGACCCAGCGGGTCGATCAGCTCGGTGTAAAGATTTGAATCTGAAGAGATAAACTCCCAAAAGGTTTGGCCGCAATACTTGAAATAGTCACCCTGATCCGAAGTCGTGGTTCTTCCGTAACAACAACCATTGACGGCAACAACCTGAATCCCTGAGTTACTCGTCCGCAACGTCTTTGCCGCAGTCTTGAAGTCTGACTTCATTTTGGCAATCTGGCTGCTGTTACCCCAATTCGGCCCCGACTTGATATTGACGATAAAGCGCTTGCCCTCCTTGTCAAATTCAAGGTCAATGCCCGCAATGCCGGATTTCCATCCTCCATACACTTTTTCATTGATAAAAATGGCCAGCCCTTCCAGCCAGTCCCCAAAAATCGTCTCCTCATTTGATGAAATATGGGCATCAACAAGGCCCCTGACAATCTCTTCGGCAGTTTGAACATACTTTGCCTTGAAGAGGTAAGGATTCTTTCTTTTCAGTACCTTCGACAGGCTCAATTCATCAAGGGTTGCAATTCTTTTCCGATGAAAGGTGCCGATGTGCTCTTCAACGGAAGTCCCAGCCGACTTTTTCGTTAACCCCTTATAATAATTACTTTTAAGGCGAAAAGGCGCAAAAAATGTAGTCACTAAAATATTTGTATATCAAAAGTTTTTTTCTTATTATTAAATAATTAAGAAACCCTTGATATAGTCACAATGTATATCGACACCAGCAAGACCACCATCAACGGCAAAACCTATTATCGATACCTGTTTCGTGAATCGTATCGTGAAGATGGCAAGGTCAAGAATCGCACCCTTGGCAAAATCTCCAAATGTTC
>CAIPMW010000087.1 GCA_903866255.1 uncultured Chlorobiaceae bacterium | reverse complement strand
TTCCCAGAAAGCTTGTGCTCGGAAAAATAGTTATAATTACAACTTGCATTCTCTTGGAAATCAGGGATAAATATATGGTAACGTATTTTATTTTATAAATATATTTCTTTCATCGTTATATTTCTCCCGGGAAATCAGGTTACAGCGCCATACGGTTACCGATGGTATGACCAAAACGATTTCTGCCAAAAGGTCCGTTGGATCCAAAAGAGTATGAAAACAATCCAGAAGAATTAGCCAATGAGGTCTACAGAAATCGCATGGGAAACATTGACTCTGGCGATGGGTATAAATACCGGGGCCGAGGACTGTTGCAGTTGACGGGGCGGGACAGCTACAAGAACACTACGGATACCCTGCGTGAATACAATCCTGCTTGTCCCGATTTTGTTCTCGATCCCGATCAAGTTGTGGATGCTGGCTGGTGTCTGGAGGTTGCTGGAGCTGAAGAGAGAGTTGGAAGAGGCGGCAGGAATTAAGCATCAAGATCAAAAAAAATAATTCCCTATGTCGAACCAACTGCTCATCATAAAAAACATCACGCACGAAGGCCCTGGATTGCTTGAACCACTGCTGGACACCTATGGGATAACTACCGACGTTGTAGATCTATCGCAGGGAGCTACCTTCCCCGACCCGCAAAACTACGGGGCCGTAGTGGTGCTGGGTGGCCCGCAAAGCGCGAACGATGCCACACCCACCATGCAACACCAGCTCCAGCAGATTACTCGCATTGTGCAGAGCGGCATTCCTTACCTGGGAATCTGCCTTGGAATGCAATTACTGGTAAAAGCTGCAGACGGCAGGGTGCTCCCCTCCCCACAAAAAGAGATCGGCTTTTTTGATGCTGATGGAGAACCATACAACATTGTACTCACCAATACCGGCAAAAACGATCCGGTTTTTGCCGGACTGGACGACACCATCCGGGTGTTTCAACTGCATGGCGAAACCGTAGAGCTTGCTCCGTGGGACATCGAGCTGCTGGCAACGGGTTTACACTGCCACCACCAGGCAGTGAAGGTTGGCGCAAACGCTTACGGTTTGCAGTGCCACTTTGAACTGACCCGAGCCATGTTTATCGAGTGGCTCACCATTGACCACGACCTTAAGCAAATGGACAGCAGGCAATTTCTTGCCGACTTTGAAGCATTCCGCAAAGCGTACAGCGCAACCGGCAACCAGCTTTTACACAACTTTTTAACACTCGCCAACCTTGCCTGAACCATCAGTCACTCTTGTTGACCCGCGACGGGTCAGGCTGCTGAACAATTGCGCGGATACAACAGGAACAGTCATCTAAACAGCTACATGCGAATGTACCGGGCAAAGAAAATTCTGGAGTGGAGCCGAACGCCGATAAAAGCTCTAAAAATTCATCAACCTTTGAATTTCAAGGAGATAAGTATCAATAGTGTGGTTGAGTTTCACCGCCTTATTGAAGGGAACCTGCACAATATGATCGTTTGCAAGCCCAATCATGATACTTTTCTGGTCATCAAGCAGGGCATCAATGGCCGCAACTCCCATTCGGGTGGCATTAATTCGGTCTTTTGCTGTCGGACTTCCTCCCCGCTGAATATGGCCAAGAATTGAGACACGAACTTCCAGATCGGGATGCTCTTTACTAACCTCTTCAGCAATTTTCAAGGCACCGCCGGTCTCCTCTCCCTCAGCAACAATCACAATACCGCTACTCTCTTTATTCTTGTATCCTTTGCTCAGAAATTTATGGAGTTCATCCTGCTGATGTTCATTCGACTCAGGAATGACGATCACCTCCGCGCCACAGGCGATACCACTATTCAGGGCAATCATCCCCGCTTCATGCCCCATCACTTCAACAAAAAAAATACGTCCGTGCGATCTGGCAGTATCCCTGATTTTATCCACCGCATCAACAACAGTATTCAGGGCAGTTTCA
This sequence comes from uncultured Chlorobiaceae bacterium, assembly GCA_903866255.1. Taxonomy (GTDB): domain Bacteria; phylum Bacteroidota; class Chlorobiia; order Chlorobiales; family Chlorobiaceae; genus Chlorobium. Next base: position 116,233 of record CAIPMW010000087.1, on the reverse strand, counting down.
TACCCGATGGTATAATCGGTTCCGTACATATCGTTATCGATCGTCGCGGGAATCCCGATAAACGGCATATTGTACTCCTGCGACATCACAAGAGCGCCAGTAAAAGAACCATCGCCGCCAATCACAACAACAGCATCAATCTCTGCTCTTTTCAATTGCTGATAAGCTTTTTCACGACCCTCCGGTGTCCTGAATTCCAGGCAACGAGCTGTTTTAAGAACCGTTCCACCGAGATGTAGAATCCCACTGACATCAAATGCTTTCATTGCAATAAAATCACCATCGATCATCCCCTGATAACCACGACGAATACCTACCACTTTCAGCTTATTGGCTATTGCCGCACGAGTCACTGCTCGAATAGCAGCATTCATTCCTGGAGCATCTCCTCCGGAAGTCAGCAAGCCTATTCTCTTCAATATTCTTTTGTTCACTGTAACTATGGTATAATATTCTTTGGCGCAGTCATCAACATCAGGAGTGACCGCCAACTACAATGCGCATAATTTTTACATTCAGGACAACAAACCGAAATAGTTGCCACAGCAGGTTTTTCCGCCAGTATAGTGTTCCATTTGAGGGTACCGGCGGATAAGCCTCATCATAATAAGCCTTGACTTTATTCATACCTCAATAAAATTTAAAGCGTTGGGCATAGTGAGTTACTCCGGAATCAACCACCAGAAGGGGTAACCTTTTGCCTTGTGGAAAAAGAGATAGTGCAGAATAACTTTTAGCCAGTGTCCCGCCAGACCAGCCTCTCCGAGCGAGTAGTCCATATCACGACCCCAGTCGGGGTACTTGTTCCAGTCAGGAACAACCGGGAAAAGAGTCATTGATGCTCCCAAACCATCAAACGAACCAAATCCTGCAGAAACAACGCATGCCGCCCCCATTCTGCTCATGGAAGCTTTATGACGATACTCCTCTGCTCCCTGAATTCTTTCTGCAATGTTAAGTGCTACAATTTTTCCCATAACACCTGCGGGCATACCGGTTCGAGGCGCTGTGGGAAAAATCTGACGCCCGCTCGGACTCGACATGGGTTTTGAAATCGGATGCGGAGGAGCAAAGGCAATCCCTGGAGCAAAAATATTTTTATACAGGGGATTCTGATAAATTGAAGGCCAATCATCAGCATCCCACTCTTCAAACGGCTTCGCAGTATAGTCGGCATCAACCTTCATAAATTTGTTCGGCGCAAACATCTTCTCGGTAATATCAACTCCAGACTTATCATAAGCGGTAAGTCCAACCCCTGAGAATGAAGGAATAAGCATGGCAAAATCAAATTCCTGCGTCAACTCTTCGCCATCAAGCGTCTCATAAAAGGCCTTGCCGGGTTCTACATGGTGGACTCCAGCTCGCCGTTTCCAGTTGATACCGTACTCAGCCATAATGGATTCTGTGAACACTTTGGTCGGGGTATAATAGCCGCCCCTGTTAATGAAGGCACCTCCCATACCAAAATCACCCAACTCATACTCATTGGATAACCAGGTAATTTGCGCCTTATCGCTTAACCCCCGTTTTGATATTTCCCAGGCGACGTTCAGAATATATTCAAAGGCAGCCCCCTGGCATGTCGACATGGCATGACCAGTACCAATCAGGATTCGCTGCTTTTGCCCTGCCTGCATCTTTCTGATATTATCCTGCAGATGTTCCCAGGCATGCGCTGCATGGGTATAGGTACAAACCGAAAACGTATTTTTATCCGGGCCCAGGCCTGGTGTTGCATCAAAATTGAGCTTCGGACCCGTGGCATTAACAAGAAAGTCATAATCGACCTTCTCTGTCTGACCTTTTCGCACTTCATCGGTATACTCTATCGTCACATACCCTCTTGAAATTTCATCGTCACCTTCTGGATGTATTTCAATGGCTTTTGCCTGTTTCAGGATAATACCCCAGCGATTATAGACCTTTTTCAGTTCAAACCGAACATCGTCAATTGACATCTGACCAACACCAACCCAGATGTTGGAGGGAATCCACTGATAATATGCGTTGGGAGTAACAACGACAACCTCATGATGCTTCCCAAGTTTCTTCTTGAGAAACGAAGCTGCAGTGTGACCTGACACCCCCGCACCTAAAACGACTACCTTTGCCATAGAAACTCAATATTTATCAATTTTTCGGAATAAATAACCTTACCGAATTGCTATTTGAAGGCATGGCCGGGCTCAACCCCAACAGCTTTCAGAATTTTAGCAAGCGGGCAAAAACCCGTAAACCCTGCCTGAAAAAGGTTCAACCCAACAAAACCGGTAAACCAGAGCCAGTTTGGGTTATGATAAATTGAGAGCAAAACACTACTGAGCACAAAACAACCCGCAACAGCAAACACAACACGATCGATATTCATAGTGATTATTATTTGAATGATTAGTGAAACAATTATGACTTGAAAAAACCACTCTGCGACATGTAACCATCTTATCAACAGAGATGATTCAGGTACAGTCGCGTGTCTTGAATCAATATGGCATTACCATTCCGGAAAAAACTCATCCCCTTCTTCCGCTTAACAAAAAATCAGAGAAACAATTAGATATCACGTATCAGTCTCAGAAATACAACCGCCCTTGCGCTTTAGTGAAACTCCACATTGAGAACAAGATGTTTCCCGGCAAGGCTCGCCCTTTTTGTGTGGAAGCTCATGGCCGCAACCCGGGCACACACAAATATCGGGACGAGCCGTCGGAACACTGTCGCAAAGAGAGCTGAATACACCACCCTGAATACAAAGTTGTTTTCCATCAACAATGGCTTCAGCTACTTTTTTATGAGCAGCTTCAAGAATACGTCCGAAAGTAGGACGGGAGACATTCATTAACACAGCAGCATCCGCATGATATAAGCACTCCTTGTCAGCAAGCCTGATAGTTTCCAGTTCATCAACTGTCAACAAAACACTTTCCAGACCTTCAGGATAAACACCATCCGGCCTGAAGCAGGTAACCTTGGGTAAATCCTGAATACAACGGCGGTTCGTCGGCCTTCCAACCCTCCTTTTTTTAACCATGACACCTCTGGAATTCATGGAATTACCGGGTGATGGTTGTGACGACAAATTCAGGGGGATCTATGATATGCCTTTTCACTGCACAAAGATTAGCCGCACTGATAACGGCATCCTTGTATTTTTCAGGAAAGCTCTCCGGCAATTCTATCGTAAGCTCGATTTTTCCTATCCCGCGTCCCGATTCCCTGGCCAAATGCGACTGAACAATCCTGATGTCATCTGTCGGGATACCTCTGCTTTGACAAAAAGATAAAACAAAAACACCTGCACAAGTACCAATAGATGCAAGAAATAGAGTAAAAGGTTCTGGAGCGGAAGCCTCACCCCCGGCATGAAGCGACTGGTCTGTATGAATGGTAAAGCCATTATAATCAGCATTTACCTTTTTTCCACCTCCAAATGTTACGATCATGTCGCTTTTCATGGCACCAAATCTACAACGGTTTCTCTATAACTCATCTCTGTATTATAAACATAAGCTCATAATAAACAAAGTCACAAAATATTTTTACGATAATAAAGCAGCGACTCCGGGGTTCTGCCTTGCAAAACCTGAAATGATGCTTTTCTCATAACAGCAACGCCGCTTTCTGCTCAAATTGGAAGGGTAATTTTGGATAAAACTCAATAACCGCTCAATATGCTGACTCCTGGAATCGCTTGTAGCAGAAGGATTGTTCCGGGCGAACGGTTGATGATTATCATATCGACCACAACGTCGCAAACGGACAGTTTCAAAAAAAAATCCATCGACGTTCGTTGCCCAACCTGACTCACTCCAGAACCAAATCAATGGTACGGCGCTGCATATCGACACTGTTCACCTTCACCTTAACCCGTTGACCGATCTGCAACCGTTTTTTACGACGTTTGCCAACGAGTGAGTAGGTCGCCTCATCATACTCGTAATAGTCATCGGTCATATTACGCATGTGCACCATCCCTTCAATAGCAAAATCCACCATTCTGACATAAATACCATAATCGGTTGCGCCGGAGATAACTCCGGGATAGACCTTGCCGACATGGGTTGCCATATACTCAACCTGCTTCAGCTTGATCGACTCACGCTCTGCTTCAACAGCGCTCTTCTCCCGTTCGTTGGAAATCTGGCAGACCGTCTGAATTTTATCGGTCAGCTCTGCAAGCCGGGTCGGGGTAATCTTGCGACGTTTTTTGCGGAGATTCTCGTATTCAAAGAGCATTCGATGAATAATAAGATCTGGATATCGTCGAATAGGTGAGGTAAAGTGAGTGTAATGCTCAAAACCAAGTCCGTAATGGCCCACATTATCGCCGGTATAAACCGCTTTCGACATACAGCGCAGTACCAGCTCACTGACCAGAAACTCAATATTGGAGCCTTTCACCTGCTGTAAAAGCTGTCGAAGTGCAGAAGCTGAAACTATCGGGCCCTCTTTACCAAGATTCAGCTTGAGGTCAAAACCAAGACGCTTGACAAAATTGGCGAGGATAAGCACCTTCTCCTGCTGCGGCGCACCATGTATCCTGTAGATGACAGGATAGGGCGCTTTCTTGCTCTCCTTGAAAGTTTTTGTCAAATATTTGGCAACCTTGCGGTTGGCAAGCAACATAAACTCCTCAATAAGACGATGGCTGCCGAGTCGCTCTTTCTTCATCACTTCGAGCGGTTCTCCTTTACTGCCAAGCTTAAAACGCACCTCTTCTGTTTCAAAATCAAGGCCACCTTGCTTGAAGCGCTTCTCACGCAGAATAACGCTAAGACGATCAAGCGACTGTAGCTCAGTCACAAAGTCCCCGTTACCCTGCTTCAGAATTTCCTCAACATCCTCATAGGCAAAACGACGTTTGGAGTGTATCACTGTTTTGTGAAACTCGTGGCTACGCACTTCGCCATCAGGAGTTATAACCATAAAGACAGAAAAGGCCATCCGGTCAACGCCGGGATTGAGGCTGCATATCTGTTCAGAAAGCCGGGCGGGTAACATGGGAATCACCCGATCGACCAGATAGACTGAGGTCGCACGCTTTAATGCCTCACGATCAAGAGGAGAATTTTCTGGCACATAGTGTGATACATCAGCAATATGAACGCCTATTCTGTAGAGCCCGTCATCAAGAATCTCAACAGACAGGGCATCATCAAAATCTTTGGCATCAACAGGATCAATGGTAAAGACGACTTTATCACGAATATCAAGCCTGCTCTTGACCTCCTCTTCTGTAATTGCCTCAGGCACAGAGGCTGCAAAATCGAGCAGTGCTGTATCAAAGGTTTCGTCAATCCCCTTGCTGCGGGCAATGGCGCTCACCTCAACTGCTGAATCGCCTGCCTGCCCAAGAATCTCAAGTACCTTTCCATGGATAACTCCCTCTTTACTGAAATCAAGCTCTCCAATAAGCACCTTCTGGCCATCAGTTGCTTTGGACGAGTTTTTGATAGAGACAAGAATTTCAGGAAGCAGTTTCCGGTCATCAGGTTTAAGAACAAACCTGCGGTTAGACTTGGTCAGCGTACCGACTATTGTTGTGACACGACGGCTGATAACTTTCTCCACCGCTCCTTCACACCGCTGATGGGGGGTGGATTTTGAAGTGTAGGTTTCTGGCACTTTTGAAACCAGCACTTCGACCTCGTCGCCATGAATTGAGGTGGCCATATCACCGGCTTTGATAAAAATATCATCATCAAATCCTTCAACATCAACAAAGCCGTAGCCATTGGGATGGGTGGAAATATGACCTGTATATATTTTGGCGACAGTATACTGCTTCTTGCCGGGAAGAGGAAATGGCTTGACGTGCTCAAGATGATCCTTGTAGGTAGTCGCTTCCGTCCCTGCCATGCCGTAACTGCGATTGGAATCCTTGTCAAGCGTTCCTTCCTCCTGAAGTTTATGGAGCACATACCAGAAACCGGGAAGCTGTTTTGACTCCGTATATCCAAGCGCTCTGGCCAAATCAGTTGACTTGAATCGTTCGCCTTCATGATCAGCAAAAAAGGTGACAATCTCTGCGGCGAGTGAGCTTTCACCGCGTCTGAAAAGAAATTCATTGATCAGAATATGATCATTGGCCCTCACCCGCTCTCCGGCAAACTGGGATGGCTGTTTATTACTCTTGCCACCACCAGATTTTGGTTTCCGTTTATATCGTTCTCTTGCCACTACAGTAACTCATTTATATTGAATATTGAAAAACGCGTATGCCGCAGGAGGGAACCGTAACAATCCCCGATATCATGGAAACAAGGAAGGTGACCAAGCTCTACCTGCAAAACAATGACAAACAATTGAGCGTTTTAACATAATGAAAAGAAGCCATAAAACCGGTTTTCTTTTATGTAATCACTTTTATTATTTGCTGCCAAGAAGACAATTGTTTATCTCCTCAATATCAGCCTCAGAGAGAGTGCCAGCAGCCTGCTTGAGCATGAATCGGTTGAGAATATACTGATATCGTGATTTAGCAAGATTCCGCCTGGCAGCAAAGAGCTTCTGCTGGGCATCGAGCACATCAACATTACTTCGTATTCCTGCTTCGTACCCTTTTCTGGTACCGACAAGAGCAATTTCTCGTGAATTCACAGCCTGCTCATAAGCCATTATCAAAGAGATATTGCTTACAACACCGTTATAATACTTTCGCACATCCGATTCAACCCCACGTTCCTGCCAACTGAGCTGCGCTCCTGCTTTCAACCATTTCGCCTGCGCCTGACGTATCGAAGAACTCACATAACCACCCGTATATACAGGGACACTCAACTGAACACTTATCGAATAGGTATCATAAATGGAGCCGATTGAATAATTATTTTCACTCTCTGAATAATTTCTCCCACCAACAAGATCAATTGTTGGATAACCAGCAGCACGCTGTTTTTGTATCTCCCTCTTTGCAATTTCAACCTCCTGGCGGGCAGCAACCAATCCTGAATTTCCAGCAACTGATAATTCAATCCATGATTCCACAAGATCAGGCTCCGGCTTTACAAGGCGCAGCTTTTGCGGCACAAGTTTACAAAGTTTTTCGGGGTAGAGACCTGTAAGATCTTCAAGCTCACGGCGACTGTATTCAACACTATTGAGAATCTCAACCCCCTCCGCCTGCGCATTATCATACCCGGCCTGCGCTTCCTGCACCTCAGTAACCGTGCCAAATCCAGTTTCAAATCGTCGTTTAGCCTGCATAAGCTGTTCCTGTGTGGCACTGATCAACGCATTGCTGAAATCAAGGTTATCCTCAGCAAACAACGCATTACAATATGCTTCTGTTATTCTGACCATCAATGTTGTCTGCTCCTTCTGAAAATCAGCGTCACTTTTAGCAGCAACAAGCCTGGATTGTTTATATCCGGCAACATTCGAAAGATTCAGGAGAGACTGACGAACTGAAACACCCAGGTTCACGGTATTATAAAAGTCAGCAGGGTAAAACCGGCCAAGGTAACCGCGCTGCGTTGCGCTACGTCCCCGAGCGGCGCTCATACGCACACTTGGCAAAAACTGTGACTTCGCCTTGCCAATCTCCTCTTTATACATCTGATTATCGGCTTTTGCAGAGCGGAGGCGAGCATCATACTCAACCGCTTTCTGATAAGCTGTTGTCAAATCGACAGTACCGGCAAAAACAGGAAATGCCGTAAACACTCCCACGGCAATAATTATGGCGAACAATACCTTCATGATCAACTCATTCATCGCGTTTAGTTATATGCACAAGCTCTACTCCTCTTTCATTGAAACCGACATCCTCTTGATAAGGGGATCAACAAGATAGGTCAACAGCGAACGCTCACCTGTCTTGATAACAACTGTCACCGGCATTCCCGGCTGCATCTCGCGCTTTCCCAGCGACTTCAACCCTTCAGGGGTCACTGAAATGCGCGCAAGATAATAGGAGGCTCCAGGTTGCATTGGATTGACCTGCGGATCTGTCACAATGTCTTTCGAGAGCGATGCCACAATTCCCTGGACAACAAGCTGGGGAGAGTGAGAAAATGAGGAAAAACTTACATCAACCGGCAATCCCTTGCGAACACTGTCAATCAAATGCGGAGCAATCTTTGCATCAATAAGCAGCCCCTCATTGAGCGGCACGACATCCATCATCTTCTGGCCTGACTGAATAACAGCGCCCACAGTCTGCACCTGCAAACCGACCACCTGTCCCGATGCAGGTGAACGCACCTCCGTATCGACAAGCTCCGCTGCAAGCGCTCTGGTCTTTTCGGCATCAGCCTCCACTTCAAGTTGAACCTGGGCCAATTGAGATGCCGTACTACTATTGAACTCAGCAATCTTGAGCTCTAATTCATGCCTCTGGCTCATTGGCGCATATCCCTCGTCCACCAGAGATGATATAGCCGTCAGTTGACCGTCAAGAATCTTCAACATCGTCTGACGCGACAAAAAGAGTTTTTTCTGATTATTCATAAGCTGTTCGACCAGCTTCTGCTCAGAATCGTGTAACAGATCCGGATGAAAGGTAATTGATGATTCGCCTCGCATCTCTGCCTGCAGGCGATCTGCAGTAGCCCGCATTCCAAGGTAGTGTTGATGAATTTCGTCATACCGGGCTTTTGCTGCCTGGCTGTCGAATGTGATCAGGATTTGACCTTCCCTGACTGTATCACCCTCCCTGACATGAACTTTCTCTATCCTGCCGCCACGGAGATTCTCCACAACCTTGCGCTTTGTGGCAATACTCACCAACCCTTGACAAGGTACCCCTTCATCAAGTGGCGCAAAAGCAGCCCAAAGAAGAAACGCGCCAAATCCGACCAGTAAAATCCAGATTCCAAGCCGAACGGGGCTGCGTGTATCACGATAGTTACCACCTTTATCACCCGCTTTTTTCTCTTCAGGAACACGCTTCAATGTTGAAATGGCATCAAGAATATTCATTACTTATTGCATTAAATCATTTGACAAAAGTTGAGATCAGATTGCCCGGAATCTATACTGGTACAGCAGTGTCAGTGCGCATAGCCGCCAATATCTCATCACGAGGACCACACCTGATAATCTTTCCACCCTGCATCATCACCAACAGATCAGCCACTGCAAGGACGCTGGGACGATGAGTAACAAGAATAACTGTTTTTCCCGCAAGTCTTAACTGTTTGACCGCTTCAAGCAACGACCGCTCGCCCGCATCATCGAGATTTGCATTCGGCTCGTCAAGCACTATGATTGCGGGCTTGCCATACAGCGCCCGGGCGAGTCCCAGTCTTTGACGCTGTCCTCCCGAAAGCATCCCCCCTGCCTCACCAATCAGGGTATCGTAGCCACGTGGAAAGCGCAAAATCATCTCATGAATCCCGGTGCTCTTTGCAGCTTCAATAACCTTAAGCGAATCAATCTCGGCAAACCGGGCTATATTTTCAGCAATTGAGCCTTCAAAAAGCTCAACGTCCTGCGGAAGATACCCAATATGCGGCCCAAGCTCCATCCTGTCCCAGCTCTCAACTGGTTCACCATCAATAAGCACTTGCCCTGTTCGTTGTGGCCACACCCCAACAATACAGCGAGCCAGTGTCGATTTTCCGGAACCAGAGGGCCCAAGCACAACACTTACCTTACCAGCAGGAAACATCGTCGTAATAGTATCAAGAATTGGAGTCTCGCGTCCTGCCGCAGTAGCTGTCAACTCCTCAAGACGTATTTCGCCAAAAGGATCCTGATGTTTTGCTCCTGCCAATCGTTCAGGAAAATCGTCAAGGAGTTTTTCGAGACGCATAAATGCGGTTCGAGCCTGAACGAAGGGTTTCCATGTGGCTACAACAAGATCAAGAGGCTGAAGCGCTTTAGACATCAGTACGTTCGCGGCTATCATTGAGCCAACTGGCATCTTTCCGTCAATAACCAAAAACGCACCTGCTCCCAGTGTCAACGACTGCATACTGTATCTCACAAACTTGGCAAATGATTGCTGGCGATGCTGGCGATCGAGGGATGATTCTGCCTTTGCAAGAGATGCATCATGCAACAGAAACCACTGTTTCCGCAAATTTCCAGCCATACCCATCGCATGTATCGGTTCAATATTGCGAAGCTTACTTTGCACATACCGATAGCTGTCATTTCCGGACTCCGCAGCCTTCTCGATTTCTGTGACGGAGAGTCTATGGGTCTGCCAGGTAACTCCAAGCTGTATCACAGCAAACAGAATGGAGAGAAATCCCAGAAATGGACTGAGCAAAAAGATAACGGCGATATAAATCGGGGTCCAGGGAGTATCAAAAAAAGCAATAATGCCATTGGACGTCAAAAACTGGCGTATATTTGTCAAATCAGAGAATGCTTCAGTAACATTGCGTCGAGTCTGATTCAGATATGCCTCAAAACTTGCCTTGAATACCAGTGAGTTCAGCGCTTCATCAAGACGGACTCCTGCCCGAACCATAATGCGTGATCGCAGCCACTCGGCAAATGCCATCACTGCATAGAACAAGACCAGAAACATGGTGACCATAAGAAGGGTCAGCTCACTGCCACTCTTCATGACACGACCATAAAGCTGCAGCATGTAAATTGTCGGCGTCAACATCAGCACATTTGCTATCAGGCTGAATATACCTACCCAGACAAACTCTCTTCGAAACCCCCAGAGTTGTCGGGAAAGCACACTACGATCAAAAAATCCAGGTCTCATGAGAATCTGTTTGCATATAAGTGTTAGCCTCTGGGCTTTGGCCCTGGAGGCTGCTGACTCGCTGGTGGCGACTGAAGTGCCTCCATAACCTCCTTGCAGGTGCCAAAGCGCTGTACCTGACCATCAACAAGAACAAGCATGTGCTCTATAGCACCAAGAATATTAAGGCGATGGGTTATAACTATCACCGTAGACCCATTCTTTCTCAACTGCATAACCGCCTGAATCAGTGCAGCATCACCCGCTTCGTCAAGGCTTGCATTTGGCTCATCAAGCACCACAAATTTAGGCATATCATACACTGCCCGTGCAAGAGCCACTCGCTGCCTCTCTCCTCCGGAAAGAAAGGAACCATCATCACCGATTTGGGTGTCGTACCCTTTGGAAAGCTGACCAATAAATGAGTCAAGGCCAACCATCCTGCATGCCGCATTCACTTTTTCTTGATCAGGCTCACCAAAACGTGCCACATTCTCGGCAATCGTACCCTCAAACAACTCAACATTCTGTGGCAGATAACCAATGTGACGACCAAGTTCCTCCTTGTCCCACTGATAGATATCGTTCCCGTCAAGCCGAACCTTCCCCTGCATCGCAGGCCATATTCCTACAAGCAATCTTGCGAGGGTAGTTTTTCCTGATGCCGATGGGCCAACAATTCCAAGTGAACCTCCAGGAGCTACCCTGAAATTTACCCCTTTTATAATCTGTACCGGACTTCGTGGAGCACCTGCAATAACTCCCTCAACCGAAAGCTGACCAACAGGCTCCGGCAAGGGCATCCCCTTTTGCGGCATTGGAAGTTCCCGCAGGACTCCTTCAAGACGAGCGTACGATTCAAGAGCGCCCTCCACCTGACGCCAGCCCCCTATAATTTGAACAAGCGGAGCCAGCACCCTCCCGCCAAGAATCGAACCAACAATCATGCCTGAACCATGTAACTCCCCTTTGAGCATCAGCCAGCACCCCATGCCAAGTAAAAGAGAACTCAAAAGACTCTGAACCAGCTTGGAAAAAGCTGCATTGGTACCCGCATGGTCGGAGGCCTCAGCCTGCTGCATCAAAAACTCCTGCTGAAGAGCTACCCAGCGTTTATGGATATGGCCAAGCATTCCCATCGACTCAATGACCTGCGCATTGCGAATAACCCCGCCTGCATAACTCTGTGCACCAAGAGCACTCCGGTGAGCTGCCAACAAAGGACCACGGATTCTGCGTTCATTAAAAAAACCAATCGCGAACTGCACCAGAGCGCCAGCAACGGCAAACCAGCCCAGAGACGGCGCCATCAAAAAAAGCAATATGAGGACAAGCAAGGCAAGAGGTGTGTCGATAACAGCGAGCAAGGCCGAAGAAGGTAGAAACTCACGAATAATCTTGAGGTCACTTAACGCCTGGGCACCTGCACCGGGAATATTCTGAAGACGAGCAGTAAATATGGCACTGAACACATTCTCCCGCAAAGCCCTGTCAAGCGCAACACCTGCGCGATGCATCACTTGCCTGCGCACCCACTCCAAGCCCTCAAGCAGGAGATAGATACCAACAACAAGAAGGGTAAGCATCAGAAGAGTAATATGACTTCGACTGTTGACTACCCGATCGTACACCTCCATCATATAGGCGCTTGGAGCCAGCACAAGAACATTGACAACAACGCTAAAGTAAAACGTGTGTAACGCAAAGGGAAACAAAGATGCAATGGCATCTCGTAATGGGGATTTTACTTTAACACCTTTCACAAAAAACTAATCTTATACAATAATTATACAACAGGCATTTTTTGCCGATTCAAAGAACGCAAACTTAACATTTTTAAGCGTTATTTATCAATCACTTCCCTGATAAAATGGATCAGATTAACAAACTTTCAGCGATTCCTTGACCAATACAGTTTCGACGATCTGACTTCAAAGAACTTCTGCACCCTTTTTTACAGAAACTGGCATCTTTTTGGGTAGAGCATCCTTACGCTTATTATACTTTTTCTCCCAATTCTGTATTGAAATCGCATGAAATGCTCCTGCACCCGTTGTAATACCTGTAATTTTAAGAAAACGTCCTGGAATAATCCTGGTCTTGGGTCGCAACTCAGCATTGCTGAAATCAACACTCCAGAGACGTTTCTGAAAGTCTTTCAAAACAAGAATATGTGTCGCCTTGTCAAGCTGAATAACCTTCCCTCCAAGCAATCCTTTGCGAGTATTTGTCCATCGCTGCTCATTGGCATATATCAGGCTGTTGTACATCCTGACGTTCTCTATGAGATAACGGTGGATATAACCACCTACATCCGATGCATTAAGGCAAAGACTGAACAAAAGACTCGCGAAAAGTGAACTGGCAATCACTTTTGGAGCTGAGTAACGATACCCTTTTTTCGTGTGCCTGAATCCAAAAAAAGCAACGAGTGTAAAGAGCGCAAGTGCAGCCAGCCACACATAAGGGATACTGTAGATAATATCAGCAATGAAAGGACGTTCAATAAACAACTGCTGAATAGTGTCGTGATCAACAGTAAAATCGTTATCAAAGAAAACATAAAAAGCCGTCGCCATGGCCATACCACCAGTTACTACCGAAAGGGCAGCAAGCAGCCAGAAACTGAAGCGCTTAAGGAAAACACGCCATCGCGGTATCAATACCGCTCTCCTTTTTTCTATCTCCTCCAGAACTGGCAGAACTTTTCCATTTTGCATACGTACTTATTGATAACTCTTTTCTAAATGAATTTTTATCTTTTTCTTGGCTCGGTTGATAAGTGTGGCAACGGTACCTTGAGGGATCAGCAAAATGTCAGAGATCTCCTCATAACTCTTCTCTTCAAAATATTTCAATACAATAACATCCCGATATTTTGGTTCAAGGCGGTCAAGAGCCGCCTGAATTTCCTGGGCAGTGTGCTGCTCGCTCTCATGGGCAATCACGTCAGCATCATCAGTAATATTCTCAAAAAGACCAAGGAGTTCATCCCTGGTTAGTACGCTTGAACGTCTCTTTTCCTTTCTAAAATAACTGACTATTTCATTATGAGCGATTCTGTAGATCCAGGATGAAAACTGGAGAAATGGATCATATTCGTTAAGATGGATGTATATTTTGATAAAAATTTCCTGCAGTAAATCATCTGCCACAAAAGAGTTTTTACACCCCAGACGAACAATGTAGCGCAAGAGAGGCGCTTCATATCGAAGGACTATAGCGGCAAATGACTGTTTATTAGCAATTGCTCTGGCAACCAGCTCCTGATCGGTGGCAGTATTGTGCGGCTCTCTATGGGTAAACGTTTCGGACATATTATACTTTCTTTCCTGTTTTGTGCGAGCACAACGACCGTACACCGCACATCAACCATAATGAGCAATATGAGCACCCTCTTGAAGCTTGGAAATATTGTTACAAACTCATACAGAACAACTCTTGAAACCCGATACTGTTCCATAATAAAATTAACCTGATCTCCCCTTCACGACAGGCTGTCAAACCATCACGAACCTGTCCCAAAGCCTTGTTCCACCTGAAAAATTCATCCGCCGCACATCGTATATCGCCTTCGTTGAGTTTGGCCTGCAATGTTGAGCTTTTGAGTGAAGCTGACCAGGATTAAACGCAAAGCAGACCAGCGCATCAAACAGCCCCCGGGTCACAGGAAAAACGGTTTCAACAAGCAAGTGCTACGTATCAACAACAGCCCCATGCTTGTTTCGGATAAGCTCAACAAGCTCTGCTGTGCGTAGTGCCTGCTTTTCAACCGCTTCGGCAAGACGCTCCATATCTGAGCGTCGCGTGCGCTCCGTCTGTGTATCGAAAAGAATTGGTTTCTGGAACCCTTCCGATAGTCTGAAAATATGAATACAGAGCTTCAAAAGAACAACGTAGAAAACTGGCAACAGATATTCGCCAAAAATAACCGACATCTCCATATAGTGCTGCGCGAGAGCTTCCCAGTTTGCGGTAAAAAGCAGATCCCATTTTGTAAAAAAATAGAGATAGACAACCGGATGAAAGATAAGAAGAAGGCGCATAATTTTCGACTGGCGCTGGTTAGGCTGTACACTCTCATATTTTGAAAGCAGCCATGGAAAATGGCCAACAAGCATGGCAGACCTTCGATCGTTAAGGTAGCGGGCTCCCTCAAGAGCCGACTCAATAAAAGAGGAGACCTGTATCAACAACACAATGGAGAGGATCATGGCAAGAAAAGAGTAGCTGAGCTCATCAAACTTGAACGACCCGGCAAGATATGGCAAAGTGATGGTTTTCGGCTTGATGACAATAAAGAGAAAAGCGATACCGGCAAGCAGCAACGAAAAAGTATGAAGCTTGCGGGCATGACGAAGGCTTTCGAGCACAGCCTCAGCACTGGCCCCCTGCATGGAATTTCCAGGCGGATCAATCCTCAACAGGGCAGCAGAGTCGGTAACCGGCGAATAGAGACCATTGACGCCGACATCACACCCCAGAACATTATCATATTTCGTAAAAATATCAATGGTACTTTTGCTGAAATTCACACCGCTGAGGTTTGCCTTGCTGAGGTCTGTCCCACGCAGATCAGCACCACCAAGATCCGCCTCGGCAAGATTCACGCCACGCAGATCAAGAGCTGCAAGCGAAGCCTCATGAAGGTCAGGCCGAATTTCAGGATGGAGCTGACGCCACTCGTTCCATAAGCTGGCACCCTCCTTGAGAAGTCTCAACTGTTCAGAATCAGCCATAGCGCTTTATACAGGGGACATTTCGAGCATTCTTCTGATGGAGACAAGAGCTGCGCAACGAAGTTGTTCATCAACAATAATCTCCGGCTTGCGGTTCACCATGCACTCATAGAGTTTTTCAAGGGTATTTTGCTTCATCTGTGTACAGACTCCCCGGGGATTATCAGGCTCCCCGGGCGCCATCATAAAGATCTTTTGGGGGGAAAGCCTCTGCATTTCATAGAGAATTCCCGGTTCAGTCGCCACAATGAATTTATTCACAGAACTTGAAACCGTATAATCAAGGAGCGCCCTGGTTGAGCCAACAAAGTGAGCATGGCGCAGCACCTCATCCCGACATTCAGGATGGGCTATGAGTTCTGCGTCAGGATGCTCAACACAGGCAATAAGCATATACTCTTCGGAAAAATCGTCATGCACATAGCAATATCCTTGCCAGAGCGCCATCTCCCTGTTGCACTTTTTGGCGATATAGGCTCCAAGGTTTCTGTCAGGACCAAAAATAATCTGCTGCTCCGGGGGAATCTGGCGAATAATATGTTCGACATTGGAGGAGGTACAGGTAATATCAGAAAGCGCCTTGATCTCGGCAGTCGAATTGATATAGGTGATGACGATTGCTCCAGGGTGCTGAGCCTTGAATCTCCTGAACTCATCTGCCGGACAACTGTCGGCAAGAGGGCAGCCCGCAAAGGCATCAGGCATGAGCACCTGTTTGGCTGGATTGAGAATTTTTGCAGTTTCCGCCATAAAATAGACACCGGCAAAGACAATGACATCCGCATCATTTTTTTCGGCTGCACGCGCAAGAGCAAGACTATCGCCAACGATGTCTGCAGCCTGTTGTACTTCGGGAAGAGTGTAGTAGTGAGCAAGCACAAGGGCATTCATCTCTTTTTTAAGAGCACTGATTCGTTTGAAAAGCTCCTCATACGGGGAAAAGTCGACACTGGTTGATGCTGCAACTCTGATCATTGATTATGGGAAAAAATTAGAAATAAAGGGATGAGAAATTGCCCTTACCGGAGGTAATAGTCCAGATCATCATCCTCCCTTATAAGGAGCAATATCGCTGAATTAGGAACAATAATATATCGCTCGTCTTCGTACTCAATCTCATAAGAGCTGTTCTGGATAAAAATCGCCATATCACCCACCTTAGCCTGAAGCGGAATATACTGTGCAACTGAAACACGCTCCTTCCATGACTCATCAGAATCGGGTGGCGGCCCGACAGGATAACCTGGCCCGGTTTTGATGATATATCCGGTCTGGATTTTCTCTTTTTCCTGAACGCCTGGAGGAAGATAAATGCCCGATTTCGTCCTCTCACCAAGAGATTTTGGTTTGATTAATACTCTATCACCAACAACAATAAATTTATCTGTTATATTGGGCATCCTGAGTCATTTACGTTTTCTCCTGGCCTTCTTGCCTGTTACATTGTGGTTCTTTTGCAGTTATACAGAAGAAAATGTAATAAAAAAACCGGAATATGAACCGTGCGGAAGTTTTTTACCCTATTTTTTAAACACAATGCACTGCTGCTGTTTCTTGCATACTGCAGCATAGCTCTTCTCTTCATGAAGCTGGAGAGGGAGGATGCTTTTTCAAAGCTCCAAACCTCCGGTATTGAGTTTGGCGCTGGTGTCAATGAAAAGCTGATAAACTTAACTTCGCTGCTCAATGTTGATAAAGAAAATCAGCGGTTGATGCTTGTAAACCGTGATCTTCTGATGAAAGTACTGAACCATGAAACAACTGCTGTTGATGACCGGAATCGCAGAAAAATATTGGATTCTCCAACATTCAATGCGTCCGGGTTTACCATGGCAAGAGTTGTTGACCGAAAATTCAGTGAGCGGGAAAACATGCTGGTCATCAATGCCGGATGGAGTAATGGAATAAAAAAGGATATGACCGTTCTGGTACCGGAAGGATTGGTGGGAAGAGTGATTTCGGTCTCTGAACACTATGCCAGGGTAATGCCTCTCATCCACACAGACTTCAAGGTGAGCGTTGTATCCGACTCTTCCAACTGCACGGGCATCCTCAGTTGGAGTGGTGGAGCCGAGTCTGTCGCCCAGATTGAACACATCCCGATCAGCAGCCACCTCAAACTTAACGAAAGAATGCTCACTTCAGATTTCAGTACCTTTGCCATACGAGGCATTCCTGTTGGAAAAGTTGTTCGCATTAAACCCGACAAGCTTTTTTATTCGATTGATATCCGTCTTGCTGTGGATTTTTCCTCATTGACACAGGTACTTGTCGCTCCCTTGAAAATTGAACCGGAAAAAGTGGCAATAAGCAACGACAGCACCCTTATTGAACAGATCCCGTAATTATCAGATATTGAATACCTTGTGACAAGAAAACTATCATTCTCAATCATTGTGCTCTGCATCGTAGCCCTGATGCAGGAGTTTGGCTTCTCCCGCCTTGCTCTTTTTGAGGCGTTTCCTGATGCTCTGTCGGTTTTTATTGCTTTTCTGGCGGTAACCGAAGGCAAAAAAACCAGCACAAGTTTTGGATTTGCCGCAGGTATACTTGAGGGTTTCTTCTCTGGAAATAATTTGGGGTTGCACATGCTTGCAAATACATCTGGAGGTTTTCTGGCAGGTTATTTCCACTCCCCTGAAGACAGTCATGCAACCGCAAAACAAAAAACAAGACGCTTCTACGGGGCTGTTTTGACTGCAGAATTTTCTGCCCATACCATTATAACCACCGGATATAATCCTCTTGGTCTCTCGCCAGAATACAGAATCGTTACCATGGGACTCCTTGCATCTCTCATGTCTGTTATTCTTGCTTTTATTGCAAACAGACTCTTTTTGAAAAAAACATTTGCCGCCTGAAACGATGGATATACGTCAGCGCAGCTCAACTCTGGTGTCACTTTTTATCATAGCTGTTTTTACCGTTCTGTTTGGCCGACTTTTCTATCTGCAGGTGCTTAATTTTCAACAGCTTGGCTCAATTTCAACCGCAAACAGCATTCGCAGGGTCTGGATGGTGCCACCACGAGGTCGCATGATCGACCGGAACGGGCTGACCATCGTTGACAATCAGCCACTGTACATCGTCAAAGTTATTCCCTCTGAATTCCGATCGACCAAAACCGGCTACCTTGCATGGCTTATCCAGAAACCCGAGAGCGAGCTGGTTGAAAATATCAACAAAGGACGAGCCTTCAACCAATTCGTCGCCACAACCGTAAGTCGAAATCTCAATGCCGTTGCTGTTGCGCGACTGAGCGAAAATCTGTGGCAATTGCCTGGCGTCATGATAGAGACCGACAACAAAAGAATGTACCCTGACTCTCTCCATGGGGCTCATCTTTTCGGCTATATCCGACTTATATCAAAGCAAAAGCTTGAGGAACTTGCGGAACAGGGTTACTCGCAGGATGACAAAATCGGGTTCAGCGGACTTGAGAAGTATTACGAGGAGCGACTGAAAGGACAAAAAGGCGCACGGTTTGAAATGATTACTCCGCGAGGCAAATTTGCCGGGAAATATGATAACGGAAAAAGCGATATTTCCGCAATAAAGGGCGACGATCTCTATCTCTCCATTGATGCCGGTCTGCAGCAACTTGCTGAAAAGCTGTTAAAAAAAACCGGTCATTCCGGTGCTGTTGTTGCCATTGACCCCTCAACCGGGGGAGTCATTGCACTGGCCAGCGCTCCTGACTACGACCTTGATATCTTCAACGGTTCTACCGACCAGAAAGGATGGAACGACATTATCACCTCTCCCCAGAAACCACTTTTTAACCGCACTGTCCAGGCTGTCTATCCTCCTGGCTCAGTCTATAAGATGGTGGTAGCCACTGCCGCTCTCGAGGAAAACAGTATTGATCCGCATCAAAAAATACTCGACAACGGCGTATTTATTTTTGGCAACAGAAGATTTCTCAGTAACGAGGGTAAAGGGCATGGACTGGTGGATATGAGAAGCGCCATTGCCGTCTCCTCCAACGTCTACTTCTACAAACTTATCTTTAACGTCGGATTTGAGAATTGGACAAAATATGGTGCCATGTTCGGTTTTGGAGAAAAAAGCGGCATTGACCTGCCTGGCGAAAGAGCCGGACTACTGCCATCATCCGATTATTACGATAAAAGATATGGTAAAAACAGGTGGAGCAAAGGTTATCTGGTCAGTCTGGGCATTGGACAGGGAGAGCTTGGCACAACACCGATACAGCTTGCAGCTTATGCTGCAGCCATCGCAAACAACGGAACTCTTTACCAGCCTCATATCGTCAGCGGATACCGCGACACAAGTACCGGAAGATATATCCCGCTTACGTATAGTAGTCAACAATTACCGGTTTCTGCAGAGACGTTCGCACTGATCAAGGATGGTATGGTTGGTGTTGTGCAGTATGGCACAGGAACTCTTGCCAATATCCCCGGCGTAACGGTTGCCGGAAAAACTGGAACAGCACAAAATCCTCACGGCAAAGATCATGCCTGGTTTATCGCCTTCGCCCCCATGGAAAATCCAAAAATCGCCCTTGCGGTGCTTGTTGAAAATGCCGGTTTCGGAGGAGCCATTTCCGCTCCGATTGCCCGTGAACTCATGAAATATTACATAAAAGGGGGGACACCCAATGCCTCTGCTGCAAAAGAGGAACACTCAGGGAACTCTTCAGTGCAATCCGACAGTACAGAGAGCGCTCCCCCTTCAATACAGCACAACGGCTCTGAACCACCCACAGATCCACCCGGTCAAAACAAAAATAGTCAAACAGGAGAATGATATACAAAAGCGATCAAGCCTCTCTTCAGGGATTTCTTGAAGATACCAGTAATTTGAAAACCGGCCATACCCCCGGAGTTTTTTTCCCCGAAACCATTGAGGAACTCTCCGATTTGCTTAAAACAGCCCACACAAGGAACCGCCGTTTTACCATTTCCGGAAATGGAACCGGCACGACTGGCGGAAGAATCCCGATGGGAGACTATGTCATCTCCATGCAGAAACTTGACCATATCAGCGAACTGGTACAAATTGCGGATGACAGAGCAAACTTGACCGTTCAGGCTGGAGTGCTCCTCGACAATGTTCAGAAAAAAGCGGAGCAAAGTGGTTGGTTTTATCCGCCGGATCCAACAGAAAAACTCTGTTTTATCGGCAGCACTATAGCGAACAACTCTTCAGGAGCAAGAACATTCAAATACGGACCCACAAGAAAACATATTTCAAGAATTTTGGTCGTGCTGCCCCAGGGTGATCTGCTCAATCTCTCACGCGGTGCCTGCATGGCTGACGACAACGGCATGTTCCGTATCACTCTGCCAATCGCCGGAAATATTGTTTTGCAGAGCCCGCAATACTGCATGCCCGATACCACAAAGCACAACGCCGGATACTTTTCAGAGGAAAATATGGATCTTGTTGACCTTTTTATTGGTTCAGAAGGAACTCTCGGTGTTATCGCAGAAGCCGATCTCCTCCTTATTCGTTTGCCGAAATCCATCATCTCCTGCCTTGTCTATTTCAGAAGTATTGATGATCTCTTCTCTTTTACCCGGCAGCTAAAAGATCCAGAAAATAGTGCATCACCTCGGGCAATAGAGTTTTTTGACAAACAGGCCCTTGAGTTTCTCTCAGCAAAATATCCTGAAATACCATCACAGAGTGACGGTGCTATATTTATAGAGAAGGAGACAACACCAGAGAGTGAAGAGGCTGACCTTGAAACGCTGTTTGTACTGATGGAGTCCTGCAACGCCATGAGTGACGAATCATGGATGGCACTCGACCGTGAGGAGCAGGCACGTATGCGGGAATTTCGTCACGCACTGCCGCTTCTTGTCACCGAATGGCTCAGAAAGCAACATGATAGCAAAATCAGCACCGATATGGCTGTTCCTGAAGGAAAAATCCGGGAACTTTTTGATTTTTACCGGAGCTCTTGCGAACAACAGGGCTTTATCTATATTATTTTCGGTCATATCGGCAATGAACATCTGCATCTGAACATCCTGCCGAGAGACCATGAGGAGTTTCTTATGGGAAAAGAGCTCTACCGTAAATTTATCAGCAAAGTCCTTGCGTTGGGGGGAACGCTGTCCGCTGAACACGGAATTGGCAAGCTCAAGGCTGAATATCTGGTGGAAATGTATCATGAAGCCGGGGTACGGGAGATGGCTCGGATAAAAAAGAGCCTTGATCCCTTTCTGGTACTCAATATCGGAAATCTTGTTCCTGTCGCATATCTTGAAAACGAAAACCATTGAAGCTTATCGTGTCGAAAAAGCAGCATATCCAACAGTACGTCCAGGCCATTCAGAACAAGAAGGCCCGATTTGAGTTTGAAATTCTTGATACCCTCGTGGCGGGTATTCAGCTCTTCGGCAGTGAGGTAAAATCGGTGCGCCTCGGCCACGCCAGCCTGGGCGACAGTTTTGCCATCATCCATCACAACGAGGTGTGGCTTGAAAACATGCAGATTACCCCTTACGAGCTTAATCGCATGGAGATGATTGAGGCAAAACGGAGTCGGAAACTGCTGCTGCACAAAAAGGAGATCCAGAAAATCCAGGCAAAAATCAATGAAAAAGGGCTGACACTGGTACCACTGAAAGCATTTTTCAATTCAAAAGGCCTTCTGAAGATTGAGCTTGCTGTCGCCAAAGGGAAAAAACTCTACGATAAACGGGAAACAATCAAAAAGAGAGATAATCAAAGACAACTTGAACAGATCAAAAAGCAATATTAACCTCACAAAATCAGGAAATCCATGGGTTTTCCCGCTATACAGGAACAACTTGACCTTATCATCGGCAACACGGTTGAAGTGATCAGTGTCGATGAACTTGAACAGAAACTGCAACTCAGTCAGAAAAAAGATCAGCCTCTCAAAGTCAAGCTTGGCGCAGATCCATCACGGCCTGATTTACACCTTGGTCACTCCGTCGTATTACGAAAATTACGTGAGTTTCAGGATCTCGGCCATCAGGCTATTCTGATTATCGGTGATTTTACTGCCATGATCGGCGACCCCTCTGGAAAGAGCAAAACAAGACCACAACTTTCAGCCGAAGAGGCTCGTGAAAACGGCAAAAGCTATTTTGAACAGGCTTCAAAAATTCTGGATCCTGAACGGACAACTATCTGCTATAACTCAGAGTGGCTTGGAACCATGGGATTTGCTGATGTCGTTCGCCTTGCAAGTCACTACACTGTGGCGAGGATGCTTGAGCGCGACGACTTCGAGCGCAGGTACCACGCGCATGAACCAATCTCCATTCATGAATTTCTCTATCCTCTGGCCCAAGGCATGGATTCGGTACACCTGAAAAATGATATTGAACTTGGAGGCACCGACCAGAAATTTAATCTGCTTGTTGGCAGAGACCTCCAGCGGGAATACGGCATTACTCCCCAGGTCTGCATAACCATGCCGCTGCTTGTGGGCACCAGTGGCTGTGAAAAGATGTCGAAATCACTTGGCAATGCAATCTGCTTCAATGATTCCCCTGCCGATATGTACGGAAAGGCTCTCTCTATTCCTGACACACTCATTGAAACCTATACAAAACTACTGCTGCATCCAGGCAAATCCGCTGTAAGCGACATTCTCGGTCAGATCACTGAAAATCCGAGAACAGCCAAAAGAGGTCTGGCAAGAGCAATTGTGTCATCCTATTATTCTCCGGAGGATGCAGAGAGAGCTGAAGCCCTCTTTGATCAACTTTTTGTGCATAAAAAAGCGCCTGACAATATTGAGCTTGTCGAACTTGACCAGCAATCAATTGCTATCATCGATCTGCTTGTCACCCTTGGAGCCGCCACGTCAAAAAGTGATGCCCGTCGTATGATACAGCAAAAATCGGTGCTTGTTGATGAAAGAAAAATTGAAGAAATTTCTGAACATCTTGAACTTGGAGTTACCCCAAAAATAGTCAGGGCCGGAAAAAGAAAGTTTTTTAAAGTCGCCACAAAAAAACATTTTTAATGCGAGCACTTTTTTCTATAATTGCTCAATTTCAGTGAGATAAACAGGTCGAACAATAAATTAATCTGGAGGAACGGCATTGTCATTTGTCCCGTCAAAAGTATTTTTCACCAAGGGAGTAGGAAGGCACAAGGAGTATCTCTCCTCATTTGAGCTTGCCCTGAGGGAGGCAAAAATTGAAAAATGCAACCTGGTTACGGTATCAAGTATTTTTCCGCCAAAATGTGATCGCGTCTCAGTTGAGGAGGGCTTAAAACTCCTTTCTCCAGGACAGATAACCTTTGCCGTCATGGCACGCAACTCAACCAATGAGTTCAATCGCCTTATTGCTGCCTCCGTTGGCGTTGCTATTCCGGCAGACGACACCCAGTATGGCTACCTGTCGGAACACCATCCTTTCGGAGAGTCCGCTGAACAGTCTGGAGAGTATGCTGAAGATCTTGCAGCAACCATGCTCGCCACAACCCTTGGTATTGAGTTCGACCCCAACAAAGATTGGGACGAGCGCGAAGGAATTTACAAAATGAGCGGGAAAATTATCAATTCCTATAACATCACGCAGTCTGCAGAGGGCGAAAACGGTCTCTGGACAACGGTCATTTCATGTGCTGTTCTCTTGCCGTAATGGGTATGCCTTCCTGAATCGCCGGAATTGAGGAGTAATAATATGACTGAATCGTTCAACACTGATGTTCTTGTTATCGGCAGCGGTATTGGTGGGCTCTATTTCGCGCTTCACACTGCAGAGTATGCCAGGGTGACGATCATTACAAAAAAAGAGAGTTCTACCTCCAACACCAACTGGGCACAGGGGGGAATTGCCGCAACTATTGACCACAATGACAGTGCGGAGCTCCATATTGACGACACCCTCGATGCTGGCGCAGGTTTATGCAACCTTGATATGGTCACTCTTATGATCAATGAGGGCCCTCAGCATATAAAACGCCTCTCAGAACTTGGAGTAAACTTTACCACCTCTCATCATGACCATCTCCACCTCGGCAAGGAGGGTGGTCATTCCAGAAACCGCATTGTTCATGCACAGGATCTCACCGGCAGAGAGGTTGAAACTGCTCTGCTGGATCGCATAAACAGCCATCCCAATATAACCCTTCTTGAGCACCACTTTGCCATTGAGCTGCTTACCGAGCATCATTTAGGTATTAAAACAAACGACATAAACTGTTACGGCGCTTATGTGCTGGATTCAAGACAACGGCAGCCAATAAAAATACTCGCCAAAATCACCATGCTCGCATCCGGTGGGCTTGGCCACGTTTACCCGCACACGACCAATCCCGAGATTGCCACTGGAGATGGTGTAGCCATGGGATACCGTGCTGGAGCTGAGATTGCAAATATGGAGTTCATCCAGTTTCACCCGACATCTCTCTACCACCCTCAAGCAAAATCTTTTCTTATTTCAGAAGCGGTAAGAGGATTCGGAGGCATCCTGAAACTGAAAAATGGTCAGGAGTTCATGCAAAAGTATGACAAGCGCCAAAACCTCGCACCACGGGATATTGTCGCACGCGCTATCGATTCGGAGATCAAAAAAAGCGGTGAGGAGTGTGTTTTCCTTGATGTTACACATCTTGACGCTGAAAAAACCAGGGAGCATTTTCCGAATATTTATGAAACCTGCCTCAGTTTTGGTATTGATATGACACAAGAGATGATCCCTGTTGTTCCTGCCGCACACTTCTCTTGCGGTGGGGTACGAACTGATGATCAAGGACGCACAACCATTACAAGGCTCTATGCCTGCGGAGAGACAAGCTGTACCGGAGTTCATGGAGCAAATCGTCTTGCAAGTAACTCTCTTCTTGAGGCGCTGGTCTTCGCCTGGAGATCGGCACTCAATATCAGGGAAGCGTTACCCCATATCAGTAACAGCATTGATTTTCCCGACTGGGACGACACGGGAACAGTCAATCCCGAAGAGTGGATTCTGGTCTCCCACAACAAACGGGAAGCTCAACAGGTCATGAATGATTATGTTGGCATCGTCCGTAGCGACCTCCGACTGCAGCGGGCAAAACGAAGAATTGATTTTCTTAAAGAGGAGACTGAGTCATACTATAAAAAAACCAGGATCACTGCACAAATACTTGAATTGCGCAACATCATCAAGGTGGCCAGCCTTATCATCGAAAGTGCCTTGAAACGCCGTGAATCACGAGGACTGCACTTCACTACTGACTACCCGCAAAAAGACGACAGGCATTTTCTGATGGATACGGTGCTGAGGTCGTTCTGAAAAGTCTGAACCATGATTCGCAGGATTGACTTGATTCCCTGATTATTTTGCCCAATCATGCTCATCATTTAATCCTGAACATCATGATTCAGACAATCTCCTGCCAATCCCGGGCATATCGGAAATCAATCCCGGGGGTTCTGGCGGAGATCTTTGCAATCACAGGCATCATTCGCTTGTACTGATTTCGGACCACCATTTTTCTGACTCGATCATAAAAACTTTCCGACACTCCTTGTTTGAGAATCGCCTGTTTATCCATACGCTTTTCAAGCATCATGTAGAGCAAAAGATCAACCTCTTCATAGCTGAAACCAAGGTCTGCCTCGTCGCTCTGCCCTTCCCACAAGTCGGCTGATGGCGATTTGACAATGAGTGGCTCGGGAATACCAAGATGACGGGCCAGTCCTCTTATCTGGGTTTTATAGAGATCACCGATTGGATTGACCGCAGAAGCCATATCGCCAAACAGAGTACCGTAACCGAGGAGCAATTCAGTTTTGTTGCTTGTTCCTGCAACCAGTCGACCATCACGCGCTGAAACATCATACAGAAAAACCATCCTGATACGGGCCATAATGTTCCCCCTTCTCAGTAAGTGATCCTTCGGTACCGATACAAAAAAGGCATCCACCACCGGTGTTATTGCAATCTTTTCAGATCGAATACCAAGCTTGCGAATCATCAGCTCAGCATGAGCAAGACTTTCGAGGCTGCTTGATGCGTAAGGCATCATAAGTGCAAGAACGTTTTCTGCACCTAACGCACGAACAGCCAGTTCGCACACCACAGCGGAATCAATGCCACCAGAAAGACCCAAAACGATGGCGCTGAATCCAAACTTGTGAATCTCATTGCGTAGAAACGCCTTGAGAATATCCTCGACCATTGCATAATCAAGGTGGAGATCCTGAACCTTCATGAGAAGAGTGTCTTAATATTATTCAACATGATTATCACCTGAGCCATTTCTGGGGATTCTGCTTCACACGCCCCTTCCATATCTCAAAATGCACCACCGAACCCCCTTCAGCCATCTTTCCTGAAGCGCCTATCAACTGCTGTGACTTTATTAGATCATCCTTGGCTACCTGCAACTGTCCAAGATTGGCATAGACCGTAAGGTATGACTTAGGATGGCGGATAATGACAATATTGCCGAAAGTTGGGAGAAACGCAATCTGCACCACTTTTCCACCTGAAACCGCCCGCACCGGCGAATTTACAGGAACTGAAATATCAATCCCGTTATTGGTCGTCACAATTTTGAGATCCTTGTCTTCAACAGTGCCAAACTTCCGGGCAACAACACCATTACGCACTGGCCATGGCAGCGAACCCCAGGCTTTGTCAAAATCTGCTGAAACCTTTTCAAGATCGGGCGAATCCATAGTACGTACCACTTCAGTATTCCTTTTTTCAGGTACTGGATTTGGTGGCACAGATGTCGAATGAATCTCTTCCTTTGGTTTAAACGACTCCGTCCTGCGCTCTTTTTTCTCAGTAACAGAGGTACGATCTGAGACTTTGTCCCTGGTAACCGCCGTGCGTTTTGCCTCCCTGCGTTGTGCTTCAAGACGTTGGCGCTCAAGGAGTTTAGCTTCCCGTTGCTCTCTCAGTAAACGTTGAGACTCCAGACGCTTTTCAGCCAGACGTTGAGCTTCTGCAATCTTGCGCTGCCGCTCCTGTTCAGCCTCCACTGCACGTTGCTCAGCAATGATCAACAACTCAATCCGGGACTGCAGTAGCCTTCGTTTCTTCTGGACATCAGCCAGTTGCGCAGCATACTCCTGCTTATTTTTCTTCAGCTTGTCAAGAACAACCTCCTTCTCTTTCTTGCTGACCGACCAACTCTTCAACTGACGCTCCTGCTCTTTAACCACTTCTGCTTTTTGCTTGTAGCTTTGCTCAAGCGCAAGCCTGCTGCTTTCAAGTTCAACAGCGACCTGCTGCAATTGGTCAACATGACGACGTACTTCGCGAGTAAAATAACCCATATATTGGGCTCTTACCAGAGCATTATTCACAGAACCAGAACTGAGAAAATGCTCAATATCCCTGTTGCCGCCATATTTATAAACCGAGACAGCGGTTCTGCGAAAATCATCGGAGACCCTGCCATATTTCTGGCGATTACCCTGAAGTTCTCCCTGTAAACGATCGATATCACGGTCAAGTTTTTCAAGATAATCCTGGTTTTGACTGATGATCCTCTCCAGCACAAGAATCTGCCGACGGATATTTTCCAGAGCCTTGAATGACTGCGACTCCTTGCGGGTTGTCATACTCAACTTTGACTGATACTCTTTAAGCTGATCTTTCAGACTTCGAAGATTCTCTTCAACCGCTGTTCTCTCTTTCATAATCCTTGATATTTCGCTACTGACCGGTGGAGCTGCAACAGTTGATAACGAAAAACCACCAACGAACAACAACAGCACAACGATGATTCGCATAACTTTATCAGCAAGATTGGGTAAAGCAATACATCTCATAAATATTCCCCAGGCATTCTATATTCAGGGACTTCTCAATACTACCATGTTCAAAATACAGGGATCGAGAAAAACCTTTAAAAATTCAGTTCAAGGTAATGGATAAAATCTTTTCTTCGCAAAGGCTCTGAGAAAAAATAATATGTTTTTCATAACCCGAAATAATGGTAAATAGCAGTTTTTTCATCAGCAAACCAATACAATGGACAAGCTTGTCATAAGAGGCGGGCGACAGCTCTCCGGCACTGTCAACGCTTCAGGCTCAAAAAACAGCTCACTGCCAATCATCGCAGCTACCCTGCTTGCCGGAAACGGAACGTTTACTCTTCACAATATTCCAGACCTCCGGGATATTTCAACCTTTACTCAGCTCCTGAACCACCTTGGCTCTGAAACCACCT
The DNA here is from genome assembly GCA_903866255.1 of uncultured Chlorobiaceae bacterium. Classification (GTDB taxonomy): domain Bacteria; phylum Bacteroidota; class Chlorobiia; order Chlorobiales; family Chlorobiaceae; genus Chlorobium. The sequence continues at coordinate 87,706 of CAIPMW010000087.1, read as the reverse complement.
TTTCAGACAATACCCTGAACATATCATCCCAAAATGTAGAGAGTCTTCAGGCACCCTATGAACTGGTGAAAAAAATGCGGGCATCAATCTACGTGCTTGGACCGTTGCTTGCCCGATTTGGTCATGCACGTGTCTCTCTCCCTGGAGGCTGCGCCTTTGGCCCAAGACCGATCGACCTGCATCTTATGGCCATGGAAAAGCTTGGAGCCACAATTACCATCGAGACAGGGTTTATCGATGCTTCGGTGAGGAGTGGGAAATTACACGGTACTCATATTGACTTTCCTGTCTCTTCAGTTGGAGCGACAGGTAATGCTCTCATGGCTGCAGTACTGGCCGAAGGGAAAACCACCATCAGTAACGCAGCTTCGGAACCGGAAATTGAAACCCTCTGCAAATTCCTCACTGCTATGGGAGCAACAATCAAGGGAACAGGAACAACCGAACTTGAAATAGATGGCAGAGAGTCACTCAATTCCATTGAATTTCAGAATGTTTTCGACAGAATTGAAGCTGGAACACTTCTTGCTGCGGCGGCAATCACTGGCGGCGAGATTACAATCAACGGTGTCGAACCAGAACAGATGAAAGCCGTGCTGAAAAAATTTATCAATGCAGGATGCACTATTACGACAACTGATAACAGCATTTCCTTAAAAAGTCCTGACAAGCTTATCTCAACAGACATCACAGCGAAGCCTTACCCATCCTTTCCTACTGATATGCAGGCACAGTGGATTGCCTTGATGACCCAGGCTGACGGAACCAGCCGTATTACCGACAAAGTCTATCATGAACGATTCAACCATATTCCTGAGCTGAACAGACTTGGTGCACATATCGAAATCCGTAAAAACCAGGCCATTGTTCATGGGCCACAACTTCTTTCAGGAACCAAAGTAATGTCAACCGATCTTAGAGCATCAGCAAGCCTGGTGCTTGCTGGACTGGTTGCCCAAGGCACAACCGAAGTGCTGAGAGTCTATCACCTCGACCGGGGATATGAGAAAATCGAAATGAAACTGAATAGCCTTGGAGCTGATATCAGAAGAGAACGGTACAACGAATTTTAGTCCATTGATAAAAACTCTTATTATTTTTTTGGATATTATTATCGGAGCGTTATATTAACTGCCTCTAAAGCCAAGCGTTGAGGTATTAAGGGGCCCTTAGCTCAGTTGGTCAGAGCAAGCGACTCATAATCGCTGGGTCGTAGGTTCAAGTCCTACAGGGCCCACTGGTTATGTAAGGATTAGGAAAATAACCTGGCGTGTTCGTCTAGTGGCCCAGGACATCGCCCTCTCAAGGCGAAGATCACGGGTTCGAATCCCGTACACGCTACCATATAGATGCACCCGTAGCTCAACTGGATAGAGTATCTGACTACGAATCAGACGGTTAGAGGTTCGACTCCTCTCGGGTGCACGGGGGTTTATTGAGGAGTGGCCAAATTGGTAAGGCTCCTGATTCTGGATCAGGCAATGTGCAGGTTCGAGTCCTGCCTCCTCAACACAGTTTCTCAGCAAAAAAAAGACACAGGCCACTGGCAGGTGTCTTTTTTTTTGCCCCATCGGCATATCACATAGCCAATTGTTAACAATTAACCCGCAAAAACAAATAAAAAAAAGGAAGAGACAAAACTTCCGTTCTGTCTCTTCCTGATAAGATGCAGGGAATCCGCAACCTTATTTTCCGGCTGCAGGTGCGGCTGGCGCTGCAGCTGGCGCTTCTGCTGCAGGTGCGGCTGGCGCTGCAGGTGCGGCTGGCGCTGCAGGTGCAGGTGCAGGTGCTTCTACCGGAGCTTCTACTGGAGCTTCAGTTTTTTTTGCGCAGCCAACAAAGGAGACTGAGCTTACAAGAAAGAGAAATACGAAAAACTTTTTCATTGCTATGTTTATTTTTGTTGTTTAATAATTGACAGCTTCATCAGCTCCCGAATAATAAAAAAAAACAGCGACTTTCCAAAAGCCTACTGTAAGGCGGGATATATTATACCATTCCACATCCCGCCTTAATAAATGATTTTTTTATTCAACAAGCAACTCTAATTCCGCTTTTTCAAGCTCATGAAAGTTAAGGTATTGATAAATACTCTCTTCTTTATCTCCAGTAAGATAACGTTTGACAATCTCCATGTATTCATAACTACTCGGAAGATGGCCGAGAAGCGAACATACCGCAGCCAGTTCAGCAGAACCAAGATAGACCTGGGCACCGGTACCCATCCGGTTATCAAAGTTCCTGGTACTGGTTGAAAATACCACAGCATTATCGGCAACTCTTGCCTGGTTTCCCATGCAAAGCGAACAACCTGGTTGCTCAATCCTGGCTCCTGAAGCACCAAAAACAGAGTAATAACCCTCTTCAACCAGTTTTTTCATATCCATCTTTGTAGGAGGCACAATCCAGAGCTTGACAGGAACAGCTCCCCTGTTCCGTAAAATCTCACCAAGGGCACGAAAATGGCCGATATTGGTCATACAGCTCCCGACAAATACTTCATCAATAACTTTTGGTGCCTTCTCATCACGGAGCACCTCACTCAGCGTTTTGACATCATCAGGATCGTTGGGGCAGGCAAGAATCGGTTCAGAAATAGTACTCATATCAATCTCAATAACCTCTTCGTATTCTGCATCGGCATCCGGCTCAAGAAGAGTGGGATTGGCCAGCCACTCCTGCATCTTGCCGATACGGCGCTGCAACGTCTCAGGATTACCATAGCCCTCTTCAACCATCTGGCCAAGCAATTTGATATTTGAGCTGAGATATTCAATAACCGGCTCTTTATTGAGACGGACAGTACATGCTGCTGCGCTCCGTTCTGCTGAGGCATCGCTGAGTTCAAAAGCCTGCTCAACCTTGAGGTCAGGCAGCCCCTCAATTTCAAGAATACGACCGGCAAAAACGTTTTTTTTGCCCTTCTTTTCAACGGTCAGCAGACCACGTTTCATTGCCTCGTAAGGAATCGCATTGACAAGATCACGCAAGGTAATTCCCGGCTGAAGCGCACCCGAAAAACGAACAAGCACCGACTCAGGAACGTTGAGCGGCATGGTTCCTGTCACACCGGCAAAAGCCACAAGGCCCGAACCTGCGGGGAAAGAGATGCCAATCGGAAAACGGGTGTGCGAATCGCCACCAGTACCAAGCGTGTCGGGTAGTACCATACGGTTTAACCAGGTGTGAATAACTCCATCTCCCGGTCTCAGCGCAACCCCGCCCCTGCTCATGATAAAGTAGGGCAGACTTCTGTGCAAATTGACATCAGAAGGCTTTGGATAGGCTGATGTGTGACAGAAGCTCTGCATCAGAAGATCGGCGCTGAAACTCAACGCAGCAAACTCCTTCACCTCATCACGGGTCATAGCTCCTGTTGTATCTTGTGATCCAACAGTCAATGTCTCGGGTTCGACATACATGCCCGGACGTACACCGGGGAGACCACAAGCCCTGCCAATCATCTTCTGGGCAAGAGTGTAGCCTTTACCACTATCCGCAGGCTGTTCGGGGCGCATAAAGATGGTATCTTCACCAAGACCAAGGACCTTTCTTGCTTTTCTGGTCAATGTTCTGCCGATGATCAACGGAATACGTCCACCAGCACGAACCTCATCCTTGATAGTGTTTGGGGAGAGCTCAAAACGTGCGACAACCTCGCCACTCTTTACAATCGTTCCATTGGCCAGATCAACCTCAATAACATCTCCCATATCCAGGGCGGTCACATCAGCCTGAATTGGCAAGGCACCTGAATCTTCAGCGGTATTAAAGAATATAGGGGCAATGATACTGCCAATCACAACACCTGCCGTACGCTTGTTTGGCACTGCAGGAATATCGTTACCAATGTGCCACTGAACGGAGTTTATGCCAGACTTCCTGCTTGATCCGGTACCAACCACATCTCCAACGTAAGCAAGGGGATAGCCCTTTTGTTTCAGCTCTGCAATGGTACCAATCGGGTCATTGATTTTGGTACCGAGCATACAGCGGGCATGAAGGGGAATATCACTGCGGGTAAAGGCCTCACTTGCTGGTGAAAGATCGTCAGTATTGGTCTCGCCTGGTACCTTGAAGACCGTAAGCGTCATTTTCTCGGGAAGAAGGGGTTTGCTGGTGAACCATTCAGCCTCCGCCCATGATTTGAGCACCTCTGCCGCATAAGGGTTGTTTTTTGAGAGATCAACCACAGCATCAAAAAGGTCATAGACCAGAAGGGTCTTTTTCAGCATCTCAGCGGCTTCGCTACAGATTGTCGGATCATGATGAGCGAGTGCATCAACAAGAGGTTTGACGTTATAACCACCAAGCATGGTTCCCAAAATTCGGACAGCATCTCTCTTGCTGATGACGCAGCAGGAGAGATCACTCTTTAGAATTCCATCAAGGAAAGCAGCCTTTTCAAACGCGGCATCATCAACTCCGGGACTTATATGATCACGGAAGAGCTCAAGCAGGTACTCTTTTTCTTCTCCGCATTTCTGCTGCAAAAGCCCGACAAGTGATCGGGTCTGCTCTGCGGTTAATGGCAGAGGTGGAATACTCAGCTTCGCACGTTCAGCAGTATGGGCGCGATATTGATCTACAAGACTCATAAAAGTCAATCTCCATGGTTATGTGTGGTTGAAACGAATATACCTGTACAAAAATGCAAGCAAAAAGTGCTTTCTCCCGGGTTCGGGATAAAGAGTGTCAAAAAATAGCACGGCAGCCTTTTAAATGCAAGAAGCCACACTTGCCTACCTGAAGAGCAGCGCAACAAATTAAGGCAGAGAACATACAATCCCTGTTTTTTTCAGGGGAAAGGGGATAATGCGCTTTACTGAAAATAATTACTTACCAAAAATCAACATACTGTCTCCATAACTCAGAAAAGCGTATCCCTCCTCAAGCGCTTCCCGATACGCATTGCGCAAATTATCAGCACCTGCAAAAGCAGCAGCAAGCATTAATACAGTTGATCGCGGGGCATGAAAGTTAGTCAAAAGAACATCAATACTACGAAATTGATACCCGGGGTAAATAAATATATCGGCTTCACCTGTAAGAACATCGGCCCCGGAAAACTTCTCAAAACGATCCCACGCATGTTCGAGCGCTCGGGTAACCGTTGTGCCAACGGCAACAACTCTGCCGAATGATGCCTTGACCTGCCTGATTTTTTCAAGACTCTCTGCAGGTATGGTATAAAACTCACGATGCATGACATGCTCCTTGAACGAATCCACCCTGACAGGAAGAAAAGTTCCAAGACCAACATGCAGCGTCAGGCTAACAACGTCCACACCCTTGCTGCGAAGCCTGCCAAGCAGCTCCTCCGTCATATTCAGAGATGCTGTAGGAGCAGCTACAGATCCTGGCAAAGCCGCAAAAATCGTTTGATAACGCTCCAAATCAACCTTTTCGGCCTCCCGTTTGAGATAGGGCGGAATAGGGACTTCTCCAAAATTATTGAACAAGTCGGCCAGCACTCCTCCATCAAGCATCTTAATCCGGGCAACACCATGATCGACAAGATCGATAACCAGCAGTTTATGGCCGTGAGCCTCAAGCTGATCATTTTTTCTTACTCTTCCCCTATACAGCACCAGACTCTGCTCTCCCTCATGCTTTTCAAGCAGCATCAACTCAATCTGTGCACCTGTTAACCTGGAAGCAAACAACCTTGCTCGAATCACCCTGGTATTGTTAAGCACCAGAAGATCGCCTGGTTGAAGAAAAGCGTCAAGGGCTGCATAACGAGAGTGTTCCACCAGACCAGAGTAACGGTTGAGCACCAGAAGACGAGTCGAGCCTCGCTCCAGAGGAGGATATTTTGCAATTTTCTCGTCGGGCAAGAGATAGTCAAAGTCGGCAACTCTCATAATGCTCTCAATCTTGCCCGAACAGCCTCGGCATGAGCCTGAAGCCCTTCATGATCCGCAAAAGCGGCAATTTTTTCTCCGCACTTGTGAAGTTGCTGTTTTGAATAGGAGATAATTGAAGTATGCTTGACAAAGTCACGAACCGAAAGCGGCGAAAAAAAGCGGGCCGTACCACTGGTTGGGAGTGTGTGGTTGGGGCCAGCAAAATAGTCACCTACAGTCTCACAGGAGTAACCTCCCATAAAAATCGCACCGGCATGGTGAAGCAGTGGAAAAATCTCCCATGGATGCTCGACATGCAGCTCCAGATGCTCGGGTGCAATCATATCCGAGACAGTGCAGGCCTCTTCAAGCGACCGAACCAGCACAATTGCACCATTATGCTGGAGTGAGGAGGCAATTATCTCATGGCGCAGCATGTCAGGCAAACGCGTCTCAATGCACTGCTGCACCGCAGCCGCAAGTGCGGCAGAAGGTGTAATCAGGAGCGCCGAAGCATCGGGGTCGTGCTCTGCCTGGGCAAACATGTCGAGGGCAATAAAATCAGGATTGGCGTATTCATCAGCAATAATAACCACTTCTGAAGGGCCAGCGATACTGTCGATGGATACATGGCCAAACACCTGTTTTTTAGCAAGCGCCACATATTTATTGCCCGGACCGGTAATGCTATCAACCTTCGCAATAGTCTCTGTCCCGTAGGCAAAGGCCGCTATCGCCTGCGCCCCCCCAAGTTTGTAGACAGAACGGATGCCCGCCACTGAAGCAGCAACAAGAATATCGTGATTCACCCCACCGGAAGCATCACAGGGTGTCGTCACATAAATATCCTGTACTCCGGCAACAGTTGCCGGGGCTGCATTCATAAGCAGCGACGAAGGATACGATGCCTTGCCGCCGGGCACATAGAGGAGCGCCTTTTCCATGGGAGTAACCCGCTGACCAAGCAATACACCACCTTCAGATTCATAGAAAAAACTCTTCTCAACCTCATGCTGATGAAAACGAACTATATTTGCGTAAGCCTCTTCGAGCAGCGCAAGAAAGGCGGGCTCTGCATCTCGTCGGGCTTCATCAATAGAATCGGGCGAAACTCGCATCTCCGACAACCGGATACCCTGAAAACGCTCTGTATAGTCAAGCACTGCAGTGTCTCCTCTGCGACGCACTTCACTCAAAATTCCATCGACGGCCAACTGGACAGAAGCATCAACCGTGACACTCCGAAACAACTGCTCTTTCAAAGCTGAACGATCTTCAGCAAAACGGTACAGGCGCAACACGTTGTTATTTGATTTTTGGTTATCAGACTTGCGGAACAACCCTCCCCTTCATAAAAAACGATATCCGCGAGTCAAAAAAAGGGAAAAAATGCAAAAAAGAGGCACTGAAAGGGCTCTTTTCATTTGAAAAAAAAATTCCATTAGCTACCTTAAGGGTCAACTTGAAACCTTGGAATATAGCTTGAATCAGCTTCATTCCAAGCCACTATGAAAGACACACAGAACCATGTTAACATGAGCTTTTTCAGTAACCTGTTCAGAGATATTGCCATTGATCTCGGAACAGCAAATACATTGATTTTTATCAGGGGCAAAGGTGTTGTTTTAAATGAGCCTTCAATTGTCGCCAGGGAACGCAATACCGGTAAAATTGTTGCCATAGGCCACGAAGCGCTTCTCATGCATGAAAAAACCCATCCCGGCATTGTCACTATACGGCCACTTGCCAATGGTGTCATTGCAGACTATGAGGCAACCGAAGAGCTGATCAAGGGGCTGATCAATAAAACAAAGACAAAGTTTTCATTCGGCATTCGGCGAATGGTTATCGGCATACCGTCGGGAATTACCGAAGTTGAAAAAAGGGCTGTGCGGGACTCTGCAGAACATGTTGGTGCCCGAGAGGTTTATTTGGTTACGGAACCTATGGCTGCGGCAATTGGTATCGGGCTTGATGTCAAAGAGCCAATGGGCAACATGATTGTCGATATCGGAGGCGGCACTACGGAAATTGCGGTTATCTCTCTTGGAGGTATTGCATCAGGAGAGTCCCTTCGTGTTGCCGGAACCGATATAACCGATGAAATTGTCCGTCACTTCCGCAAAGCGTACAACCTTGCTATCGGCGAGCGAACAGCCGAAGATGTCAAGATAAAAATCGCGTCTGCTTACAAGCTGGATAAAGAGCTGACGATGATGGTCAGAGGAAGAAACCTGGTCACTGCCCTTCCCGAAGAGCAGGAGGTCAACTCAGCCACCATCAGGGAGGCCATTGCAACACCGATCAGCCAGATCATCACATCGATTAAAAAAAGTCTTGAAGTAACCAAACCGGAACTTTCGGCCGACATTTTCGATCGAGGTCTCTTTCTTGCAGGAGGCGGAGCGCTCATCAAGGGGCTCGACAAAAAAATCAATGCCGAGACAAAACTCGCCGTCCATATCAGCGAAGACCCTCTCACTGCAGTTGCCAGAGGCACAGGCGAGGTACTCGAAAACCTTGATAAATACCGGAGTGTGCTGCTGACAAGCAAGCAGTATTGACATCCCGGAAGCGTACAGCTACGGCACACCCTCGACCAGCCTTGTATAAAACGCCTCATACTGTTCAACGAGCAGAGCGGTCTCGTATCGCTTTGCCTGCTGAACACATGCCTCTGAACACTCAAGCCAGTGATGTTCATCTGAAAGCAGGTGAAGCGCCTTCTCAGTCATCCCCTCAATATCTCCCGGAGCAAGCAAATAACCATGCCGACCCGGCCCAATAAATTCAGGGAACCCGCCAGCCATGGTGGCAACCACCGGCACCCCACAAGCCATCGCCTCAAGCGCGGCAAGCCCGAATGACTCCGCATTGCTTGGCATCAACATCACATCGGCAATGGAAAGAAGTGGCACAATATCAAGAAGTTTACCAAGAAACTTTACCCGGTCAACAATCCCGAACTGACGTACAAGAATTTCAGCTTCACTCCGTTCCGGCCCATCACCCACCAGCAACAACGTTGCAGTGGTTGTCTGGCTCAGCGCATAAAAAATCCTGATAATATCTCCAATACATTTCACCGGCCTGAAATTGGAGATATGAATGACAATTTTCTCATCTCCTATACCAAGCTGTTCCCGAATCTCTTTTTTGGGCGAACGAAAAAAAATTGAGGTGTCAACAAAATTCGGAATAACGACTATCTCCTTCTTTGGAGTAAACATCCTGACCGTCTCCTCCTTCAGGTATCTCGACACAGTTGTCACCCCGTCGGATTTGTTGATCGCAAGCCGGATAACATCCTGCATCCCACGGTCAGCGCCGACAACCGTAATATCGGTGCCATGCAGCGTCGTTGCCAGTCTGAAACACTTCGAATCCAAACATTTGTCCTCCAGCATCTGACGGGCAAGCATAGCGCTCAATGCGTGAGGAATGGCATAATGAGCATGCACCACATCCAGCCTTTCATAAAATGCCACCTCCGCGATTTTCGCGGCAAGGGCGAGAGAATAGAACGGTGCATCAAACATCGGATAATGCATCACATCAACCTCATGATAAAAGATATTACGGGAAAATGCACCCAGCCTGAATGGTGCCGCCTGACCGAAAAAATGGATCCGATGCCCTTTTGCTGCAAGCGCCTTACCCAATTCCGTAGCAATTGCTCCACTGCCGCCGTAAGTGTGATGACATGATATGCCGATGTTCATTGCTCTTATGATAAACTCATGATATATTGAGCTCCGTCGCGATTTTTCACCGATTGGAACAAATTGTATTACTACCCTAATATAAGCAGGGTTTCTGAAATTTGTGAAGAAGTGACAATTGGAAAACCAGGTACAACTCTTGATGGAACAGACTCATAAAAAGCAAAATGTCGCTTTCTCTTCGGTAATAGCAAGCCTTTTTTTGACTGCCATGAAGCTTGTGGTCGGCATCATGACCGGCAGCATTGGAATTATTTCTGAAGCGGCACACTCTGGCCTGGACTTTGGGGCTGCGGCATTAACTTTGTTTGCGGTCAGAATGAGTGACAAACCTGCCGACAGCAAGCATCACTACGGTCACGCCAAGGTTGAGAGTGTTTCGGCGCTTATTGAGACAGGCCTCCTGGTCATCACAAGTATCTGGATCATCTATGCCGCAACGGAACGGTTGATCGCAGGAACGACAGAGGTTGAAGTCACCTGGTATGCCATTGCCATCATGGTCATCTCTATTCTCGTCGATTTTTCCCGTTCAAGAGCGCTGAAAAGAGTTGCAAAAGAGACCAACAGCCAGGCGCTTGAGGCTGACGCACTCCACTTCAGCTCTGACATTCTCAGTTCGGCCGTAGTACTGGCGGGACTTGTTTTTGTCTCGTGGGGTGTAGCATGGGCTGATGCTGTGGCAGGCATTGCTGTGGCCGTGCTGGTTGGCTACGCAGCGTTCAGCCTTGGGAAAAAAACAATTGATGTCCTTATCGATGCGGCACCAGAGGGCATTGCTGAAAGAATCGAAGAGATAGCAGCCACGGTTGAGGGTGTTATCAAGATTGATAAACTCAGGGTAAAACCGACCGGACCACAGATCTTTATTGAAATGGCAGTCTGCGTCAACCGAACACTCTCTGTGGAGAAAGTACAGGCGATCAGCTCAAATATTGAACAGAAAATGCGTGACGAATTTTCTGTCGGGGATATCACGATCAACTGCAGACCAATAGCTCTCAACAGCGAAACCATTGCCGAAAGGGTACATGTTGTCGGGCTGAACCATAACCTTCACGCTCACAACATTTCGACAAGCCTGGGGGGAGAGAAAAAACAGATCACCTTTGATGTTGAAATTGACCAACGACTCACCATCAAGCAGGCACACGATACCGTTACAGCGTTGGAAGATGAGCTGCGCTGCGAATTCGATGAAGAGCTTGATATCTGCATCCATCTTGATCCTCTCCGCTTTGATGAGCGAGCCACCAGCCTTCTCTCCCAAATAGAAGAAGAGCAGCTACGCGCTACGATTATCAACGCATCAAAAAAAATTGTAAAAATCCACGACGTACACGACATTCAGATCAGAAAAACTGAACAACAAAAACTTATTATTACTCTTCACTGCTCATTTCATGATGATGCCCTTCTGGAAGAGGTACACTCTCTTACCAGCCAGTTTGAAGGGCTGCTCTACCGCTCCCTCAATAACGCAGGACGAGTCATCATCCACGCTGAACCACTTGCATAACAAACCATGAAAAGCAATTCACCAGTCTGCGTCACCGGAGCTTCCGGATTTATTGGCGCTCATATTGTCAGAGAACTGCTTGAGCGGGGATACCGTGTCAGGGGTACCGTCCGAAAAAGCCCTGAACACTACCCCTTTCTTCTTGACCTGCCAGGGGCCAAAGAGCGCCTGGAACTGTACAGGGCAGACCTGCTTCAAGCAGGTGCCTATGATAAGGCGGCATCAGGATGTGAGTATGTCATCCATACGGCAAGTCCTTATCAGATCAATGTTAAAAATCCACAACAGGATCTGGTTGACCCGGCTGTTATTGGAACGGAGACTGTGCTTGAGAGTTGCATGAAGGCAAACAAGGTAAAACGACTGATATTAACCTCATCAATTGCTGCCATTACTGACCAACCGGAAAGTCACAAAATATTTACTGAAAAAGACTGGAACATCATGTCATCCCTTGATCGACAGCCATATCAGTACTCAAAAACACTTGCTGAACGCGAGGCATGGGACTTTATCATGGCCAGACGTCCGCGATTTGATCTGGTTGCTATCAACCCCGCCATGGTCATTGGACCATCACTCTCGCCTTTACTCAACACCACCAACCAGATGATCCGCGATATCATGAGTGGCGTGTATCCCTGTATAATGGATCTGAACTGGGGATTTGTTGATGTTCGTGATGTGGCAAAAGCGCATGTGCTTGCCATGGAGAACGATTCAGCCAGTGGACGTTACCTCTGCTCTGCTGAAACAATACATTTGCGGCGCATCGTGGCAATACTGAAATCCTCAGGCTTTCAACGTTATGCGCTTCCAAAGATTGACCTCTCTGGAATAGCAGGCACACTCCTGATGAAACTCCTCTCTTTTACCCAGCCAAAAGATACGGGCAAGTATATCCGCCTGAATGTCGGCCGCTCCATGCACTATGACACCTCAAAAATCAAACAGGAACTCTCCATCTCATTCAGGCCATTCAAAGAGAGCCTGATTGAAACAGTCAGGGATATGGTCACATGGGGACATCTCCCGCCACCAAAAGAGAACTAGCAACCGTTGTCTTGAACCTTGATTCACAGGATTGATCAGGATGGGCATGATTTTTTCATCACTTGTACCACCACCGACACTGCCGCCGATGGGATGCACTCTTCAGCCCTGAAGGGGCGACATCAGTCAACATAGGGGAAAACCCTATGTTATTACCCCGAGTACTGTGAATATGAACTACTCACGAGCGACGCTTAACTGGATACAGAAACGGGACATGGCGAAAAAGCGCTTTTTCATCAACGACCCGGGAGCGCTGTATCGGCGTCCGCTTCTTCATGATATTACCAAAACATCGGACATTGTACCACAACGCCCGAAATACAGCGCCCGATTTTTTCAGCCCGTCAGGATATTGGGTCACATAGAACAGCGCGGCAGCACCATCAAGCAGCAATCGAAGTGGCAACACCCACAGCAGCGCAGCCATGCTCCGGTTTTTCAACAGCATGGTGATATTGTTGCGATGGTTGAAAAAGATCTTTTCAGAAGAGCCCGCAGAGAGAGAGGCTCCCCCTTCGTGCAGAACAACCGATGACGGCACAGAGCAGAGACGATAACCGGCAAGCTTCATGCGCCATGAGAGATCAATCTCCTCCATCTGCATAAAAAAATCGTCATCAAACCCGCCAAGCTCTGCAGCAACAGCTCTCTTCACAAACATGGCTACACCCGATGCCCAAAAAATATCCTGCCCTGCATCATACTGGCCACCGTCCTGCTCAATGGCCGAAAATGTACGCCCCAAACACCACGGATAACCAAGACGGTCAATCATTCCGCCAGCCGCTCCGGCATAATCAAACACCTTTTTACCCCGACGGTATGGCTTGAGTGAAAGAATTTTCGGCTGTAACGCTGCAATGCGCTCATCCTCAAGAGCAGCACGGACAAGGCGCTCAAGCCACAAGGGCTCATGCTCCGTGTCATCATTCATAAAAACGACATAATCCGCAGTGGAGTGTTTCAGCCCCTCATTGCAGCCACCGGCATAACCACGATTTTGCGGGAGACGCAGCAATCGGGCACTCCTGTACCGTTTGACAAGAAAAACAAGTCCCGCCTCCGTTCCACCATTATCCACCACAATGATACCCATTGAGGGATAACGGGTCTCTGCAAGCGAGTCGAGACATCGCTCAAGCATATCCCGCCGTTTGAAATGGGGAATGATAATATCAACGGAGGGAGGGTTCTCCATAGAGGGCTACCGGAGCGTTCTCCAGAACTCCCCTGCAAGGGTGGCGCACGCTTCAGGAGTCGATGCGGGTGCGATGTGCTGCAACAGTGCTGTGCCGACAACCGCACCATCAGCCAGCGCCCACATTGACTCAACACGAGCCCTGTCCTTGATGCCAAATCCGACAACAAATTTTTTGCGGGTATGCTGGCGTACTCTTTTCAGATACTCATCAACCGCATCCTCTGATGCCACCTCGGAGAGCTTTGCGGTACCAGTTGTTCCATTGACGGCAAGGCAGTAGGAGAAATCGGTTGAAAGCGAGTCAATCAGCTCAATTCGCTCCGGGGGAGTAACCGGAGAGACAAGAAAGACCACCGTCAGACCAACACTTTTAGCCTTCTGGAGAAAATCAGCAGCCTCCTCGGGTGGAAAATCAGGTATCAGCAGCCCGTCAACACCAGCCGCCACCGCATCATGCAAAAACGCATCAATGCCGTAGGCAATCACCGGATTACAGTAGCCCATCAGCAGAATTGGAACGTTGACAGGCCTGCACCCCTCACCCTGGCGGGCACGCCGTACCAGCTCAAGGAGATGTTTGATGGTAACACCGTTACGAAGAGCGGTATGTGCCGCCTCCTGAATCACCGGACCATCACCAATCGGATCCGAAAAGGGCATACCAAGTTCCACAATATCAGCACCGCTCTCCTCAAGCGCTTCAAGCACTGGCAAAGTTGAGCCAACAACCGGAAACTCAGGCATAATGTAGGCTATCAGCAGTTTCTTATCCTGATGCAACAGGGTGGTAATGCGATTTTGGAACATGGAAAGGTTTGGTCAATCAACGGATCAGTTGTGGAATAACAAAAATATCAAGCACCATAGAAAGCATGGTTGTAATATGGACCAGAACACTACCCCAGATATTTTTGGTTTTCAGAACAAGGTATCCTCCCAAAATGCCAATCGGGAAAGCCATCATCCCCATCAGCGCCCGCTCCTGCATACCGACAGGTGCCACCGCAAAGTGGTTGAGAACATAAAAAATTGTTGTCAGAAAAACCGTAAGATGCTTGTTGACTCCTTTTTCAATCATGGCAGAAAACATTATGCCCCGCCAAAGGAACTCTTCTGCGAGAATCAGTATCGGAAAGAGATAGAGCAATGAACCGTTCACCAGGATAAACTCCATTCCGGCCATGGGCGCTCCGCCATTTTTGTAATACATCACGGTGTTGATGATATCCATGGCAAAAAGCAGAGCGCCAGCAATGCCGCCCCACTTCAGGGACTTTTTCAAATTCCCCCCGGCAAGATACATCTTCTGCCACTCACCCAGCTTGTTTCCCCGATAAAGCACCAGACCAATTGAACCAAAAAGATAGAGAAAAAGCGCTGGCCACTCCAGAAGTGGTGTAAAATGACCAATAAGACCCACAATCCAGATCGCCCCCATAAGCGAGAACGAAAGAGTCAGCCGTGCCTTGAGCGACTCTGAAGCTGAAATGCTTGAACTCAACGATTTGATCGATTTCATAATTGAATAATGAGATTAAAAAATGCTTTTCCGAATATACAGCGGACGCTCTTCATAATCAATCGGATCGGCCAGACCCACAAGCTCAAAAGCACGAAGCCGCCGGGCACAACTGTCGCAGAGACCACACGCCCTCCCCTCGCTTTTATAGCATGACCAGCTCAGATTGAACGGCGCACCCAGCTCCATCCCCTTGCGGACAATATCAGATTTCTGCATCTCAATCAATGGCGTAAGTATCTCAATATCGGTCTCCGGTTTCGTTCCAAGTGAGATAACCGTATTGAACGCGTCGTAGAATACTTTTCTGCAGTCAGGATAACCGGAAGAGTCCTCCTCCACCGCCCCGATAAAAATCTTCTCCGCTCCAATAACCTCGGACCAACTCACCGCCATCGAAAGAAAACCTGCATTGCGAAACGGCACATAGCTGGTGGGAATTGATGATCCCTGAAGATCAGCACCACCCACTGGCATGGAGTAGTCGGTCAGGGAGGAGCCACCAATCCGGGCCAGAAAATCCGCATTGACCTCAAGACGCTGCTCTATGTTGTAATGGTTACAGATTGAGCGAAACGACTCCAACTCCCTCTGCCAGGTTCGCTGCCCGTAATTGACGTGCATGGCCGCCAGCGCAAAGCCTTCGGCATGAGCAATTGCTGTGGTGACAAGGCTGTCCATACCGCCACTGAGAAGGATGACTGCTTTTGGTTGTATTGTTGACACGAATCTCTACATCTTGTATGTTAACAGTATCTTGTCTTGTCGGAAGAGAATCAGAACCCTTTCCGCGAAAGTACGCAACGCTTTTGACTATCTGAAATGGTGATTACCACTTTGGAAGTAACCACCTTTGCCAATTATCGTTTCAAATCCCGATAAAAGTTTTCATGTGACCCAACGGCTTCAAGGTAAACCAGCCGAACTCTTTCATCCAGCGAATAGCCAAGCAAATACACCTGGCCTGAGCTGCGAAACTTATAAACGTACAGTGCTGCCAAATCACCCTTTTTTCGTTCCCCGATATCAGGGCTTTGCTGTACCTTTTCAACAGCAGTGTCTACATCAGCAGCGGTGTTGTAGTGAAGTTTTTTGTATTGTCGTGCGAATCTTCGCGTTTGCAGGACGGACCAGGTCATTGCCTGGCACTCCGGGGCACAAACGGTGTAGGGTGATCCCTGGGTTCGGCTAAAGATGCTAACGACTCTGCAACAAAACTGACCGGCAAATCCGGGTTGTCAAGCGCCGCCCGACCTACCCGTGCCCAAAACTCTATCTGACCCGAAATAGAACGATGCTCAAGTAGAGCGTCTTGCCTGGCTTGCTCGTAAAGCCCCTGATTGATTCTTATTGAAGTGCTTGCCATCATCCTGTATTCCTCTTTTGTTGAATGCATACATTTGTGGCAGAAGTATAGGTATTATTCAGCAAATATGAAAAACATCATGGTTCATAACTCCTGCAGCCTTGAAATCTGCTGCCTGATCAACGCAAACAATCCGTCGACCACTTCGATACGCGCTTTGCGCTGCTCGTGGCACCGACCGGTCGTTGAGCGTAGCCGAAACGACCTTTAAAAAGCCCGAACAGCTCGAACTCGACTGGAGATGACGTACTTATTGCAGACGAAGTTGAAATGCTGCCCGTCACCAAAGTACTGGTCCCAGGCGTCCTGTGCACCTCTCTCCGAGGAACTCCAGTAGGTAGCAGAAAAAACGCCAACAGCACTTTTATTGCGATATAGTTGCGCCAATTCATCTTTACTCGGCAAATACCAGTCGTGATAGCCTCCACCTGAGTAGGCACGAGCTACCGCTGCCGCACTGTTCGGATAACGGGAAGATGGATATTTATTAAGTATCCTTTTCGTATTTTGCACACCTGTAGCGATTGCAGTGTCAGTGCCGCCAACACGTTGCCACGCATAATCTTTTTCGTTTTCATTGTTGCACTGATTCGTGCTCCAGCTATAGGCATCCGTGTATGACTTCCCGTCCCCACTCGTCGGTATATGTTTTGATGATGTCATGTTTGGCGGCAATCAAGCCATGCTGTTGATTCTGGTCGTACCCTCGGTCGCCTGGTTTCAGAATATAGAAGATTATGCCTCCCTGATAATGATCGCCTATTTTCAACTGGAGATCCGGTTCTGGTGCGAGTACAGCAGGTGCGGGTTCCGGGACAACTGGAGCTGGTGACGCAGGAGTTTCCGCAGGCACAGACGGTGGACTGACAGCTACCGGTGCCTCAACTGGCGCTTCCACCTTCCTTGTCGCACGACTGAACCCGAACACGCCAAGCGCAACCAGCAGAACCATCACCACCCCGGCAATAACCCGCTTGTCACGGACGATATCGCGCAGCCCCTCCCTCCAGTCAGACTCCGCTGATGATGGCGCAGGCTTGAGCGCCTTGATAGCCTGCATGAACTCCTTGCAACTCTGATAACGTTTGGCACGATCCTTTGCCGTTGCCTTGTCAACAACCGCCTGCATCCCCGGCGACACATACTCGTAGATGCTCTTCATCCTCGGCAGTGGCTCATACACGATTTTTTGGGAAATATCAAAGTCAGACTCCTTATCGGTATCATAGGGTGCTTTGCCCGTCAGCATCTGATGCAGCAGTACACCCAGCGAATAGATGTCGGTACGGTAGTCTATCTTTTCACCCGGCTTGCTCTTGATCTGCTGCGGGCTCATGTAGACCAACGTTCCCATGCGAGTGCTGGTCATGGTATCGCGACCAGCTTCAGTGTCTTTCGCTATACCGAAATCCACCACCTTGATATGGTTGCCTTTGGTCATCAGGATATTGGCAGGCTTGATGTCGCGATGGATAACGCCGCTCTGGTGCACGTAGGCAAAAGCCTCCAGCAGCTTGCAGAAGAGCACCTTTGCAGCCTATTCAGGAATCGGGCCGCGATGATGCGTGATGTACTTTTCAAGATCCACCCCGTCAATGTACTGCTGCACCAGCACCAGCTTCTCAGCATTGTAGTCAATCAGCATCACAATGTCGAGGTGATCAAGCTTTGCAAGCGACTGCGCCTCCACAAGAAAACGGTCGCGAATCTTCTTTTGCTCGGCATAGTGCGAATGCAGCACCTTGATGGCTACCCGCTACCGGTTGTCGGGTCTACCCCAAGGGACACCCTCTCATCCCGCATTCGCCAAGCTGATGCTCTTTGCAATATTTCAGTATGTATTCTTCTTCAATCGTTTATGCTCTGGTCAGTTTTGGTGTTGCGAGGTTTCAATCCGGTGAACCGTCATCAGGAGGTTGTTGTGTGCGACCCTTTGCATCATTACTCTGTGCTGGATTATTTTTTTTTGGTGAAACGCTTTTACTCGTTAACGAATCCGGAATTTTGAATTTTCTATCCGTTTGCGTTAGAGGTGGAACCTGTTGCGCAGGCTTTTAGCCAGCAACTGGTGGCTCTGGTTTTATCGCAGATGGCGTAAACGGCGCAGCACAAGAATGACTCCAACGACTTGCTCCATTTGTTAGTTGAGGCTAATGGTCTCGCTCTGCTCTTCAGCGCCGTTGAACTGCACAGGTTTGATGTAATCATGCCGTATAATTACCTGTAATGCAGAAAAGCCCACAAGAGGGCTTTTCTGAACAGACAGAGATGCATCAACAGTCAAACTTCGAGGCGCCACAGAAAGCCACCTGTTTTTGCTGATACAGCATCAGAAGATAAACCTGCCTTACTTTTTTACTTCTTCTTTCTTGACTTCACCTTTCTTTGCTTCGCCTTTCTTCTCTGCATCTTTCTTGGCATCTTTCTTCACAACTGCTTTCTTGGCTTTCTTAACAGGGGCTGCAGCCTCTGCAGCAGGAGCTGCGGCTTTCACTTCAGCCTTGGGAGCTTCCGCAAAAGATACACCACCAAAAAGGCCAGTAACAGCAAGAGAGAAAACAACACCAGCGATAAGATTCTTTTTCATAACTTCTTTTATTTTATTTTTAGTTGAAAACACCCAATAGAAAACGAAGCAATCCACTTCTCATTAAGTAGTACGCACTCCGTATGAATTCCTTTCAAAAATTCTTTTGACCGTTGAAGTTTTTTCAAAAGGCCTGAAGCAGTAGCCATAACAATGATCAAAGCAGTATCTTCTCACTCTATCGGCCCTATCGCTCTTGCACCTTCAGTGCTGCCCCGCCACGGTGTCGCGTATCTTTATGCCGCCTTTTTCTCCATCGGCCTTGTAACCTTTATCTCTGTCGGACAGGCCTATATCCTCAACGAACACCTTAAAATACCAACCTCACTTCAGGGGGCCATCAGCGGCGATCTTGTCTTCTGGACAGAGATTGTCACTCTGCTCTTTTTTGTGCCTGCCGGGGTACTGATGGATAGAATCGGGAGGAGGCCTGTGTACAGCGCCGGATTTCTCCTCCTTGCACTTGCTTACGGGCTCTACCCTCTCTCTCGCTCTGTTGCCGACCTGACACTCTACAGGATGATCTACGCCCTCGGCATTGTTGCTGTCACCGGGGGGCTGTCCACCGTCATGATTGACTACCCTGCTGAACGTTCCAGAGGTAAACTGATCGCTATAACAGGGTTTCTTAATGGCCTCGGCATAGTTGCGCTCAACAGCTTTTTTGGTGGATTGCCACAGAAGTTGATCGTGAAAGGGTTCAGCGGAAATGATGCAGGGCTTTACACCCACCTCGCTGTTGCAGGTATTGCACTTGTTTCGTCAGGAGTTGTTGGTTTTGGCCTTAAGGGGGGGGCTGCGGTGAAAAAGGAGGATCGCCCTTCTCTTCGCGCCCTTCTGTGCAGCAGTATGAATTGCGCAAACAATCCAAGAATTCTGCTCTCCTATGCGGCAGCCTTTGTGGCACGCGGAGATCAATCCATTATCGGAACCTTTCTGCCGCTATGGGGAACAACCGCAGGCATTGCAATGGGTATGGCGCCGGCTGAAGCAGTAAAAAAAGGGATGATGATTTTCATTATCTCGCAGGGTGCCGCGCTGCTCTGGGCTCCGGTGATCGGGCCGCTGATTGACCGATGGAACCGGGTCACCGCCCTGATTATCTGCATGACTCTGGCCAGCATCGGCTACCTCTCACTGGGAATGATCGGCAATCCGCATGAGTCCGGCGCCATTATCTTTTTTGTGCTGCTCGGCATCGGGCAGATCAGTTCGTTCCTTGGAGCGCAGTCACTGATTGGGCAGGAGGCTCCCAAGGCAGAGCGTGGATCGGTCATCGGCATCTTCAATATCAGCGGCGCCATCGGAATTCTTGTCATCACCACCATCACTGGACGGCTTTTTGACTCCATGAGCCCGAAAGCACCCTTCATTGTTGTCGGAGCAATCAACGCACTGGTCATGCTTGCCGCTGTATACGTGCGCATCAAGTCTCCGGGACGGGGTTATGGAGGGGAGTATATGGAAATATGATTTTTCAGTATCCAGCTTTCAGTAATATGCCTCCACTGCACATACAGCAAATTGCAAAAGCCATCAATATACACAATGAACTTCCTGAAAAGCCTGGATCAGCTCTTTCAACCCTGAGAGATTGACACATATTGTTATATTCGGGTTAATTGTTTTCAAGGGTTCGTATTGGCCGATTTCAAGGTTATTATAACATCATTACAACACAGCAACCACAACTTGTTATTTGATATTACCTTTGTAGAACTATACCAGAAAATCAAGAAAAGGAGTCTCTACTACCTGGCAATAAATTTCAAGAATTAAGGTTGGGGTAGATGCGTCCGTATACTTTTGACAAGATTCATGCCGTGGTTGCAATTATCTGCTTTTAATCCCATTATTTTCTTTTTTTGATGCAAGATAATGTTCAATTTGCTTTACCCATGAAACGCAGTATCCCCATGTTCATCATCGGGATACTTTTTTTGCATTTAATCTCCTGCACAACCATTATGAAGACGCACGAAACCACCCCTCTTCAATACACCACCGTTCCCGGCGACTCTCTTCACACCAGAATCTATACCCTGAAAAACGGGCTGACCATCTACATGAGCCCCTATCATGACGAACCGAGGATCTACACCTCCATCGCCGTCAGGGCCGGCAGCAAAAATGATCCCGCTGAAACAACCGGGCTTGCGCACTATCTGGAGCACATGCTCTTCAAGGGCACCGATTCCCTCGGCTCTCTTGATTATGAAAAGGAGCATGTCGAACTTCAAAAAATTACTGATCTCTATGAAGAGTACCGCTCAACGGCCAACATTGAAAAACGGGCGGCGATCTATAAAAAAATTGATTCGCTCTCCAATGCGGCGGCTGGCTTTACCGTCCCCAATGAGTATGACAAACTGCTCAGCTCCATTGGGGCCCAGGGCACCAATGCCTACACCTGGGTTGAACAAACCGTCTATGTCAACGATATTCCATCAAACAAATTTGACCATTGGCTGACCATTGAAGCTGAACGGTTCCGTAATCCGGTTATGCGCCTCTTCCATACTGAACTTGAAACCGTGTATGAAGAGAAGAACATGACCATGGATAGTGACAGCCGGAAGATATGGGAGAATCTCTTTGCCGGGCTCTTCAAAAAACACACCTACGGAACACAGACCACCATTGGCAAAGCAGAGCACCTGAAAAATCCCTCTATCAAAAATGTTATTGATTACTACCGCAGCCACTATGTGCCAAACAACATGGCGCTCTGTATCGCCGGAGATTTTGAGCCCGATGCCATGATCAAGTTGATTGATGAGAAGTTTTCGGTACTGGAGCCAAAAGAGCTGCCTGCATTTACCCCGGCTGTTGAAGATGAAATAACCAAACCATTGATTACCAGGGTCAAAGGGCCTGAATCTGAAGAGCTGGTTATCGGCTTTCGTTTCAATGGTGTCAACAGCCTGGATGCTGACTACCTGACTCTTGTCGACAAAATTCTCTTCAACCATACTGCAGGATTGATTGACCTCAACCTGAACCAGCAGCAGAGAGTGCTCGATGCCACCTCATCAGTCATCATGATGAAAGATTATTCCGCGCACATTCTCACCGGAAAACCGAGAGAGGGACAGAGCCTCGAAGAGGTACAAACCGAACTGCTTGATCAGCTTGAACTGCTGAAAGAGGGCAAGTTTCCTGACTGGCTGCTTGAAGCGACAATCAATGACCTGAAAGTTGAGCAACTGAAACTCTACGAAACCAACCGTGGCAGGGTAGAAGCATACGTGGACAGCTTTGTCTGGGGAATGCCATGGCAGGAGCATGTCAGCAATATTGATCGCCTCCAGAAGATTACCAAAGAAGAGCTGATCTCTTTTGCGCGGAAGCACTACAGCTCAAATTATGTCGCCATCTTCAAGGAGCATGGTACCCCCGAGAGCGAAAACAAAATCCAGAAGCCCCCGATCACCCCTCTCACGGTGAACCGGAACACCTCGTCACCGTTTGCCGAGCAAATTCTGGCTAAAAAATCTGAGGAGACCAGCCCCTCTTTTCTTGACTTCAAAAAAGATATCGGTTTTTTTGAGGTTAACCCTTCAGTAAAGCTGCACTATCTGCACAACAGTGAAAACGAGCTTTTCTCGCTCTACTATGTCTTTGACATTGGAAAAAATAACAGCAAAAAAATTGATCTTGCGCTCGACTACCTCTCCTATCTTGGCACCTCGGAACTTACGCCAAAAGAGTTCAGCCAGGAGTTGTACAAGGTTGGTGCCAGCTTCTCGGCATTTACCTCCGATAACTATGTCTATCTGAAACTCTCGGGACTTCAGAAAAACTCTGCAGCGGCTATTCGCCTCCTTGAAAAACTTCTGGTGGATACCCGTCCTGACAATGATGCGCTGGAAAAGTTGAAAGCTGGAGTAATCAAAGAGCGTGCTGATGACAAGCTCTCCAAGAAAAAGATACTCTTTGAGGCCATGACCAGTTATGGCAAGTATGGCCCGGTTTCACCCTTCACCAACGTCCTGAGCAACAGCGAGCTTGAAAAGGTTACATCGAAAGAGTTGCTGGAGGAGATACAGTCGCTTTTGCAGTACAGCCACCGCGTGCTCTTCTACGGTCCAGCCTCTTCAGAGGAGCTGCTCAGGGAGCTGCATGCAGTCCGGCACTACCCTGCATCATTCAAAACCCCGCCAGCAAACGATCCCTACAAAGATCTTGAACAGAACGACAATCTTGTCTATGTCGTTGACTACGATATGACACAGGCCGAGGTGATTCTGCTGACGAGAGATGAGCTGTATAACCCCTCCATTGTGCCTCTCTCGACACTTTTCAACGAATACTACGGTGGAGGCATGTCTTCTGTGGTCTTCCAGGAGCTGCGCGAAGCCAAGGCGCTTGCCTACTCTGTCTTTTCGGTCTTCAAAACTCCGAAGCAGAAGAAGGAGCACAACTATATTGTCAGTTACATTGGAACCCAGGCCGACAAACTGCCGGAAGCACTCGAAGGAATCAGCAACCTGATGGCGGAGCTGCCAAAATCGCCACAACTTTTTGCTTCGGCGCAGAATGGCATTTTGCAGAAAATCTCCACTGAGCGGCTCACAAAAACTGAAATTCTTTTCTCTTACGAGGAGGCGATCCGGCTTGGGCATGACCACGATATCAGAAAAGATATCTATCAGGGAGCTGGAAGTATGAACCTCAATGATATTGAGCAGTTCCACAAGAGCCATTTCAACAACAAAAAGCATGTCATGCTGGTGCTTGGCAACAAAAAAAATCTTGATATGGCAACTCTGCGGAAATATGGCACGGTCAGAGAGCTGAAAGTTGATGATATTTTTGGTTACTAACAGAGTGATACCCTGCACCCTTGCCCGAAAATTACGATGAAAATTCTTTACAAGTATATATTCGGGCAGTTTGCAAAAGCCTTTTTTTTCTCCTCTCTGGTCTTTGTTTGCCTCTTTATCCTCATTACGGTGGTTGAGAGGCTTGATGCAATCATGGAGAACCATCTTACGGTACCAGAGGTTGGTCGATTTTTTCTGTTGACTGTTCCTGCCACTATCCTGATCACCTCCCCGATAAGCTCCCTCCTCGCATCAATACTTGTATCAGGAAAACTCGCTCTTTCAAGCGAGCTGCCTGCCATTCGCTCTGCCGGGATTAGTATGCGCCAACTCCTGACACCATTTCTGCTTGGCGGCCTTCTCATTCTTGGCATGAATATTGTCAACGCCTGGTGGATAGCACCTGCGGCTTTCAGTGAAACACATACCTTTGATCAGCGATATTTCATTAAAAATAACTCAAAAGCGAAAGAAAACCGGTATATCCATCTTCGCGAACCTGGCAATCGAATTATCTCAATTGGAGAGTTTGATCCTGACCGATCACTTCTCATCGCGGTCTCCATAGAGCAGTTCAGTGGTGCCAGACTTACCTCAAGAATCGACGCAGACTCAATGCGGTACGATTCCAAAACTCGGGAGTGGATGATGCGGAATGCCTCAATCAGGGTATTTACTCAGGATAGGGAGGAGTTTCACGTTGAGCCCTCAAAACAGGTAAAACTTGCACTGTCGCCATCCTCACTGAAAGAGATCAATCTGCATCCAGACGAAATGAATATCATCCGCCACTACCGTTATCTCTCAGAAAAACAAAAAGCTGGCCTGGCTGGTCTGGAGCCCTCAATGGTTCTTTTTCACACCAAAAGTTCAATGCCCTTCGCGTCACTTATCATCTTGCTCATCGGGGTACCCCTTTCCGCCAAAAAAAAACGGGGAGGGCTTGCTTCTGAAATCACCATATCACTGTTTGCAGGATTCCTCTATCTCGGATTGCAGAAAACTGTTGCCATGGCCGGAAACCAGGGGGCTATAAACCCGCTGCTTGCTGCATGGCTGCCAAATCTTCTTTTTCTCGGCATCGGCTACGTAATCTATAAAACAGCTCTTGACTGAACCAACCCACATGCACCACCTCCCCGTTATTGTTCTGATGACCGATTTTGGTCTTACTGATCCCTTCATTGGACAGATGAAAGGGGTCATTCTCTCGCTTGCACCGGCAGCACAGATCATTGATCTGACTCACGCCATCTCTCCGCAGAATATTGCACAGGGGGCCTTCCAGCTTGGCAAGTCAATATACTTTTTCCCTGACGGCACAATATTTGTCGCTGTAGTTGACCCCGAAGTCGGCACCTCCCGCAAAGCGATAGCGATCAAAACAGATAGATACACCTTTCTTGCGCCTGACAATGGATTGCTGACAAGCGTTTTACAGGGTGACAACATTCGACACTGCGTCCATATTACCAAAGAGCACTATATGCTCAGGACTCAAAGCTCCACATTTCATGGCCGGGATGTTTTTTCGCCTGCTGCTGCACATCTTGCCACCGGGGTTTCGCCGCTGGAACTCGGACATGAAATTGAGCCGTCAGCATGCGCCAAAATCTCATTGCCGAGTTGCACAGCATCTGATAACGGAAAAGCCTGGAATGGCCATATCATCTCCATCGACCATTTCGGCAATCTGGTCACCTCGCTCGACAGCAAAAGTATTGACTTTTCAAGAGAATGGTTCGTAAAAACAGCAGGTTGCCCACCATTACCCATCTCTGTTACCTATGGAGAGGTTGCCGAACAGCAGCTTCTTGCCTATGTTGGCAGCAGCGGTATGATCGAAATTGCCGTACGTAATGGCAATGCGGCAAAACTGCTTGGCCTGAGAGATGGTGAGCCGGTATGGATGTCAGAAACATAAGAGTATTAAAACTAAACATCGGAGAGTAAGCATTCCTGCCCGCCATACTCTCCAATGCCCTGTGACTTACAGAGTATCAGTCAGCTCCCGATATACTCTTTCAGTACCTTACTGTAGGCTGACTGTCTCAGCCTCCGAATCGCTTTCTCCTTGATCTGGCGGACACGCTCGCGGGTCAACCTGAACTTCTCTCCAATCTCTTCGAGCGTGAGCGGGTTATCCATACCAATACCGAAATAGGATTTGATAACATCAGCCTCTCTCGGTGCAAGAACTGAAAGAGAGCGCTCCACCTCAAGGGTAAGAGAATCGCGATTAAGACCATAATCAGGCAGATGGCCATCGTTCTGCAACACATCAAGCAGACGGTTATCGTCGCCCTGGGCAAACGGAGCATCGACCGACACATGGCGCCCGGCGATTTTGAGTGTATCTGCGACATCCTGGGAATCCATCTCAAGAAGAGTGGCAAGCTCCCTGGTGTTGGGATCGCGCTCAAACTCCTGCTCAAGCTGACTATACGCCTTGCTGATTTTATTGAGGGTGCCAACACGATTCAATGGCAGCCTCACAATTCTCGACTGCTCGGCAAGGGCCTGAAGAATGGACTGACGAATCCACCATACAGCATAAGAGATAAACTTGAATCCACGGGTCTCATCGAACCGCTTGGCGGCCTTGATAAGGCCAAGATTTCCTTCATTAATCAAATCACCAAGGGTAAGCCCCTGGTTCTGATACTGTTTGGCTACAGAAACAACAAACCGGAGGTTACCTTTGATCAGCTTGTCGAGAGCACGCTTGGCACGCTTGTATTCGATTGTATCAACCGGCATATCAAAACCCTCTTTGATCGCTTTGGTCAAGCGAACCTCATCTTCTGCGGTCAAAAGATCATATTTACCTATCTCTTGCAGATAACGATCAAGAGATAGGCTTTCACGATTGGTTATCTGTTTGCTTATTTTGAGTTGCCTCATATAAAACGTCTCCTTAAGAACTTAGGCGATTGAAACCAGTCGAACCAGCCTTCCTGACGAACCAGAAAAGTCGGAATGTACCACTTTTGACTGACTTAACCTAATTAATATGCTTATATACCATCTACAACCTCATCAAAAGGTAAAACAAAAGCAGTATCATTCGCTGAGAACGGCAAGATTAGCTTTGAGTTTTTCAAGATTATCCGCAGCCTCCCTCAGTTTTTCCCGCTCTTTTTCAATCACATCGGGGGGAGCATTATCAACGAAACCACCGGAAGAAAGTTTCCTGCTACGAGAGACAACATAGGAGGTGATATTGTCAATCTCTTTCTGAAGACGCACACGCTCCTTGTCGAAGGATATTAAACCCTCGAGCAGCACAAAGAGTTCATTTCCTTCAATAACTGACCCTGCTGCGTGATTCGGGCGCTCTGCACTCTCCATAAACGCCGGATTACATTGAGCAAGTGAGGCAATCAGTGGAAGAGCAGCATCAATCACCTGGCGATCTGCTTCATTGGCTGACCTGAAAAGAACCCTCGCTTCGCTTTTATGTGGTACACCGAACAAAGAACGCAGACTTCTGATTTCATTAACAAGCTTCTGAACCAAAGCAAATCCACGGCGATCAACCCCGGCAATGGCTATATCAGCAAGAGGCATTGACGACAGGGCTATACTCTCCTCGCGGGTATGAGGCACAACATGATGCCATATCTCATCGGTGATAAAGGGCATCACGGGGTGCAGCGCTTGAAGAGTACCCTCAAGGATAGAGACCGCAAGGCATACCGAGTTGCGAGCCTCTTCTCTGGTCAGCTCCCCCGCAAGTTTCACCTTCAGCGCCTCAAGATACCAGTCACAGTAATCTCCCCAGAAAAAGTCGTGAAGCAACTTGACAATGTCGTTGACCCTGAACTGGCTGAAGCCATGATGATAGCGCTCAAGCATAACGTGATAGCTTGCAAAAACCCACTGTTCCGCAACATCCAGTGAGAGTGACCGAGGATCAAACGCGGTGTAACACGACGAGAAATCATCCTGATCAGTGAAATACTTTTCGCGCTGCATGAAAACAAGGCGGGTGGCATTCCAGATTTTTGTAGCAAAATTGCGGCCCAGCTCACACTTCTCCTCGCCGAACAACACATCCTGACCAAGCGGCGCAATATAGATAATGGTAAAACGAAGGGCATCGGTACCATAAGTGTCGATTACCTTGAGTGGATCGGGCGAATTACCAAGCGACTTTGAGAGTTTCCGCCCTTTCATGTCACGAATAATGCTGGTAAAATAGACATCACGGAAAGGCACAGTGCCTTTAAAATAGAGACCCGCCATAATCATTCTGGCTACCCAGAAGAAGATAATGTCCGGCCCGGTAACAAGGGTGTTCGTTGGATAAAAGGAGCTGAGATCATCATTGTCACTCTGTTGCTCTGTCCAGCCAAGCGTTGTCAATGGCCAGAGCCACGACGAGAACCAGGTGTCGAGCACATCTTCATCCTGCACCAGCTTGTCGGTACCGGCGAGATGACATGCCTCCTGATACGAAGCGGCAACCCATACCCTGCCATCAGTGTCGTACCAGGCGGGGATACGATGCCCCCACCAGATCTGGCGCGAGATGCACCAGTCCTGAATATTTTCCATCCAGTGGCGATAGGTATTGATCCATTGTCGGGGATGAAACTGAATCTCCCCATCATTGACCGCCTTCAGGGCTGGCTCGGCAAGAGGCTTCATCTTCACAAACCACTGCTCGGAGAGATAGGGCTCTACCACCACATCTGCCCGCTCGGAGTAGCCCACATTGTGCTCATACTCCTCAATGCGCTCCAGATGACCAAGCTCTTCCAGATCCTTGAGAATTTTTGCCCGGGCATCAAATCGGTCCATACCGCCATAACCAAAATCGTCGGTCATCCTGCCATCTTTACCGATAACGGAGAGAAGAGGGAGGTTGTGCCGCTGGGCAACCTGATAGTCGTTTGGGTCATGCGCCGGAGTAATTTTCAGCGCCCCGGTTCCAAACTCAATGTCTACGTAGTCATCAGCAATAACGGGAATATGGCGCCCTGCAACAGGAACAATGGCATACTGCCCGACCAGGTGACGATAACGAGGATCTTCGGGGTTGACGGCAATGGCAACGTCGGCCAGAATCGTTTCAGGCCTGACGGTCGCAATGGTGATATATTCCCCTGGATGGTTGACAAGGGCATACTGTACATAGACCAGCTTGTCACGGCGCGGCTTCATGATCACCTCTTCATCGGAGAGCGCAGTCTGCGACACCGGACACCAGTTGATAATACGGGCACCACGATAGATCAATCCATCACGATAGAGCGCCACAAAAGAGTTGATAACCGCTGTTGAAGCGCCATCATCCATGGTAAAGAGGTTGCGACGCCAGTCGCAGGAGATGCCAAGCTTGCGAAGCTGCTTGAGAATGAGGCCACCATACTCATCCCTCCACTGCCAGACATGCTGCAGAAACTCCTTGCGTCCCAGATCGTGACGGGTAATCCCCTCTTTTTTCAGCTTTTTCTCCACCACGGTCTGCGTTGCAATACCGGCATGATCGGTACCGGGAAGCCACAACGCCTCCTTGCCAGTCATACGGTTATAGCGTATAAAAATATCTTGCAACGTATGGTTCAGCACATGACCAAGCGTCAGGCTTCCGGTCACATTCGGTGGCGGCATAAGCACCGTATAGGGCTCTTTACCCTCTTTCAGGAGACGGGAACTCTCGGCATGAAAACTCCCGACCGCCTCCCAGTGCGCACTCTGCCACCGCTCTTCTACGTCGTGATGGTTATAACTTTTTTCCAGATTAAATGCTTCACTATGATCGCTCATGATATGGTGGCTCAGGTTAGTCCTTTTTTTCAGGCGCTGGACGTTTCTCAAAAATAGCGTCGATAATGCCATAATCAAGTGCCTCCTGTGCGTTCATCCAGCGATCTCTTTCTGAATCTTCCCTTACCTGCTGCACATCCTTGCCGGTGTGTTTGGCAAGCAGTTCGTCAAGCAGAGTACGAATCTTCTCAATTTCCCGCGCCTGGATAACAATATCAGTCTCCTGTCCATGTGCGCCACCGGATGGCTGATGAATCATGATGCGTGAATGGGGAAGCGAAGCTCTTTTGCCTTTGGCTCCGCTGGCCAGGAGAAAAGCGCCCATACTTGCGGCCATGCCGACACAGACTGTGGATACTTCGGGACGGATATACTGCATGGTATCATATATTCCGAGACCAGCAGAAACACTTCCGCCCGGTGAGTTGACATAGATATAAATGTCCCGATCAGGATCTTCCGATTCGAGAAAAATAAGCTGGGCCATAATCAGGCCAGCGACATGTTCATCAATACCACTCCCAAGAAAGATGATGCGTTCACGCAAAAGCCTTGAAAAAATATCGAATGCCCTCTCCCCTCTTCCTGAAGTCTCAATGACCATTGGTACAAGAGAGTTGGTAATCCCCTGCTCTATTGCGCCTGAGTACATTTTTTTGGCATGGTGTTCAAAACCAAAATTAATATTTGCCATAATTGCTCTATTGTTTGAAATTGGTTAACCCTTGAAAAACAGGTCGGCCGAAAACGCGCCTCATCCTGAAAGCTGCCTATCATCAATATGTCGACCTCAAGAACATTGACCCGTAAAATACGCAGTAACGACAATAAATCAAGAATTCCCGTTCCAATCAGCAAAAAAAAGAGAACTCGCTTCCCTTTTGTGCAGAAGATGGAAAATGGAACCATTTCCGCTATATTCTGCGAAGTCAGACAACCACCACAACATCAAGAAACATGCAGGTACGCCTCATTGCTGTCACCGCTCCACTCATCCAGGTTGACAACCAGACGCTCACGCCAGAAGGGCTGATTGCCTACTGTGCAAGAGTATCGAGCCCTCACCAGGAGACAGTTGACTATCAGAAGCTCCTCGCCTATTGCATTGAACACAGGCACTGGAGCATTTTTGAGATGGTTGATATGAGTGTTGAAATTATCACCTCGCGTGCTATTTCCCCACAGATTTTGCGCCATAAAAGCTTCCAGTTTCAGGAATTCTCACAACGCTATGCCAAGGCACAGGAGATTGAACGCTATCAACCGCGCCGCCAGGACAGCAAGAACCGCCAGAACTCTTTTGACGATTTGGATGATGCCACAAAGCTGTGGTTTGCTGAAGCGCAGGAACGGATGGCCAGCAATGCGCTTGAGCAGTACAACCTGGCGCTTGAAAAGGGGATTGCTAAAGAGTGCGCCCGCGTGTTATTGCCTCTTGCCACCCGGACGAAGCTCTACATGAAAGGCTCGGTCAGGAGCTGGATTCACTACCTTGAGGTACGAACCGACAAAAGCACACAACAAGAGCATCGCGAGATTGCTCTGGAGATCCAGAAGTTATTCATCACACAATTTCCCGTGACGGCGGCAGCTCTGGGGTGGATTTCAACTACACCTTCAACATACTGAGAAGACTGACCAGCTCACGCTTCAACTCACGACGCGGAATAATGCGGTCGAGAAAACCGTGTTCAAGCAGAAATTCAGCTCGCTGAAACCCCTCGGGCAGATCTCTTTTGATAGTATCCCTGATCACTCTGGGACCAGCAAAACCGATGAGCGCCTTTGGCTCACTGATGTTGATGTCACCAAGCATGGCAAAGGAGGCTGTAATGCCCCCCATGGTTGGATCCGTCAAAAGAGAGATATAGGGGAGTTTCTTCTCACTGAGCCGTGTAAGTCGGGCTGCTGTCTTGGCCATCTGCATGAGGCTGAAGGCCCCCTCCATCATCCTGGCACCACCGGACTGGGAGATGACAAGAAGCGGAGCATTCAATTCAAGCGACTTGTCCACAGCACGTGCTATTTTTTCACCAACAACAGAGCCCATGGAGCCGCCAATGAAGCCAAAATCCATCGCTGAAACAACAAGCCGTGATCCTCCGCACTCTCCATAAGCATTGCGACAAGCTTCGGTTTTTCCTTTTTTTTCAATCGTATCGTGAACCCTGTCCGGATATTTTTTTGTGTCAGTAAACCCGAGCGGATCGGCTGCACGAAGCTCGTCACCAAACTCAAAATACTTGTCGCCATCAAAAAGAATAGAAAAGTACTTATACGGGGATATCCGAAAATGGTGACCGCATTGCTGACAGGTAAATTGATGATCGGCAAGCTGAATTTTGTGAAGCATTGCTCCACACTCTTCACATTTCCACCACAAACCCTCCGGCACATCACGCTTGTCTGTAGGACGTATTGATGGTTTTACCCGTTTGAACCAAACCATTTTCACAATGAAGAGTAAAGGTTATACATTAAAGCTCAAGATATGAAGTCGGCTTCAGATCTCAAAAACAGCCTGAATATAACCTTTTTACAGGACTATGAACCAGGAGCGACACTTTTGTTGAATATCAGAACAGCTCTCACAATTACAGCGCTTTTCTTCGTCACACTCCTGACGGAAATAGCAACCCCTCACGATACAACAGCGTCGCAGGTCACTGTTGTCTATCCGGACACTCTCAAACTTCCCCAACGCCGATTCGCCTTGTTCGATTCCATGAGACCTGCCAGAAAAAGCGTAGGCCTTGCACTTTCAGGTGGTGGAGCCAATGGGCTTGCACAAATTGGCATCATCAAGGCACTGGAGGAAGAGGGTATTTCCGTTGACTATATCGCAGGTACAAGCATGGGCGCTATTATAGGAGGCCTTTACAGCAGCGGATACACCACCTCGGAACTTGAAAAGATCGTAAAGACCATCCCTTGGGAATCCATTATTTCTCTCGACACCGACTACGCCCGATCCAATATCTTTCTTGAGCAGCAGCAAATCCGGGATCGTGCATCAATCGCAATCCGTTTTAAAAAACTGAAACTGCTCATCCCGAAATCGCTTAATTCTGCCCAAAAAATAACCGAAAAACTCGACATTCTGACACTGAACGCACTGTACCACTCTTCAGGTGATTTTTCAACCCTCCCGATCAATTTCAAAGCGATTGCGACCGATCTCATCTCAGGAATGCGCGTTCCACTCTCCTCGGGATCACTTTCTGAGGCAATGCGGGCAAGCAGCACCATTCCCATCCTCTATGAACCAATCATCCAGAATAACTTTCATCTGGTTGATGGTGGGCTGGTTGCAAATCTTCCGGTTGATGAACTTGAAAGCTTTAACACCGACTACAAAATCGCAGTCGATACACACGGCAGCATGTATACCAACGGTGAAGAACTTGATCTCCCCTGGAAAACAATGGATCAATCCATGACTATCCTCACGAAATTACAATATCCAGCACAACTTGCAAAAGCTGATATCGTTATCACTCCCGATCTCAGTAACCATAAAGCTACCGACTTTTCCAATATTAAAGCACTGATTGAAGCTGGTTATACCAAGGGTAAAGTTGAAGCAAAAAAGATAAGGCTGGAGATCACAAAAAAAAGTCCCCGAGGCACCGCTATCAAGTACTATTCAAAAACAGCTCTTTTTCAACAGAACAATCAGAAACTTGAGTCAATTATTGCACCCATTATCCTCAACGCAACCGACCTGAACCAAACCCTTCAGGAGTTGCTGGCAACAGATCTCTTTACCAGAGTTTTTGCTGAACTCAACAAGGGGAACAAAACAGTTCTCTTTTATCTCAAACCACTTCCAGCCATAACCAGGATAACTATCGTGGGAGGGCCACCAGGCATAGTATCAAAAGAAGTTATTGACGAGTGTTTCGAGCCGATAAAAGGAGAGTTCTATACAAACACTGCCGCGACGAAAGCGCTTGAATCACTGGTTAACCAATTTCGAAAAAGAGGATACAGCCTTGTAAATATTGAAAAAACAACTGTCGACAGAGGCTCACTCGAAATAACCCTCTCTTCCGGAAAACCTGGAAACATCAATATCTGTGGTGATAAACATATAACAAAAATCACACCAATAACACGAGAGATAAAAATTGACACTGCTCAGCCACTCAATATCCTCAAGGTTCAGGAATCGGTGGACAATCTTTATGAAACCGGAGTCTTTAACAGGGTATCCATCGCTGCAGAACCTCCAGGTGCCTCCCTGCCAGACAGAAATCATCACCTCTGGTTTTCTTTCGAAGAAAAGCCAGCCTCAGTATTGCGACTTGGATTACGCTATGATGAAACAAACGATGCCCAATTTCTTGTTGATATCAGAAATGAAAATTTTAGAGGAACAACCAACTCCGTCGGTGGCTGGTTGAAAACTGGACGGAACAGCTCCCGGGCAAATATTGAACTCTCCATGCCGCGCATCGGATCCTCACATTTGACCATGTCCTCAAGAATCTTTTATGATCAGCATGTTTTTGAGCACCTTGAGTCAACAGGTAACACAAACAATTACGGGATCCAGAAATATGGCATTAACCAGGCATTTGGAACAAGAATCCGTAAAAATGGGCAGCTTATTGCTGATATGACTCTTCAAAATGCACAATTCTATACTGAAAAGAGTAAAGTTGCCGAACTTGAGAGATCCAACAGTACCATGCTCTCCATCGGAACTCAATTCACTCTTGATTCAAGAAATAATGCTCTCATGCCCACATCCGGAAGCTGCACAAATATCAGATATTCAATAACAACAGGTCTGTTTGACAATCATGACCTGTTCTGGCAAGTATCGGGGAACCATGAAAAAAACATTCGTTTCACAAGCAAAGTTACCTTTCAGCTTTCCGGGATTTTCGGTTTAAGCAGCAACAATATGCTTCCGTCGGAGAAATTTTTTATTGGAGGGGCTGGAACAACATATAGCCAGCGCTTCATCGGACTGAAAGAGAATGCCATTCCCTGCAACAACATGGCTGCTGCAGGCGTGCAATTCGGTTATAAACCCTCATTTGAAATACTCTTTCCGACATCACTGTTTCTTCATTACAACATCGGAAACACCTGGAGGCGGATGGATGACATCTCTGCGGCCTCTTTGATGCAGGGGATCGGAACAAGCATAATATTGGAAACTCCAGTTGGCCCGGCAAGGCTCACTATCTCTAAAATCATCCCTTTTCCTGAACAAAATCGCAAACAAGACTCTCCTTCCTTAAAAGGTTCAGAGACAGTCCTCTATTTCAGCATAGGCCATAACTTTTAAACAGAATGGTTTTAGGGAATAACACGAAGCTTCCGTTCCCCATCCGGAGAAATGAACCATACCTGGCCTGAGTCCCGATCCATTTTATAAGCACAAGAGTTGCCAGCGCCAACAACTTCGTATCGGTCACCAACACAACCCGCCAGCGAACCCATGATGGACGCTATAACCAAAATTAATTTGAGTCTCATACTATTTCCCTCCCTGTACTATGGTTAAGATGGAAATACACAACCGAATAATATACCGACAATTTGGCCGCATGATAAGCAGTTCATCATATTGAGCCGAACTTTCGGAAATCATAATATATTAACCGGACTAAAGCAATATCCCTGAAAGAGAAAAAAGTATGGGCGTATCTTATTCAAGACCAGGAAGAAAATGAGTGAATTTCTTTTATTATTTATTGTTAGTTGATGGTTTGAGTAGAAGTTTTTTATATTTTTGCTCCGCGAAGAGCCTGCCCCTGACGACAACTGATACAAGAATATTCTCATGATAGCCGAAAATAATACATTGAATACTCGCAGCAAACCTCATATACTGGTCTGTAATGATGATGGTATTGAAGGCGAGGGTATCCACATACTTGCTGCGGCAATGAAAAAAATCGGACAGGTAACGGTTGTTGCTCCAGCCGAGCCCCACAGCGGTATGAGCCACGCCATGACCCTCGGCACGCCACTGAGAATCAAGAAGTTCCTGAAAAACGGCCATTTTTTTGGTTACACTGTCTCTGGAACCCCTGTTGACTGCATCAAGGTTGCCCTGAGTCACCTCCTGCCATCAAAACCCGATCTTATTGTTTCAGGCATCAACTATGGCAGCAATACGGCTATCAATACCATCTATTCAGGAACCATAGCCGCAGCGCTTGAGGGGGCAATTCAGGGAATTACCTCCCTGGCATTTTCGCTGACCACCTACGAACATGCTGATTTTACGTACGCCGCAAAATTTGCTCGCAAACTGGCAAAAAAAGTCCTCCTTAAGGGCCTCCCGCCAGACACCATTCTCTCTACCAACATTCCTAATGTGCCGGAGTCGGAAATTGCAGGCATCGTGATCACCGAACAGGGACGTTCACGCTGGGAGGAGGACACTATTGAGCGGCACGATATGTTCGGAAACCCCTACTACTGGCTGAGCGGAACCTTGCAACTCCTTGATGATACATTACAAAAAGATGAATTTGCCGTCCGTAATAACTATGTCACCGTAACACCGATATCGTGCAATCTGACCAACCACAGCTATATCAGTACACTCGAGCAATGGAATCTGAAAAAATAAAAAAGTGAACACCTTTCTGCTTGACTATAAACAGATTCTGACGCCGAAAAAAGGTTTTTCAAAACTTTTTCGGGACTATACCGCAGAAAGTCCGGAACGTGAAGAGTTGATGACCAGAAGCTTTCACCTTGATTATCAACGAGAAGCCGATTATTATCGACAGCTTGGTCTTTTGACTTCGAGAACCTATGATCGTGAAACTCTTGTGCGGCTTCTTTCGCGGCAAAACAGCCGATGGGGAGGCACTGCTCGCCAGCTCAGAGAGATTGAAAAGCTGCGCTCACCACGATGTATGGCCATTGTTACCGGCCAGCAACTCGGACTTTTCACAGGACCATTGTACACTGTCTATAAAGCGTTGACCGCGATTATTTTTGCCGAACGTCAGAAAGCACTCTTTCCCGAATACGATTTCGTTCCGATCTTCTGGCTCGAAGGTGAAGACCACGATTATGAGGAATCAGCACACACTGCAATTTTTGCGGAAAACCAGGTTGTACACTTTGGGCAGGAGCCATACAGACGAATGCCGGATCAGATGGTTGCCAACTCCTGCTTCAGCGAGGAGATCAGCCGAACAGTCGAGGAATTTCTCCGCCTCCTGCCTGACTCTGCCTATAAACAGACCATTTCGGATATTCTGACCGAATGCTATTATCCAGGAAATACCTTTGAAATCAGTTTTGCCAGCACCATGATGCGGCTTTTCAGTCAGCAACCACTGATTTTGCTGTCGAGCCAGGATCCCGAGTTCAAAAAGCTTTCGACAAAAATTTTCCTGAAAGAGCTCTCGTCCGCGCCAGCATCATCCTATAACGTGATTGCACAAAGCACCCAACTGGAAAATCTTGGATACTCAGCCCAGACAAAACCCAGGGCGGTCAACCTTTATTATATCAACCAGCATGGACAGCGACAAAAAATAGAGCAACCTTCCGAGGATACCTTTTCGATTATACCGGACAAACAGCGCTATTCAAGACATCAGATACTTGAGTTGTGCCAGGATCATCCAGAGCGATTCAGCCCAAACGTTGTGCTGAGACCGATTGTCCAGGATTATGTTTTACCCACCTTTGCGTGCATTGCCGGCCCGGGAGAGGTCAGTTATCTGGCACAATACCGGACAAATTACGAGCTCTTCGGCATCACTATGCCATTTATTATTCCAAGAGGAAGTTTTACCCTCGTTGAACCGAAAATCAGCCGAATCATGGACAAGCTGCTTCAGGTCACAGGAAGGCCAGGCTTTTCGCGCAAGCAGATTTACCATGCAATATTCGAAAATCTGCAACAACTGAAAAAGAACGCCGTCGGCATCTCTGAAAACCCTGAATTGGAGGCGCTGTTCGAAGAGACCAAAGAGGAGATTCGCAAGGCTTTTTCCTCCCTTGGGCCAGTGCTTGCAAAGATAGACCCGACTCTTGAACCACTTCTGGCAGCATCATCAGTCCAGTCAGGAAAAATTGTAGAGGGTATAGAACAAAAAGTGTGGAAAGCAAGCAGACGCAAACACGAGGAGTTGCTTGAGCAGATACTGAAAGCAGAAACCGCACTTTTTCCTGAAGGATTGCCCCAGGAACGGCTCATTAATATTTTTTACTACCTGAACAAATACGGCATAGAACTGATTGAGATACTGAAAAACCTGCTGAGCGGGCACTCCACTGAAGCACATATCATTGTTGAGCTTTAGAACAGAACAGCTCTGCATCTTGCTTTCCATCCTTTTGCATCAGACGACAGCAGTTACAGACAATACTAAGAAGCTCGTCCATAGAGGCCCCCTCGCAGATTTTTTTGACCGCATCGGCAATCTCAATACGGTACACCATGCTCTTCAGGGATTGCATACCCCGTTTTTTATGGATATACTGCGAAACAGCCGCTGGAGTAACACCAAGCTTTTTGGCAGCCTGCGTTTGCGTCATACCGGTTTTTACAAGCCCAAGAGCAAGATCAGCCCTGATTTGGGGGAGATAGTGCCATACGGCATTTTCACAAGGAAAGATCACAAAAATCCCATATAGAGTTAACAATAAGACAACAATTACCCAAAGGTCTCCGAAATTAATGACATACTCAAGCAAAACTATTGCAAGCTGGTCAGTCATTGCGTTGATACTTGTGCAGTTTTTCCCTCTCAACCGTATCAATCCGCCTGCAAGCTCAGAAATCCAGATCCCCTCCGCAATAAAAAGCTTACTGAAAAAAGCTTGTTATGACTGCCATTCATACGAAACCCGATGGACACAGATTGCCTACATAGCTCCAGCATCATGGTTTGCCGCCAGCATCGTCTCATCAGGCCGAACTGCCCTGAATTTTTCAACAGTTAAAACCGATGAGATAACACCGTTACTGACAACAAAAATTCAAACTATAGTGAAGAAGGGGACTGCTCACCAGCAACTCTATCACCTTTATAAACCAGAAGCTCAACTGAGTACCAGTGAAACCGAATTACTGCTGAAGTGGCTTGAATCGTTGCTCACAACTCAAGAAAATTCCGTATAATTTTTTTGCCCTCCGCAGTCATGATAGATTCAGGATGAAACTGAACACCATAAAGCTTTAGTTGTTCGGAATCCATCCCCATAATCACACCGTCATCGGTCCAGGCCCGAACAACAAGTGAAAATGGAAGCGATTCTTTTTCAACAATAAGTGAATGATAACGCGTTGCAATAAAAGGATTTTCTACTCCACTGAAAATCCCGCCTCCATCATGAAAAACTAATGAGGTCTTGCCATGCATAATACGGTCAGCCCTTTTCACTATGCCACCAAGAGCCACCCCGATGGACTGATGACCCAGGCAAACACCGAGCAATGGAATCTTCCCCTTGACCGCGTGAATCAGCGGAACAGAAATTCCGGCATCATCAGGAGTGCCAGGACCTGGAGAAATAACAATTTTAGCTGGATTTTTAGCAAGAACAGCTCCAACCGAAAATTCATCGTTACGACACACTTCAACAATCTCACCTGTCTCCCCTATATACTGCACCAGATTATAGGTAAAAGAATCATAGTTATCAACAACCAAAATCATGCGTCACCCTGCATTAATAAAGTTTATACATAGGACGGACCAGCCCCCTCTGTACCGGCGATAAACCGAAACATAGACTCATAAGCGCTACTCATGGTTACCTTGCGGCGCGCCATCACCTTCATTGCCGTTTCAACTGCTTTTTCCACATCATAGCTCTCAAAACCGCCACTCCCACCCCATGAAAAAGAGAGTACCTCTTTGGGTGGAAATCCCCCTCCAAAAATATTTGCCCCCGTACCGACAACCGTACCGGTATTGAACATCGAATTGATAGAACTCTTGCTGTGATCACCCATCAACAAACCAAGAAACTGCAATCCCGTCTTATACACCTGGCCATTAATACTCAATTTTATCTGACTGTAGTTATTCTTCAGATCGCTTGTATTGGTGCCAGCGCCAAGATTACACCAGGAAGAGATATAGGAATGCCCCAGAAAGCCATCATGCTGCTTATTGGCAAACGGCTCAATAAGGGAGTCCTCGACCTCACCACCAACTTTCGAGGCCATACCAATGGTTACATTGCTGAATACTTTAGAGCCAATTTTAACCCTCGACCAGGGGGCAAGAAAAACATTCTGCATCAATACTGCCTGAGGCTCAACAATTGCACCTGAACCAACAGCCACAAACCCCTCTTCAGCATCAAGCACTGCACCCGCACGAATCACTGCTCCAGGACCAACATAAATATTTGAACGATTGACAAGAGCAACGGAGGGATGAACCTCTCCCTCAAGACGACCTAACTCAAGCGTTTCAGCGTCCCGCAAAAGTTCATCTGCATGAAAAGCAATGACATCCCACAGATTGTCGATAACCCGAAACCCTGTTACCGTCTCAATGGCAAGTTCTTGGACAAGACGGGATGTATCAAAAAGATCTGGCATGAGACCTCCGTCAGCCGTTAGCAACAGAGAGCTGTCAACTCTTGCAAACAGTAGAGTATCCCCCAGCATATAGGCCTTACCTGACTCAAAGGCACCCTCACTGATTGCTCTTGCGGCTGCCTCATCACAAACAATACGACCATTTACCAGCAACACATCTCTCTCTTCAAGCCTGTTGACCAAACATTCCGGATGCTGTTCAGCAAAAAAATGAGCAAGATATCGACGCAAGTGATAGGTAAACTTTGCCCTCCCCCTTGTCAAATGTTCAAGTTTCTCCTGAAGAGAACGAAAACCGGTATAAAGACCATACACCGGTTTAAGATTGACAAGAGGCTTAAGATCAAGTACTCTGGTATCTTCAAAAACAACAATCTGCATAAGTGCAAATACCCTGTAAATTTCAGACTTTTGGATCCCTCAGACTGCTAATCAATCACAAAGCCTTTAGCCAATATAAAAAAACAGGCAATATGACCATTTCACATCTACTTTTTTCTCTCTTGGTAAAACTTGAAACTACGTTTTTTAAATCAAAAAATGAGAACGTGACCAAGGAATATTTTATATAACAGTAATTGCTGATTATATTTCCCCGCAATGCTTTTGTTACACCGTGAGATACGTCGAAAAAACCAGGCATCACACACTTCTGCGGAGAAAAAATGGATCGAGCAACACTGCAAGCACTTGACGTAACAAAAAAAAGTCACTGGTTCAACCACCACCCGTCTGCCGGATACACCAAGTGGATGAGCGTCATTGACGGGAATATCGTCCATACTTGGGTAGATGCGAAAAGTGATGTCATACTGGACTTTATGGATACAGAGCTTTTGCAGGTTGTGCTCACTGAATCTGATCTCCTGAACAGGCAGTTTCATATTCTGTTTGATCTCGGCAATGTGTTTGATATCACCTTTAACTACAAACAGGCAATTACGGATCTCTTTTTTAACTGGAATCCAATTCTCGGAGTAATTGCTTTTTACAATGTTCCCGAGTCCATGCGCATAACGATGGACACATTTACCGCAGTTGCGCCACAGAAAATTACTGTCATACTTGCGAAAAATTATGAAAATGCGACAGAATATATAGTAGCTTTCAAAAAAGGTTTGCTCATGACAGAGAAATCTGAATTCGAGAACAGCAATGAACCAACACTGAAAAAACAGTTTCTGCAGGCAATCGCAAGAATTTCATGGCTTAATATGCTTGACGAGGAGGTAACAACACCTCCGCCTGATAACCCGTATTATCCATTTTTCAAGGCAATAGACTCTATGCGTTCGGACCTTATTGCGAAAGGGTTGGAAAAAGAGAGAGAAATCCAGTTACTTCGGCATAGTTTTGAGAGTCGTATTACCCAGATGGTTATAAAAATGAATGCTCAAACAGAAGCAAACAAAAAATTGATACATGATACCGAAATAGAGATGGCTGCTCTTCTGAAAAGAATCGCTGTTCAGGAGAGTGAATTAACACGGAGAACAACATCAACGGCAGAAAATAACAACGGATTACAAAATCTGCTTGATCAGATATACTCTCTGGATATCGAACCCTGCAGTAAAAAAGCCATGACTGATTCCTGTTTGCATCTGATTGAGACCGATAGTATAGACAAAAAACTCCGTATGGAATTAACTGAAGCCGATTCGCACTTTTTATCCGTACTTCGGCAGACATTTCCCGGACTCAACAAACGGGAGCTGAGAATATGTATGCTTATCAAATTAAACTATAATACAACAGAGATTGCCAACGCCATCGGCATATCGACAAGAGGGATAGAAAGTATTCGCTACAGGATGCATAAAAAGCTTGGATTGGGAAAACACCAGTCAATTAAAACCTATCTTTCAGAGCTTTCTGTCACGTAATACACTGTATTACTGAAACGCCCTGCGGAACAATCGAAATTGCTATTCTCCCGGAGACATTGTCAAACACCTCTCCGTCCACATGCATGACATCAGCCTCGTCAAGCATCACCTCGACAGCCTTAGCCTTGCAATAAATAACTTGTGGTTCATAGATATGTGTTCCCCGCAGATATTTAATGACATAACGAAAAAGTTGATGCTTTGGAATATCCTTGAGAATACAGACATCAAGCAACCCATCAGATACATCCGCATCTGGTGCTAATCGAAACCTGCCCCCTTCAATTTTTCCGTTTGAGACTGAAAATGCAAAAACATGCTCGTAAAGTTCAAGCGTAGAGTGCTCTAACGTTATCTTAATATACATTTTCGATGCCTTATATCTATAAAGTACGTTTAAAAGAGCATAAACATAGACAAACTCTCCCTTCAACCAGAAAGCCTGCTTAACGCATTTTGCAATCCTCCCGGTAAAACCAATACCCAAAGAGTTGATAAAATAGAGGTGATCTCCGTCTCCGCAGGATATTCTGCCTAGGTCAACTGATGTGCTGCCTGCAGAAAATAAATGTGCCACTCCAGGGGGTACCCTCTTATTGTGATTCAGGGTTTTAATAAAATCATTCGCCGATCCGATCGGCCAGATCCCGACTTTGATTCCCCTCCCCACAACCGCATTAACCACTTCGTGCAGAGTTCCATCGCCACCGCAGGCAATAATACAGGTGCCCTCCCCTGCCTCAGAACGAGCAATATCTCCTGCATGACCAGGATACGCTGTCTTCATCAGTACTGAATCTTGCCTGCCAGAAAGGAGCAATTTGAGCCCCTTCTCCTTACCTGCGGCCCGCCCTTTATTGGCCGCTGGATTAAAAATAAAGAGGTAACGACAACTATTCTTCATCATAAGGAAAATTGGAAAGAGATAATAAATATTGACAAACTGTACCACAGCTTGTCAGCCTGACATGGTAAGGGTAATCTCCAAAAATCCGGTCAAATACATATTTATCAAAATACAGTTATTACTTATTTAATACATTCCGTTTCCATAAAAAACGTCACTATAGCAGCTACTATCAAATCAG
The DNA here is from genome assembly GCA_903866255.1 of uncultured Chlorobiaceae bacterium. Classification (GTDB taxonomy): domain Bacteria; phylum Bacteroidota; class Chlorobiia; order Chlorobiales; family Chlorobiaceae; genus Chlorobium. Next base: position 44,760 of record CAIPMW010000087.1, on the reverse strand, counting down.
TACCCGGATTGAGCCATCCAAATCAAAGTCTGTTTTAAAAAAATATCATACTGAAGTATAAGAAAAAGAAAATGTGTGTTTTGGAATAGAACTACGAATATTTTTTGCATTTATCTAAAAAAAAACAAATATTACTCTCGTGAACACGTCAGGCATGGCGAAAAAAGATTGACGTAATAAAAATGAATAAGTAAACGCGTCTATGTAGATTTTCTTCGTTCCCATTATAGGGTGGTTAGTGTTGTTGATTGTTACTATTCCGCAAACTAATCAGGCGAATGATGTGAACCCGGAGGATACCTAAAGAGGTACCGGCACACTTGAAGCTGTTGCAGGCATGTGCTGGTTTGGCAGGAATAAACAGCATAAGGTTTTAATTTTACAACAAATAACCAGAATGATTATACCATGACTACACAAGCTGAAGTGAGCAAAAAATCTCCCACAGAATACGAAAAAGAGATTGGAGAGCTCAGGACGAGAATTGCAAATCAGGATTTAGAACTTACAAGGGTTTCCACTGCAATTGCAGAAAAAACATCTTCATTGCGCAACCTTCTTGACCAGATACATGCCCTGGAAATTGACAGCAGCGTCAAGAGAGTGATGACCGATTCCTGTTTAAGCCTTATTGAGACCGAAACTATCGAAAAAAGGCTGAATATGGAGTTGACCGAGTCCGATTCGGTCTTTTTATCGAAGCTCCAGAAAAAACATGCAAACCTTAATCAGCGAGAACTCAGGATAAGCCTGCTCGTCAAGCTCAATTACGATACCAGAGAAATTGGCCGCTCTGTCGGCATCTCGACAAGAGGTATGGAGAGCATTCGTTACAGAATGCACAAAAAACTTGGCCTTGGAAAACATCAGTCCATCAAGACCTATCTCTCAGAACTCGCTATAGCCTGACGGGGCAAGGTGAGGAGGTTTCAAAAAGAAAAAGCCTCAGGCTTCAAGAGGAGTCTGAGGCTTTTTCTGTCAGCCTCTCAATAATACTGCATTAATAAAGCTTTCCGCAGCAAGTAATGGAAGAGTTCCGTTTCTGCTCAATTAAAGCCCAATCCATGCGTCCTTGTTCATAAGAAAAGTCCTTCCGGCTGCATGCATGAAACCTGATTTCCAAGAGAGCGCGAGTAGTAATAATAACTTTTTTGCCGAACAAAAGCGTCCTGGGAGCGTCGAACTCCAGCTCGGCAAAAGGGATTATAAAATGCCGAGCTGGAGCTCGGCGTTCCCGGGTATGAGCTCAAAGACTTCGATACATCCTTACCGAATAACCTGTAATTCATGGAATTAGAAATATTGCTGTGCTGTTTGGCGCAGCCTCGTTATAATATTTTCGGAAAATCAGGATGAAAGAATTATTTTTCAGAGCAAAGCCGAGGAAAAGATGCCGCCATTTTTTCCCAGTCACCACTAACACGATCAACTCCACCGCTATTTCTGTTGTTTGTTCCAAGAATACCGGGATGCGACTGCAACCATACCTCAGAACCATAGAGAGAAAATGGTGCATTAATCCCCTCCTCAACGTTATCAACCTCCTTGTGACCAGCAGCAACCCGTACAGCATTGAACGTATCCAATCCACAACAGATCACCAGTTTTGGTTGCACAATAGCTATCTGAGGTAAGGCAAATTCTTTCGCCGCCCATCGCAAATCCTTGTCTGGAATGTCTCTGGATTTGATGTAAGGAAACAGATTGGTGGCATAAGTATCTTTAAGATCGATCTTAAAATGCTTACAGAGCAACATTTCGAGATTAATATTCGTCTTTTGATTCAGGGTACGTCCAAACAGCAACTCCTCTGCTTCCTCTTCATGCGTAATTTCTTTTTTCATTTGTTTATCTGATGCCCAATCCAGTAAAAGGATAAAAATATCAGCATTGACTTTCCCAGCTCCTTTCGTGTAAGGAGTAACGTAATCACACTCATGCTTTCCATCATTATAATCACTCAGTCGCTTATAATCTCGATAAGTTGTTTGTTTTCGTTTGACCGCCAATTCAAGTAATGCCTGACGTTTATCCATAAACATATCCTTGTTTATACGCATTGTTGATATACTGCTTGTCATACACCCCAAAATCATGTCTCTTCCTCTTGATGACTGTAGATACTTAAGAGTTTATAGTATTGCAAAAAATAGAAGTTCCTGAATGAATATTTATACCGATGAGAGAGCCCTGAAAGGGCGGAATATGCTAACGATGGGCGAAGCCCATCGATGATCTATCAGGGCAGGAGTTACCGGATATTCAGTCAAAGAGTAACGACGGATTCAGATCTCGAATACTTCAGATACTACCACGCAGGATTAAGGACATCGACTGACGAGGGGCACTCGCATAGAGAGTCCTGCTCATAGGACTGCACGCATGGAGCCCCAAGATCACAGGGCTGCACCCTGTGTTAACAGACAACGCCCTTTCAGGGCTCAAATTACCTATCCATGAGTAACTGTTCTCAAACACGTCCAAACACGGTCATTTTCTTTTGCTTCACAGAGGGGCTTTTTATTTTTTAACTTACAGAAAAGAAAGGACTTCCTGAATTGTTATTAAAAAAACATATTTGCCTCACACGGAAAAACTTTTGATATTGACAAACTCGCAGATACCATAACGAGAAAGCTCACGGCCATAGCCAGACTCTTTCACTCCGCCAAACGGCAGCCGTGGATCCGATTTTACTGAGCTGTTCAAAAAACAGTTCCCCACCTCAAGTTGATCGGCTACAAGAATCGCTCGGTCAATATTTCGGGAGAAGACCGCAGACCCCAATCCGTAAGGTGTATCGTTGGATATGCGTATGGCATCATCATCATCCTGCGCTTCAATAATCACGGCAACTGGCCCGAAGGTCTCTTCATCGTACGCCGCCATTCCCTTCTGCACTCCGGTGAGAAGTGTTGGAGGATAGAAGAATCCTTTTCTTTCAGGAATTTGCCCACCGCAAAGCAATCGGGCTCCCTGTGCAACGCTGCCGGCAACCTGGGCGTGCAGTTGATCGCGAAGATCGAGGCGCGCCATAGGGCCAATGTCAACTGTTGGATCAAACGGATCACCCATCACCGAAGCATGGATTCTCCGCAAAAGAAGGCGTTCAAACTCCTTGATGACTGACGTGTGCACAATAAAACGTTTTGCTGAGATACAGCTCTGCCCACCGTTGAGCAGACGCGCCGCCGCACAAATTTCCACAGCCTTGGGAATATCGGCATCATCAAGCACAAGATAGGGATCACTGCCTCCAAGCTCAAGCACGCTTCTTTTGATGGCTCGTCCGGCCTTTGCAGCAACAGCACGGCCAGCGGCGGTGCTTCCCGTCAACGACACACCCTGAATGGCGGGATGATCAATCATAAAACCAGTAAACCGGTCAACATCTTCGAGGTCGATATGAACGGTTCTGTACAGATGTTCAGGAAAACCTGCTTCGCGAAAAAGCTCCTCGATAGCAATGGCTGAACCGGTAACACTCGGAGCATGCTTGACGATAATGCCATTACCAGCCATGATTGTTGGAGCAGCGAATCGAAACACCTGCCAGAAGGGAAAATTCCATGGCATAATGCCAAGCACAAGACCGATGGGCTCAAAAGTAACCAGGCCTCGAACGCCTCCATCAAGCAGACTCTCTTCCTGCATTAAAAACTCTGCCGCATGGTCGGCATAATAATCGCAGACCCAGGCTGACTTGACCACTTCAGCAACAGCCTGCGCCAGTGGTTTACCCATCTCAAGCGTAATCAGCGCGGCATGACGCTCTTTCTGTTGGCGCATGAGTTCAGCCAGGCCTCTCATCAGCGTGCTACGATCCTCTAATGAGACCTTTTTCCATGAAAGCGCATCTCTGCGGGATGCCTGCAGGATCTCTTCAATCTCACCGATTGTCATGGTCTGATACTCGGCAATCGGCTCTTCGGTAGCAGGATTAACAGTAATGATCATTGGAGTTAACGGTTCATAATGAAAAAAATTAATCGATGCTTTCATAGATGGCAAGATAACTCTCGAAACGGTCGGGATCAAGACGACCATCCTCCACAGCCCTCATAATCCCGCACCCGGGCTCTACGGTATGAGAACATGAAGAGTAACTGCACTCCTGCATCAATAAAAGAAACTCCCTGAAATAGAAGCGAAGATTGTCGCGGGTAATTCCGGAAAGATTGAACTCCCTGATCCCCGGGGTATCGATGATATATCCACCCTTTGGCAGAGCAAGCATAACAGAATTTGTGGTCGTATGCAGCCCTTTTCCGGTCTTCATATTGGTTTCACCCGTACGAAGCCGATCTTGTTGACCGGAGAGCTGATTGATCAACGTTGACTTACCCACACCAGAGTGACCGCTGAAAGCCGAAAGTTTTCCAGCCAGTACCTTTTGAAGGAGCCCCATACCACGCTTCTCTTCAGCGCTGGTGTAGACAACCCTGTAACCAAGCGCCTTATAGGGCTTCATCAACTTGCGGGTCTCCTTTGAATCCTCAAGATCCATCTTGTTGACCACAATCACAATCTCCATCTCCTCTGATTCAGCAAAGACGAGGTAACGGTCGATCAGTCGGGTACTGAGAGGAGGATCAAAGGCCGAAACAACAACGACCAACTGATCAATATTGGCGGCTATCACCTGTACCTTCTCCTTGCTCCTGTTCCTGCGAACATCCCTTTTTCTTGTCAGGGCGCTGTGGCGAGGCAGCACCAGTGTAATTGCCGCTTCATGCAACGATGTGCCGGTTTCAATCACCTTCAGCTCAACCCGGTCTCCGACCGCAACGAGGGTCGAATCACCATTCTCCGTTTTGGTTCCAGGAAAGGTACGGCACCGATACTCGATTCCATTTTCGGAGATGACAACATAGGAGGCTCCGGATACCTCCATGACCATCCCGCCAGGAACTTCTTCATGATCTCTGTTCATAGGTTATTCAAAATTGCAATCAAAATGATCACAATATGCCTTCTTTAAAGATTAATTTTAAAGTGGTTCTATCAAGGAATAAAAAACTTGTTCATTGCTCTTCAGAATGAGCCGCACCTCAAGACTTCCCTTGTCTTCAAAATTCACACCCGGCTATCCAATATCAGCCAGAGAAAAACGGTCGTGGTACAGACGCAGATAACACTCACGTACCATGGCATGTTCCGCTGAACGCAACTGCCCGTCCTGTTCAACAAGCGCATAGGCGGCAGACCTGGCCGACTGCATGATAGTATAATCTGTGTTCAGATCTGCAATTCTCAAGCCACTCATGGTGCCGGACTGCTCTTTTCCGAGAATATTTCCGGCACCCCTTATTTTCGCATCAATTTCCGAGATAACAAAACCATCATTGGTTGACTCCATCGCCCCGAGCCGTTCACGGGCATCCGCCGTCATTTTTGCATACAGCAGAAAGCAGGAGGATGGGTGCTCTCCACGGCCAACCCGTCCCCTGAGCTGATGCAACTGGGCAAGACCAAACCGCTCAGCATGCTCAATAACCATAACTGTGGCATTTGGAACATCAACCCCGACTTCAATCACGGTGGTGCCCACCAGCAGATCAATCTCCCCTCCCCTGAACTGCTCCATCACCCTCTCCTTCTCATCGGGGCTCATCTGCCCGTGAATCAATCCAAGGCGGAGATCTGGAAACACTGAGGCAGAAAGCTCATGATAACTTTCTACCGCTGCTTTCAGATCCATTTTTTCAGACTCCTCAACAAGCGGATAGACAATATACCCCTGCCTTCCTTCCGCAACTTGTGACCGGAGAAAATCATACACCTTCATCTTCTCCTGTTCCGGCCTCAGAAAGGTCTTGATCGGCCTTCTTCCCACAGGCTTGTCGCGAATAACCGAGACATCAAGATCACCAAACACACCCATGGCAAGGGTTCTCGGGATCGGAGTCGCCGTCATCAGCAGCACATGGGGGTTGACCGCCTTTTCCTGGAGTGCTTTACGCTGCAACACCCCGAAGCGGTGCTGTTCGTCAATGATAACCAGACCAAGATTGGAATAACTGACCCCATGCTCAATCATGGCATGGGTGCCAATCACACCATGCAGTTCACCGGAGCTGAGGGCGTCAAGCACCGCCTGACGTATCTTTTTCCCCTGCTTGCCCGTCAGAATGCCAATCTGGAGCCCAAGCGGAGTAAAATACCGTTTCATCACCAGATAGTGCTGCACCGCAAGAATTTCTGTTGGAGCCATAAATGCGGATTGAAGTGCATTGTCAGCCGCAAGAGCCATGGCAAACATGGCCACAATCGTCTTGCCTGAGCCAACATCTCCCTGCAGAAGACGGTTCATGGGACTGCCACTCCTGAGGTCACGATAAATTTCACGAACCGCATTTTTCTGGCCATCGGTCAATGTATAAGGAAGACTGGCATAGAGCTTTTGAGTGACCTCACCGGAGTGAGTGAACCTCACCGCAGCCCTGTTGCGCCTGATCTCACTGTGGCGCAAAGCAAATAACAATTGAGCATAAAAAAGTTCGGTCCATTTCAGCCGGAAGCGCGCCCGCTCAAGTCTTTCGTGGGATGAGGGGAAATGAATCTCACGATATGCTTCCGCGCGGGAGAGTAACCCATTATCGGCAACCACGGAGAGCGTGAGATTTTCCCGCTGACCCGGAGCGCCCTGTTCAAAAGCCCGGGCAAGAAGAGTGCGCATCTGCTTTGAGCCCAGACTCGCCTGCTTCATAGCCTCACTGGTTGGATAGATCGGGATAATCTTGCCGGTATTGTACAGCTCAAAATCGCTGCACTCACCCTCACTCGCCTGAAGACGATCGGGGCTCAGACGATCGAAATCGGGGTGCTGCATCTGGGCATGACTCCCGAAATAACTCACTTTTCCATACACAGCCAGCGATTCACCCTGAACAACACTGCGTGAAAAATAGCGGACACCCCGGAACCAGGTAAGCTCAAGTACGCCTGTTGCATCACCAAGCCACGCCTTGAAACGTGCCCTGCCCGGAGTATCTCCATCAAGCTGCGTCCTGATCACCGTACCAACAACCGTTACCGTTTCTCCATCAGCAAGGGCTCCAATACTTTTCATGGCGCTCCGGTCAAGATATCGGCGGGGATAGTAGTCAAAAAGATCATCAAGCGTCACAATGCCCACCTCTTTAAGGATCGATGCCTTTTTTGCTCCCACCCCTTTCAGGTAAGTGACTGATGTTGAGCCGGTCATATTAATGGTTGTAACTGGAATGAAATTCTTGTATATTTGCAACCTTTACAATTTTATTGCCGGTCATATCATCTATTGTACGACAAAGTCAACGAAAGTCATGAAACAAGATATTCATCCAAAGTATAAGGAAGTAACCGTCAATTGCGCAAATTGCGGCAACTCCTTTGTTACCCGCTCAACCAGAACAACCATCAAGGTTGATATCTGCAACAACTGCCACCCTTTCTATACAGGAAAGCAGACTCTTGTCGATACCGCCGGACGCGTCGAACGCTTCAACAAGCGCTTTGCAAAATCCACTGCAGCACAGGCAAGCGCCTGAAATAAAAACTTGAGCTTTTGCGGCAAATCAACACTAACCCATCGGAAGCCCTATGAGTGTCAGGGAAGTTTATCAGAAAACCGAGCCTAAAATGAAGAAAACTATCGAGGCTTTTCAGCACGAAATCGCTTCGATCAGAACAGGAAAGGCAACGACAACGCTGCTTGACCGTGTCAAGGTAGAGGCTTATGGCCAGCAGATGCCGCTCAAGCAGGTAGGCAATATCAGTGTTCTTGATGTACATACCCTCATGGTACAGGTATGGGACAAATCAATGGTGTCCGCTACCGAACGAGCTATCCGCGACGCCAACCTTGGACTCAACCCTGCTGCTGATGGCCAGAATGTCAGAGTAAGCATTCCCCCACTCACCGAAGAACGCCGGAAGGAATTTGTCAAACTCACCAAAAAATTTGGAGAAGACTCAAAAGTCTCCCTTCGCAATCTGCGCCGCGATATGATTCATGAGATTGAGAAACTTGAAAAAGCGAAAACAATCAGTGAAGACGATAAAAACAAGGGGAAAAAGGAAGCTGACGAGATGCTCCACAAATTTGAAAAACAGCTTACGGAGCTTATAGCCGCCAAAGAGAAGGAGATCATGGAGGTATAGCACTTGCTTTCAGGTATCACAACAAAAAAGCCGGAGCAAAGACCAGCTTTTTTGTTGTGGGCTCTTACCCCTCGAAATACTCCTTCATCTTCTGAAACACCTCTCTCTTCCCAAGCAGCCCACCAATCATCCCAAGAACCGTTGCTGCCCCTGCGGCAAAAAAGAGTGGCCGTGCCGAGATGTTGTTCGTGTAATAGATTGCCGGTATACCCCGCTCTTTGGCAAAGCTGTCGAGCGATGTGGTGCCAATGACCAGATCCGGCTCATAGTCAATCACCGCCTGCATATCCTCTTCGAGATATTTACGATAGCGAATCTCCGTACCAAGCATGGAGAGTACATTGTGATCTTCCTCACCAAGCGAATTCCGCGCAATGGAGGTTGATGCGTAAGGCACCTCAAGTCCCGCTTCAAGCAGAAGGCGAACAACTGGCAGTTCATTACCTTCATAGCCAGCAACAATCACCTTGCCCTTCAGATGGCTGAACCTGGCAAGTACTTCGCGTGTCTTCTGACCCTCCTCTTCAGCCACCGCCTGAACCGTTGCCGGATCAAGATCAAGAGCCTCACCAATGCGACGTATCCACTGTGCTGTGGCATTCGCCCCGATCGGATTTCCTTTGACAATCTTCACGCCATGCTCTTCAAACAGCACAGCCGAACGTTCATAAAAAGGATGAAGCACCGCACAAGCCTCAACTTGGCCAGCTTCGATATAGTCTTCAAGCGCTGTTCCAGGAAGTGTAATGACCGACTCAACGCCGATTTTATGGAGAACGGCTCCGATCATCATGGCATCCACCGGAAATATCTCTCCCAGCACCACCAGTGATTTTGCTTTTTGCTCCCCATCAAAACGGGCAAAACGCTTCAACAGCGTCGCCACAGCAACATCCTTCGCCTCAGGGTGCGTTCTGATCTGAAAGGCAGGCAGACGAACAAGCAGCACCTCAGCATTACCACTCTTCATCGGCAGCAACTCCTCGGCAATCCCGGCAGTTTCAGCCACACAGGTGCTGACAACCGGAATAAACCGCACGGCAGGGTCAGCCGCAATCTCCGCAATGGTGTGACGAACATCGTCAATCATGGTTCCGCCTGAAATCTGAACATTCATCAGCTCCGGCGAGACTATCGACTTGCGCGCCGCATAAAAGTGCGAAACAAAGGTGAGACCATAAAGACAGCCCTGATCGGCTACCAGACAGACCTGAACACCGTCGATTCTCGTCAGCACTCTCAACCCGCCGAATGCCGGACACATCGACTGGGGGTGCAACCTGTTACAACCCTTTTTTTCCATAAACCACAATGCTTTGCTTTGCCTGTTGAATATAGGCGCCACGAACAGAGTTGCGTGGCATTCCTTTGAGCTGCTCTGCTGCAGCTTCGCGGCTGGCAAATTTGCCGGTCATCACCCTGAAATATTTCATCCCGTCCATAGAGGCCAGCCATAGAAAGGCATTGATTCCTGCGGATCGGAGTGGGGCAAGCTCCACCAACGCCCTCTTTTCCGACTCAAATGTTGCAAGAACAATCGCATAATCCCCTTTTAGAAGAACCAGAGAGTCTGCAACCGCTCTTGCTGCCGGAGTTCCTGCAGAAGTGATGACAGAAGCTATGCTGGATCGAGCTTGAGCTTGTGGTTGAACAATCGGGCTCTTAAGCTCTTTTGAGGGATGCGCTTTTGAAGAGAAAGATTTTCCATACCACAGGGCAAACAACAGGGCCAGAACAGTAATGACGATCAGTGGAACAACAGAGCCCAACGCTCTCTTTTCACTCACAGACTCGTGATGATGCGGGAGAACAACCTCTTTCAGCTCCTGATACTCACGATTCAACAGCTCTTCCAGTGCTCGTTCAGGGAAAAAGCTGTACGCACCCTCCTCAAGAGCAAATCTTCCCAGTCCATTCAGTACAATCTCTGTTTCCTGCTGTATCGCCGAAGAGAAAAGTGTGGAAAGAGTCCTGGCAAACTTTGCAGCTTCCCCCTGACTCATGGATAACCTCGAAACGGCAAGGGAGAGCGTCTCATCACCACTGGAGAGCGTACTCTCGAACCGTAACTTATTGACGGGAGGGGCAAATATCGTGGTCGCTCCTGCACTTTTTTTAGTTGCAGGGACATGGGCGACATACAATGAACCAAGCCCTTTGATAGAGAGCCTCCGAAAGGCAAGCAACTCCGCCACCATGGCCCCACAAAATCCGTTGAAAAGAGATGCCGTCTCCTGCCTCTCCATACCAAGCAGGTCAGCCAGCTCCTCTGTCAAATCACTACTTATCATACGTTACCATAACTCTTTGCGCACAAGTCGCCCTTACCTTTCAATGAATAAAAACACTGAATATAACACATCCCTGTCGAAAACCGTGCCTTTCTCAAGTTGCTCGGCCAGACAAGCTGCAATCTTATTCAGGGAATCAAAAGGGATTTTAAAAAATCTTTTACTTTATTGAGTGCAACTTGTTGCCTTCAGACGACCCCCTTAAAATACAATACAATGAATCAGGAGATCCTTTCAGTCAGCGAACTGACCCAACAGATCAAAACCAGGCTGGAAACTCTTTTTCCTCAAGTTAAAATCAAGGGGGAAATTTCAAACTGCAAACGGCACAGCTCGGGCCATATCTATCTGACACTCAAAGATGAAGGGGCCCAAATCCCCGCTGTGGTGTGGAAAACCACCGCAAGCCGCATTGCCGTTGCCTTAAAAGATGGGATAAACGTTGTGGCTGAAGGGCGCCTTGAACTCTATCCACCATCTGGTCGCTATCAGCTTATCTGCACCTCGCTCATTGAGGCAGGGCAGGGTGCGCTGCAACAGGCTTTTGCTGAACTGCTGCAAAAACTTGCAGGGGCAGGCTATTTCAGCCCTGAAAGAAAAAGGGCCATTCCCGCAATCCCTGAGACCATCGGCCTTATCACCTCTCCAACTGGCGCAGTGATTGAAGATATGAGTCACGTGCTGGAGCGGCGCTTTCCTGCCGCCAAAGTGCTGCTTTACCCCGTCAGGGTGCAGGGTACAGGCGCGGCTGAAGAGGTTGCGGCCGGCATCGCATTTTTTAACAACACGAAAAAAAAGCAGCATCGGCCAGAGGTGATTATTGTCGCCAGAGGAGGAGGCTCACTGGAAGACCTGCAGCCATTCAACGGAGAGGTGGTGGCAAATGCCATCTATCGATCTGCAATACCAGTTATCAGCGCCGTCGGCCACGAAACTGATCTGACTATTGCCGACATGGTTGCCGACCTGAGAGCCGGAACCCCCTCGATTGCGGCAGAACTTGCGGTGCCCGATACCCAGGAGTTGCTTCGAACTATTGACAACCTCCGTTCACGTCAGGATCGGCTGCTCATGGCAAAACTTGAGGGGACAGAACGTCACGTCGACTCAATTTGCGGCAGTTACGCCTTCAACCGTCCACCTCTGCAAATGCAGCAGTTTCACGACCGACTTGACTCGCTGGTTGCTCTGATGTCGCGCGCCATTACGACAACATACCAGCAGAAACTGCAATGCTACCTCTCAGTGAGGCAACAGCTTGGACTGCTCGATTACCGGAAAACACTTGAACGTGGCTATGTTCTTGTCAGAAAAGAGGGGAAATTCATGACTGGCACCGCAGAACTCCAACCGTCTGACGGGGTAGAGCTGCTGTTTCATGATGGTACGCTTCCTGCTGTGATCAGCCAGAAGATGCTGCCCTGAGAAGAGTGCGCACCAGCTCAAGATCCTCCTGCGTATTGACACCTGGATTGTCAATCAGCGTGGTAACACACTGGATTCGAAAACCATTCTCCAGAAGACGGAGCTGCTCAAGTGATTCAGCCTCTTCAAGCATTGATGGTGGCAGAGCCGCAAATTTCTGAAGCGCCTCAGCCCTGAACGCATAAAGCCCGATATGACGATAGAGGGTTGTTGACGGCAGCTTATGACGCCTGAAGGGAATCGGGCTTCGTGAAAAGTAGAGCGCATACCCCTTTGCATCCATCACCACCTTCACCTGATGGGGATCGTCGATCTGGGCGCTGTCATCGGGATGAAGCGGCAAAACGAGTGTTGAGCAGTCGGGAGGTGTATCAGAAAAAAAGGGCTGAAGCGCCAGATCAATATTTTCGGGGCTGATCATGGGCTCGTCGCCCTGGAGATTAACAAAGACATCACCATCAATCGTCCTCGCAGCTTCCGCAATACGTTCCGTGCCACAACTGGCATCAGGGGAGGTCATAACAACCTCTGCACCATAAGCTTCAAGCACGCCTGCAATCTCCTGGCTGTCAGTGGCTATGACAACCCTTTCAGCCAGACGCGATTTCAGCGCCTGCCGCCAGGTATGCACAAGAAGAGGCTCCCCTTCAAGATCAGCAAGCATCTTCCTTTCGAGGCGACTCGAATCAAGCCTTGCCGGTATGAGAATAACAGCGTTAAGAGACATTCACAATTGTTCAAGAATGAGACGTGCAGTTTCGGCGGCAACCCCTTCAATCATAACCCCTTTGGTTCGGGAGCTTCTGCCGGAAACGACATGCACATGCGAAGGCGAGAGTTTAAACAGCCTGGCAAACAGGGCACAACACTCCACGTTTGCCGCATCATCAACAGGTGCCGCCTTCAGGCTCACCTTCACACCGCCATTATAATAGCCACAAACCATGGTCTTCGAGGAGCGGGGTTTTGCTCTGACCATAAAAACCACATTGCCATTTTTTTCGTGGAGATCCAGCACCGCGCAAGTTACCCGATCACTTTTGGAACCTTGAAAAAACGATCCTGCCGATCGGGAGCGTTCTGCAGCACCTCTGCTGATGACAGCGGAGTGTGTTCAACATCCTCGCGCAGCACATTAACCGGATCGTGAATGCTGCTGAGCGGCACCACACCCTCGGTATCGACCTCGTTGAGCTTGTCGATATAATGCAGAATATTGTTCAGCTCGTCCGTCATGGTCAGCATCTCATCATCACTAAACTTCAGCTTGGCCAACTCTGCGATATAGGTGACATCCTTTGTAGTAACCGACATAGAAAAAGATCATTAACGAGTTATGCAAAATGCATCTTTACAACCTGCAAATACCAACCTTCTGTTCGTCAAGGCGATTTTTCGGGCGTTTTTCCATCGAAACAAACTCACGCACATCTTCTCCAAGGTAGATCTGCCGTGGCCGTGCAATCTTCTGCTCTGAATCCTTGACATGCTCAATCCACTGTGCGAGCCATCCAGGAATCCGGCCAATAGCAAAAAGAACCGGAAACATATCCATGGGAAATCCCATTGCCTGATAGATCAAGCCGGAGTAAAAGTCTACATTGGGATAGAGCTTCCGTCCAACAAAATATTCATCTTCAAGCGCAATTCTCTCAAGCTCCAGCGCGATATCAAGCAATGGGCTGCGACCAGTCTCCTCAAACACCTGGAAAGCAATCTCCTTGATTATTTTGGCGCGTGGATCATAATTTTTATAGACCCTGTGGCCAAAGCCCATCAGGCGCCCTTCACCATCTTTGACCGATTGAATAAACTCCGGCACCTTGTCAACCGAGCCAATTTTCAGCAGCATGTGAATAACCGCCTCATTGGCACCACCATGCAGCGGCCCGTATAGCGCAGCACAACCTGCTGCAATTGCCGTATAGGGGTCAACACCGGAACTGCCCACAGCACGCACAGCATTGGTTGAACAATTTTGCTCATGGTCGGCATGCAAAATGAAAAGGACATCAAGCGCACGCTCAAGCACCGGATTTGGCCTGTAATGATGCTCTGTCATCTTGAACATCATGGAAAGAAAATTGCCGGTATAGCTCAGTTCGTTATCAGGGAGAACATAAGGGAAACCAAGACTGTGACGAAAACTCATGGCGGCGAGGGTGGGTATTTTGCCTATAAGACGGTGGGCCTGGAGTTTACGGGACTCTTCACTTCGAATATCCTTCGCATCATGGTAAAAGGTCGAAAGCGCTCCAACAGTGCCAACAAGAATACCCATCGGATGAGCATCATAACGAAACCCGTCCATAAACTTGACAATGTTGGCATGGGTCATGGTGTGATGACGAATATTGTGAGTCCAGACTGCCAGTCGCTCCATGTCCGGCAACTCGCCCTTGATGAGAAGGTAAGCGCTTTCCAAAAAAGAGCTGTACTCTGCAAGCTCTTCAATCGGATAGCCTCGATAGCGCAAGATGCCTTTATCTCCGTCGATATAGGTGATCTGACTTTTGCAGGAGGCGGTATTAAGAAATCCGGGATCATAGCCCAGCAATCCAAAATCATCATCTGAAAACTTGATCTGACGCAGATCCATCGTATTTATGGAACCATTTTCAATCGGAAATTCAAAGATTTTTCCGGTACGATTATCCGTAACGGTCAGAGAATTTCTGGAGTTTATAACGGCCATGAGAATAACTGTCTTGATTGTTTATGATGAGAAACTTCGCCATTCGAAATAACACTTCTGAGCGCAAATTTATAAAAATCCGGCAAAATATGACGCTTATAAAGAGAAGAAATGATTTGAAAAAACTTTTTGGATATTATGAAGCGGCTGCATACATTGACAGCTTATTACTGGAGCTGTAGCTCAGTTTGGTTAGAGCGCCTGCCTGTCACGCAGGAGGTCGCGGGTTCGAGCCCCGTCAGCTCCGCAAAAAAAAGCCTTTCGTTATCAACGGAAGGTTTTTTTTTGCGGAGCTGAAACAAAATTTTCCATTTTGTGAAAACCTTCCGTCACATTTGCTGCGGTACAAAGCGCTAAGAACAGACTACCCGGGGCCTCAATACCCCTGAATAGAAGGTGCTGCGTCTGAATATCGACGGTTCCTGCAATCCTCATTACTCCTGCGCAATAACTGATATGTAACCGGGTATTGAGCGATAGGCTGTGCAAAAAACGAATCAAACGTTGAACAAAAATTGCACTCAGCTTTTCTTGCGTTTATCGCGAACATAAATGGCTTTTGACTCACCTTCTCCTATAAGTCGCTCCTCAAAATCGAAAAGCTTTGTGGCCGTCAGCAGCTCACCCAGCCTGATGTAGCCATAATTCCGTGGATCAAATTCAGATGACTGCTTTGCAATATTGCTGCCCGTCGTTGCAAGATGTGCCCAGCCACTTTCGTCCGAAGAGGCTTCAACCGCATTTCTCAACAACCGTACCAGACGGGTATCCTGCTTGAGTTCTGCCATCGTTTTTTTTGCAATGGGCTCATTTTCATTGATTTTTGCACGAAGTACTTCAATAAAGATAAATTTGTCACATGCGGACACAAACGCCAATGGGGTTTTTTTCTCTCCAAAACCGTAAACAATCAATCCCGATTCCCTGATCCGGGAAGCAAGTTTCGTAAAATCACTGTCACTGGAGACAATACAGAACCCATGAAACTTTCCCGTGTACAAGAGATCCATGGCATCAATAATCATTGCGCTGTCCGTCGCATTTTTCCCTTTGGTGTAGCCGAACTGCTGTATCGGCTGTATAGAGTGTTCCAGCAGCACCTCCTTCCAGCTTCTCAGTGCTGTCGATGTCCAGTCGCCATAAATCCTTTTAACACTGGCAGTTCCATACTTGGCGACCTCTGCCAGCAACCCCTCTATAATTGTCGCCTGTGTGTTATCGGCATCAATAAGCACCGCCAATCTTTCTGTTTTTTCAACTGCCATACAATTTTTCTGCTCCTTTAATTTTGGCAAGCATTACGCCTGTACCTTGAAACCCTGCTCTTCAATAACCGCTTTTATGGTTGCCATGTTCACCGCTTCATGGTCATAGTCAACAGCAACAACGCCGTCCCGAAAAGAGGCCTCCGCCAGCCTTACCCCTTTCACCTCCTCCAGAGCCTCCTTAACAAGCAGTTGACAACCAGCACAACTCATCCCGCTTACCTGCAGTTCACTTTTCATTGCTTACGATAATATAGTGATAAAAGCACCCATCAACACAAAATGAGTTTGGACCAGAAACGCACCAACGCCTTACCCCGTGAAGTTACACTCCATAATGACCATTTGGAAATATTTGCGCCAAATCAGTACCACCAGCAATCAAGATTGGCAGATAATTCATGGAGTGTTTATATTGGATCCAATATGAATAATTTACCACTACATCCGATGGCTGGCATAGCGCGTTTTTCCGCGCTTGTTATGCTCGCTGCGCTGACACTCCTCACCGCATGCAAACCAAATGAGATAGAGAGCCTCCAGCGGCAAGTCTGGAAAAACCCCCAGGATGCCAAAGCCTCTCTGCTTCTCGGTAAAGCCTATGCGCGAAATCAGCGCTACACTGAGGCATCCGAATCATTCAAAAGATCACTTGCCATCAATCCAGAACTTGATGAAGCCATACACTCCCTCGGGGCAGTAGCCTTTAACCAAAAAAAGTACACCGAAGCCATTACTTTTTTTCAGCAACATCTCGAACGATCTCCAAAAGATTCCCTGCGACTGTACAATCTTGGCAACGCCTATATGCAATTGAAACAATTTGACAAAGCATCAGCACTCTACAACGAGGCTATTGACAACAGCGAATCATTTATTGATGCACACTACAATCTTGCAGTGTGCTATGTCCATACTGGACGCATGAAAGAGGCTCTGGCAATTTATGAATGGCTTCTTCAGAAAAACAATTATCTTGCCGTCTCTCTGCAAAAACATCTCAATAAAGCAGGCCAGTGACACGCGACAAACGTGTTTGAGTAGAATACAATGCCGACAACTGCATCCATGAATGAAAACCACTATATCATTACCCCTTCAACAGACCTCTTGCCCATGGGAGTGGCGGTTTCAAGCCTTGTTGCGGCACTTCACCTTTATGATGAGAACCATCGATTAAACAGTACGGGTCATACAAAACTCGTAACATTCTGTCAGCGAGTGAAACCTGCAAAGCTGCCTGAATGGCTTTACCATCAGACAGTCTATCCTCGACTTTTCTGGATGAACAGGGAACAGGACTTTTCAGTTGCGGGAGTAGGAGTTGCTGACTCTATCCAGTGTGAGGGAGCTGGAGATAACAATGCCACGTTCGAGCAGTTCAAGCGCTCTCTGGCTGAGAAAGATCAATACGCACGCTATTTCGGTGGCTTTTGTTTCAACACTACAGAACAACAGGAGCCAATCTGGCAGGCCTTCCCCTCTTTTTCCTTTGTACTGCCACTCGTCCAGTTAAGCTCTGACAACAACAATCTCACACTTTCGTGCCACCTCTGGTTAGAATGCCATAATGATCTTCAGTCAAAAATCAGCGAGATAACCGACGTGCTCAATCGCATTGTCACCAAAACTGACGGGTCGTTTATGAAACTGCCGGAACTGCAGAAGATCTCCTATAACCCGGACAAGGAAACCTGGATGATACAGTGCAGGAAGGCGATCCAGACATTCAAGAACGGCGAAATGGAAAAGATCATGCTTGCCCGGCAGACCGTTCTTGAATTCAGACACAGCTTTTCACCCCTTCTTTTTCTGTTAAACTACCCCTATCCGGAGAACGCTATCTACAGGTTCTACTTTGAACCAGTCGAGAATCAGGCCTTTTTCAGCTTTACTCCTGAACGACTTTACCGGAGGGATGCCAAAATGCTGCTCACCGAAGCTCTTGCGGGCACCTGTTTAAAAGAGAGTATCAACGGCAATGACCATCACGCCTCCGAAACACTTTTGAATTCAGAAAAAGATATCCGTGAGCATAATTTTGTCAGAGAGATGATCTATAATGAGTTACTCAAAATATGCAGCAATATTGATATGGAAGTGGAGGTGCAGGTACTGCAACTCCACCGCCTCGCACATCTCTATACCCGTTGTGCCGCCAGGCTGAAACCCGAGTTCGAAAATGACACCGCAGTGCTGAAGCTTCTCCATCCCACCCCGGCGGTCGGCGGAGTACCCAATGCACCTGCCCTGTTACATATCCTGGAACTGGAACCATTCAGCCGTGGCTGGTATGCCGCACCTGTCGGCTGGGTAAGCCGTGACGCTTCTGAATTTTGTGTTGCCATCCGTTCTGCGCTCGTCAATGGTCGTTTTGTCTATCTCTATTCCGGCGCCGGGCTGGTAAAAGGATCGGACCCTGCTTCAGAATGGGAGGAGGTCGAGCAGAAAATAGGGGACATGCTGGCCATAACACGTCAGGAGCTATGAATAACCGCCAGATAACCACACTCTGGAGCGGCTTCATTATTGAAGAGCTGATTCGCCAGGGCGCAGGTTTTTTTTGCATCTCCCCCGGCTCACGTTCAACACCGCTCACCATTGCCATCGCACGAAACCCGAAAGCGCGATGGAAGATGTTTGTCGATGAACGCTCCGCCGGATTTTTTGCACTCGGATACGGAAGGGCAACAGGCAGGCCCGCCGTGCTGCTCTGCACCTCAGGTACGGCCGTCGTGAACTACTTCCCCGCTGTGGTTGAAGCTTCGACGGACTTTCAGCCGATGATCGTGCTCTCTTCCGATCGCCCCTTCGAGCTGCTTGATTGTGGCGCCAACCAGACGATAAGGCAGGAAAATATCTTCGGCAGCTATTCCCGATGGAGCATACAGTTGCCAGCGCCTTCAACAGAGACTCCCCTGAAGGCACTCCTCTCAGCGGTCGCTTATGCGGTCGCAAAATCGATTGGAGAGTCAGCAGGCCCGGTCCATCTGAACCAGCCATTCCGCGAACCTCTTGAACCGGCAGCTCCGGATCTCAACGATCCCTGGGTCGCTCCCCTTCATCATTGGCTTAAAAACGGAAAGCCATTCAGCAGTACAATAGTCCCTGAAAAAGGGCCCGATGCAGGCTCTATCACCATGCTGCGCAAACTGCTCGCCGAAGCAAAGCAGCCAATGATTATTGCCGGCAGCATGACGAGCCGTACCGATGCCCTGGCGGTCAGTGAACTGGCCAACGACCTGAACATTCCGCTCTATGCCGATTTTTCATCCGGCCTGAGCATGGTGGCCTCAGTCCAACCATGGCAGCTCCTGCTCCAGTCACCGGAATTCCGAAAATCCTTCAAAGCCGATCTTGTCCTGCACTTTGGCGGCAGCGTCATTGCAAAACACCCCTCGACCGCGCTGAAAGAGTGGCAACCGGAACACTATATTGTCGTCAAGCCACAACCAGCCCGTTTTTCCCCGGATCACAACGTTACCTGCCGTGTTGAAGCATCTATCGCACTGACCGCCGCCCAGTTGAAAGGGTGCCGTACCACTCCGCCAACACTTGACAGCAACACTTCAGAGCGCTTTTTCAGGACTGTATCGGAAGAGATTCAAACCGAATTGCTCCCCGACAAACCGGTCACCGATATCTCTGCTGCCCGCCTGGTTTCACAGCTTATCACCAGGCAACAGGTGCTCTTTGTCTCCAACAGCATGCCGGTCAGGGACATGGACAACTACGCCAGCAGCAGCCATGCCAGCGGCATTGCAACAGCCATCAATCGTGGAGTAAGCGGTATTGACGGCATCATCTCCACCACTGCCGGTTTTACTGCAGGGCACCAGAAAACAGCCACCCTGATGATCGGAGACATTGCCTTCCTGCACGACCTCAACGCCCTGTCGCTGATCGGCACACCTCCCTTTCCGATTCAGATCATCGTTCTTAACAACAACGGTGGCGCTATCTTTTCTTTCCTTCCTGTTTCAGAATGTCAGGATGTCTTTGAAACCCACTTCGCCACCCCCCAGAACTACAGCATTCGCGCAGCCGCTGAAACCTTTGGGCTCGACTACGCCTGCCCGCAGACGAACCGGGAATTCAGCGAGGCCTACCGCGCGGCCTGTGTAAGTCCCCGAAGTATTGTTATTGAGGTGAAAAGTTCGCGAGCTGAGAATGTGCTCCAGCACCGTGCTTTGCGAAGAAGGATTATGGGGCTGGCAACAGAATATTTCTTGCCTCGTTAAGCACGAAGTCTCCCATTGATAAAACCGATAACTCTTTATAGCGAAAACAAAAAAACGGAAAATAAACTTCCGTCTACCGGGCACAGACGAATAGACGAATCAATTCCATTGCATGTGTCTGAAGCGGTGCTGGCTCGGTATCCTGGAAAATCACAGGGCTCTTTGGCCCGGACGAAACAGCGCCTCGCAGAAAAACCCTGATTTTAAACTCTGGACTGTCAGCAAGGAGCATTGCAGAGTAACACTGAGCCGACCTCCTACTTCTTCCCCTGCTTGAACTCAATCCTCACCGAGGTGTGGGGCACTGCCTCAAGTCTCTTTTTCGGAATAGGTTTGCCCGACTTGATACAGATACCATAAGTCTTGTTTCTGATTCTGTCGAGAGCCTGATCAATGTAATTGACATACTTCTCGTCACGGGCAATAAACATAAAGCGCTGTTCACGATCCATGGTATCCGTTCCATGATCGGCCATGTGCATGGAGTAGTTCGAATTGATTGAATCTTCCACGTTTTCGTCGGAAAGTGAAGAGCGCAAAATATCCAGATCGCGCAGCACCTCCTCACGCCTTTTAAGCAACAGAACCCGGAAATGATCGAGTTCTTCATCAGTTAAATACGTTTTCGTCAAGACTGGTTCTTCAATTATTTCACTCTCTTTGCTGAAAGTGCTCTCATGTTTTTTTACCATAACAGACCTTGTTTACTTGTTCTATCAGAATCCTGTAAAAAACAGCTTGCTCAACAAACCATCAACTGTAATATTTATCAAGCAATAGCTCACATTCATGACCATTTATCACATACTGTATGCCGGGACGTGGCATATCATCAGCAAGAGACAACGCAAGAGTCTCCTCCTTGATATATGCTTCATTGCATTCTATCGCATTCCAAAGTTCTTTTGAAGTCCTGATGTATATAGCAATCCGGTCTGTAATCGCAAAACCATTCCCTTTCCGATCGGTCTGGATACGACTGACAAGTTCACGGGCATTACCAAGCATCTCCAGCTCTTCGGTCATCTCCGTGTCAAGCGCGACCATAATACCATGAAGATCATCGGATGCCACAAGCCACCCTTCAATATCTTCGTGCATGACCTCCACATCTTCACGATTCAGTTCAAATACCCTGCCATCAAGTTCAAGTGAAAGATGGAGCTCTTTTTCCAGACGAGCGATCTGTTTATGGCTCATCATCCTGATGGCTTCCGCCAAAGCCTTCATCTCCTTTCCAAAACGGGGGCCGAGGGTTTTAAAGTTTGGTTTGACCTTTTTGCTGATCACAGAGCCTTCCTCTTCGATATACTCTATCTTCTGTACATTAACCTCTTCCAGAATAATCTCCGCAACCAACTGATACTCTTCTCTTACAGCGTCATCACCCACTGAGAGCAAAATACGCCTGAGCGGCTGACGAACCTTGATCGATGCCTTTTCGCGCATCGTGCGCACCAGCGACGTGATAATTTGCGCTTTTTTCATGCGATGCTCAAGAGGCCGATCAATCGCATCAAGATGAAGCCGGGGAAAATCGGCAAGATGAACCGACTCCCAGGGTTCAAGTCGGCTTATCCCGTTCAGATTCAGATATATCCGTTCCGCAAGAAACGGAGTTACAGGAGCCAGCAACTTTGCCACCGTCTCAAGCGCACGATAAAGCGTCTGATAGGCCGCAATCTTGTCCGGCCCCATGTCGCTTTTCCAGAAGCGCTTTCTTGATCGACGGATATACCAGTTGGAGAGATCATCAACGACAAAATCGTTAATCAGCCTGACTGCGCCGGTAATGTCGTACTGCTCCATACGGATATGTACCATATCAATCAGCGTGTTCAGGCAGGAGAGCACCCAGCGATCAAGCTCGGAGCGCTCCTGAACAGCAATTTCAGGCTCGGCAAAGGTAAACCCGTCAACATTGGCATACAGCACAAAAAAGTTGTAGCTGTTGATAAAGGCACGGAAAAACTTTCGCTGCTCCTCTTCGATCTCATCAGTATTAAAGGATTTTGCCCTCCACGGCGGACTGGTCACCATAAGGTACCAGCGCAGTGCATCGGCACCGTAACGCTCCATTGTTTCAAAAGGGTCAACCACATTACCTTTCGACTTCGACATTTTCTGACCACTTTTGTCAAGAATAAGACTATTGACAATCAGGTTTTTATAGGCTGGCTTGTCGAAAATAAGGGTTGCAATGGCGTGAAGCGTATAGAACCAGCCCCTGGTCTGATCAACCCCTTCGGCAATAAAATCAGCCGGAAACATCCTGTCGAACAGCTCGCGATTCTCGAACGGGTAGTGTAACTGAGCAAAAGGCATGGAACCACTGTCGAACCAGACATCGACCAGCTCTGGAGTCCGCTTAAAGTGCTTGCCATCCCTGATAAAATAGATCCTGTCAACAAACGGCTTGTGCAGATCAAGCTCCACCAACCCCCTGTCGAGCGCCTCTCCAAGGAGAAGACGATCACCCTCAATATCTATAAATCCTTCGCGTAACTCAGCAACTGAACCAACGGCAAACATATTGCCCGATGCGGCATCATCACCAATAACAAAATCCTCAGAAACCCAGAGTGGAAGGGGTGAACCCCAGAAACGCTCCCGTGAAAGCGCCCAGTCCTTGTTCTCCTCAAGCCAGTTACCGAAGCGGCCTGTGCCAATCTCGGGAGGGCACCAATTGATAGTTTTGTTAAGCTCCACCATGCGGGGAGCTATTGCCGTCGTCCTGATATACCAAGACTCGCGGGCATAGTAGATTACCGGCACATCGTAACGCCACGAATAAGGATAGGTGTGGGTGATGATCTCCTTTCGGTAGAGTTTTCCCCCACTTTTGAGTTGCTGTATAATCAGCGGATCAGTATCCTTAAAAAACATACCGTCATAATCACTCACCTCAGCCGTAAAGCAACCATTCCGGGCCACCGGCTGAAGCATCGGCAAATCATACTTTTTGGCAATCTCATAGTCATCAGCGCCAAAGGCTGGAGCAATATGGACAATACCGGTGCCATCTTCTGTAGAGACAAAAGAACCTGCCGTGACATACCAGCACTTTTTTTCAGGCTGGATGTAGGTGAAGAGCGGCTCATATTCCATACCCTCAAGATCGCGCCCTTTCAGTTCGGCAACAATCTTCCAGAGTGATTCACCCTCTTCATTCTTCTCAAGAAGCACCTGCAAGCGCGATTTGGCAAGAAGAAGAACCTCTCCGCTCTCCCTATGAGCAACCCTGACGTAATCGATCTCTGAGCCGACGCAAAGTGCCACATTTGAGATGAGTGTCCACGGTGTCGTTGTCCAGACCAGAAATGACTCTTCAGCCCCGAGAAGCTTGAACTTTACGTAGATGCTCGGGTCTTTCACCTCTTTGTACCCCAGAGCAAGCTCATGCGAACTCAGCACTGTCTCCGATTTCGGATCCTGCGGAACAATTTTATAATCTTTGTAGATAAGCCCCTTGTCAAAAATAGTTTTCAGGGCCCACCAGACCGATTCGATATAGTCATTGGTGCAGGTGATATAGGGACTGTCCATATCGACCCAGTATCCCATCCGCTCCGTCAGCTTTCCCCACCCCTCGCGGTTATCCTCAATATGGTGATATACCAGCGCCCTCGCCTCGGCATTGAACTCGCCATCGCCATACTCAACCACCTGCGACTTGTTCTTCAGGCCCAGTTTCTTCTCCACCGCAATCTCTACCGGAAGACCGTGGGTATCCCATCCGGCCTTGCGGGGCACCCTGTAGCCCTGCATGGTTTTGTAGCGACAGATAATATCTTTTATGGTACGACTGAAAACATGGTGAACTCCAGGCTTGCCGTTGACCGTCGGAGGCCCTTCATAAAAGGAGAAAACCTTGTCGGCCGATCGTTCTTCAAGGCTTTTGTGAAAAATCCCGCGCTCATTCCAGTAGGCAAGAACCTCAGACTCTACCAGGCTGTATGAGACATTTGAGGGATACTCAACAAATTTAGCATTCATAACTTTTCTTAGTCATTCAGTCGAATGCAGGCTCAGTACCTGCCATTAAAAAAATCACACCCATAATAGCTGAAACAAGAGAGGCAAGCCTTTCAAAAAACGAAAAGCTTGCCTGACATAAAGTATAAACAGAGCCCGGATGCCAACGCCTTTCGACGCTTATTTCTTGCCACCAAGCGTAGAGTTCACGCCTTCAAGCACCTGCTTTGCAACCGTCGTGAGAGAGTCGAGCGCCATGGCAAGAGCCTTGCTCATCGGCTCAATCGCGCTGTCAATAAGGGAGCCCACACCAACAAGGATAGTAGAAAAATCTCCTTTACCAAAATCGCTTTGCTTCTGTTGATCCTGACCGGATGCTTTCGTTTCTTCAGCCATATTTCACCGTTATTTAGAGTTATCGCATAACAAAAACAATACGTTGGAAATGTAATATATTTATTCATGCTATCAAAGCAAAGGAAAACAGAAGATGTTCTGTATATCTTTGCCACTGATACGCAACACATCGCGATTATTTACGCTACTGACGCCCATACCGGTCATCGATCCGAACAATATCATCCTCTCCAAAATAACTGCCTGTCTGTATTTCAATCAGTTCAAGCGGAACTGTTTCTGTATTCTCTATACGATGAAATACTCCGACAGGAATGTAGGCTGATTGATCCTCGCTGAGTGTGATTTTTTTCTCGTCAACAGTAACAAGCGCTCTCCCCTTTACAACTATCCAGTGTTCGGCACGAAAATTATGTTTTTGGAGGGAGAGTGCTGCGCCGGGTTTTACCGTAATGTGCTTGACCTTGAAGCGCTCCGACTCATCAACAGTTTCATAAGTCCCCCATGGCCGGCATACCCGACGATGAGTAAACGCTTCACTCCGTTCACTCCGTTTCAGCTCCTCAACCAGCTCCTTGACATCCTGAACTGAGTCCCGCGAAGCCACAAGCACAGCATCCGAGGTCTCAACAATAATGAGCCCTTCAAGGCCCGCTGCGGTCACAAGCCGGCTGGTGGCATGAATGTAGCAGTTTTTAACATCATGCACCACCACATCACCCTTCCTGATGTTACCAGAAACATCGGACTTCTCAACATCCCAGAGTTCAGACCATGCGCCAACATCACTCCATCCGGCATCAAGCGGAACAAGGACGGCCCTGGCAGTCTTCTCCATCACAGCATAGTCAATCGAATCTGAAGGAGATGCTGAAAAGGCCGGAACATCAAGACGCAGAAAATCATGATCTTTAACCGATTTTTCGACAGCTTCACGGCAGGTGGCAAGCATGAATGGAGCATAAGCTTCAAGTTCAAGAAGATAGCTCTCTGCCTTGAAAAGAAATATCCCGCTGTTCCAGAAATAGTCACCGGAAGCAAGATAACGCTCGGCAATCTCCCTGTCAGGCTTTTCCACAAACTCGAGCACCGGACGAACCGCACCATCACCTCTACTGTTCCCGGATACCCTGATATAGCCATAACCGGTTTGTTGTGAAAATGGTACGACTCCAAAAGTAACCAGTTCACCTTTTTCAGCCGCCGACTTTCCTGCAGTAACAGCCGCGCCAAACGCCTTCGGATCAAGAATAACATGATCAGCGGGTAAAATCAGCATAACAGCATCAGGATACCTCTTCATGATAATCAGCGCAGCTATTGCTGCGGCTGGTGCGGTATTGCGACCTGAATGCTCAAGAATAATTTCAGCAATGTCAGCGCCCGTCTCACGAAGCTGTTCAGCGACAAGAAAACGATGACTTTCATTACAGGAACAGTAAATCGGACCGATTTCATCAATTGAGGAAAGACGAAAGACAGTATCCTGCAGCATGCTATTTTTTCCAGTCAACGACAGTAACTGTTTAGGATACAATGCACGGGAAAGAGGCCAAAGCCTTGTACCTGAACCGCCACCGAGAATCACAGGAATAATCATGAACCAAGAGGTTATTTTTTAACGGATAACATACTTCTCGTACATCTTCCAGGTGGTCGAGACAAGGGTATCAACATCGCTGTGTTTCGGCACCCATCCAAGCAGTTCACGCGCCTTGCCGGAAGAGGCGACAAGCTCAGCAGGATCGCCAGCCCTTCTGCCCGTCACTTCAGCGGGAATTACCTGGCCGGTAATAACCCGAGCACGCTCAACCATCTCAAAGACGCTTACCCCGCTTTCGCTGCCAAGATTCACCGTCAAGCTCTGCTTCTGCTTGAGAATATATTCAAAAGCCATGACATGCGCCTCGGCAAGGTCACTCACATGCACATAATCGCGAATACAGCTCCCGTCACGTGTGGAATAATCATCCCCATAAACAGAGAGTTTGGGCCGAATACCCACAGCAACCTCCATGACAATAGGCAGCAGATTCTCAGGATTCAACTCCAGCCCCTTTACGCGTCCCTGCACATCATATCCCGCAGCGTTGAAGTATCGAATAGCCGCATAACGCATCCCTTTCAATCGGTCATACCAGTCGAGTAGACGCTCAATTTCAAGTTTGGTAAATCCATAAAAGTTCTCCGGAACTTTCGGATGATTCTCATCAATTGGCAGGTATTGTGGAGAACCATAGACCGCAGCAGATGAAGAAAAAATAATTGGAGAAATACGGGCAGCAGAAAGCTGATCAAGAACATTGATCGTACCAGAAATATTGGCGTGGGAGTATGCCGCTGGATGCAGCATTGACTGTCCGGCAGCCTTCAATCCTGCAAGATGAACACAGCCGTCAAAGCCGGCAGCCATAACTGCCCGTACCTGTTCGGGGTGCATGATATCGCCATGGACAAAACGGGCATCCTCAAAAAGATTTTCCCTGAAGCCGCTCTGCAGATTGTCGAAAACCGTCACATGATACCCTCGGTCAAGAAAAGCCCTCGTCACATGGCTCCCGATATAGCCAGCACCACCAATAACCAGAATGTCCATAACATTACCTCTGTGATTTCAAGAATTGTTGTCACCTGCCACAATACATCTCCTCATAGTAATGCTGGTAACTGCCGGAGGTGACATTGCTGAGCCACTCACTATTTCCAAGATACCATTCAACCGTCAACTCCAGCCCTTTTTCAAACATGATGGAAGGAATCCAGCCAAGTTCTCGTTGCAACTTCGACGAATCAATGGCGTAGCGCAGATCATGACCTGCCCTGTCGGTAACATAGCTCACCAGTTTTTCAGACTCCCCGACTGCACGACCAAGCTTTGTATCCATGATACGGCAAAGCAGCCTGATCAGCGCAATGTTACTCCATTCATTGTGGCCACCGATATTGTAGGTCTCTCCATTTTTTCCCTGATGATAGATCACATCAATGGCCTGGGCATGGTCGACAACCCAAAGCCAGTCGCGAATATTTTCCCCTTTTCCATAAACCGGAAGCGGTTTGTTCTGGATGATATTGTTGATGAAAAGAGGAATAAGCTTTTCAGGAAACTGAAAACTGCCATAGTTGTTGGAGCAATTACTGATCACCACCGGCAAACCAAACGTATCGTGCCATGCCCTGACGAAGTGGTCTGAGGAGGCTTTCGAGGCAGAGTAAGGGCTGTGGGGATCGTACGGCGTCTCTTCGGTAAACATCCCCTCACTGCCGAGAGAACCATAGACCTCGTCTGTTGAAATATGATAAAACCGCTTGTCATCAACATGTGCTCCCCAGCTCGCTCTGGCTGCATTCAAAAGATTGACCGTACCCAGAACATTGGTCACCACAAATGCCGTCGGATTGGCAATTGAGCGATCGACATGCGACTCGGCTGCAAGGTGGATCACCCCGTCAAAGTGATGCTCTGCAAACAGGCGCATCAAAAAATCACCGTCCGTGATATCACCTTTGATAAAGCGGTAGTTCGGCAAATGCTCAACATCGCGGAGATTGGCAAGGTTGCCAGCATAGGTCAGCTTGTCGAGATTGGTAATGGTATAGTCGGCATACCGGTTCAGGAAATGGCGGACAACATGCGAGCCAATAAAACCAGCGCCTCCTGTAATAAGAATGTGCATTGAAACTTCTCTTTGAGTTTGTTGCGAGCTTTCCCCTTTAATCTCCTGCCTGATCCAGTTGCGTCGGGGCTACCTCCATTGACACCCTCCGCTGTCAATATCACCTGGTTATTCGGCACCTTCGCCAAAATAACCCGATGTGCCTTCAACTGTTACTCGTCACTCCACCCTCACCGGCCAGACGGCGCAGCATCAGAGCCAGAGAGTCACGCCAATATGGAATGGTGATACCCCACTCCTTTTTGATGGCGGATTTGCTCATCACACTGTACTGTGGTCGTGGTGCCACCTGCGGATAGTCGGCGCTGCCAACCGGCAATACCTGGCAGGGGAGCGCCGCCAGCTCCATAATCGCCTTTGCAAAATCGTACCACGACGCAACCCCTTCGTTGGAGTAATGAAATGTAGCACTATAGAGAGCATCTTTGTCATACCGATCAATAATCGACACAAGAGCTGCAGCAAGATCAGCCGCCCAGGTTGGCGTTCCAATCTGGTCAGCCACAACACTCAATTCAGACCTTTCGCTGCCAAGGCGAAGCATGGTTTTGACAAAATTAACCCCATATAAAGAATAAAGCCACGACGTTCTGATAATGATGTATGAAGGAGCGATATGACGGATAGACTCCTCACCCTCCCATTTTGAGATTCCATAGACGCCCAGAGGAGCTGGCGAATCACTCTCGCAATATGGAGTACTGGAGGTACCATCAAAAACATAGTCGGTAGAGATATGGATCAGCAGGGCATGTCGCTCTTTTGCACAAGCAGCAAGCACGGCGGCCCCATCCCTGTTGACCCTGAAGGCCATCGTGGAATCAGTTTCAGCCTCGTCCACCCCTGTATAGGCCGCACAATTGACAATAACCTCTATCTCAAGGTCCCGACAGAGAGCATCAACCTTTTCAGAGAGCGTAATATCAAGCTCAGGGAGATCATAGAAAAAAAAACGGTGGTAGCCGCAACCTGTCGAGAGTTCCTGCAACTCCGACCCAAGCTGGCCGCGACTGCCCGTAACAAGAATATTCACTTATGAAACCTTTGGATAGAGTTTTTCCTGTCTGAAATCGTCGTACCGAAACAGATCAACCGAAGCAAAGGCTGGTTGCACAGCATCCTTGCCCGACACCCGAATCGCCTCGGGCGGAAGCTGCCAGTCAATACCAAGAGCGGGATCATTCCACATAATACCGGCATCATAGGAAGGCGCGTAGTAATTGTCGCACTTGTAGGCGAAAACGGCTTCCCGGGAGAGCACGACAAAGCCATGCGCAAACCCTTTCGGCACCCAGAGCATATTTTTCTTTTCAGCATCCAGCACACAGGTGACATGGCGGCCATACCAGGGAGAACCAAAACGCAGGTCAACGGCAACATCGAGCACACTTCCGTAAAGGGCCCGAACCAGCTTCGACTGCGTGAATGGCGGCTTCTGAAAGTGAAGACCACGAAGCACGCCGTAACCCGACTTCGATTCATTATCCTGCACAAACGCAACATGCCCGACATGCTGTTCGATAATATCCTGGCGAAACGATTCAAAAAAATAGCCCCGATCATCCCCGAATACCTGCGGTTCAAAAATCAGGACATCCGATATCGCCGAAGGAATCACTCGCATAAACGCCGGGGGAAAAATTGAATCACCAATCATAACAACAGGCTATGCCAAATAACGTTATCAGCTCCACGAACTATTAATTGACCGGCAACAAAAAAACAACTTGTCATCTCTGAACAAGCAACTGCCTGAGATACCGTCCGTAATGACTCTTCATCAGAGGCTCAGACAAGCGGAGTAGTTGTTCATCATTGATCCAGCCGTTACGCCAGGCAATCTCTTCAGGGCAGGCCACTTTTAAACCCTGCCGTTTTTCGACAGTCTGAATAAAGTTACCCGCCTCCTGGAACGATTCATGCGTGCCAGTATCAAGCCAGGCAAAACCCCGTCCGAGCATGGAGCACCTGAGCTGCCCCCTGAGCAGATAGGCCTCATTAACTGCTGTGATTTCAAGCTCTCCACGAGGGGAGGGTCGCACCTCTTTTGCAATCTCCACAACACTGTTGGGATAAAAATAGAGACCAACAACGGCGTAATTAGATTTCGGATTCAGGGGTTTCTCCTCAAGAGAGAGA
This sequence comes from uncultured Chlorobiaceae bacterium, assembly GCA_903866255.1. Taxonomy (GTDB): domain Bacteria; phylum Bacteroidota; class Chlorobiia; order Chlorobiales; family Chlorobiaceae; genus Chlorobium. The sequence goes on along the minus strand of CAIPMW010000087.1, from coordinate 14,550 downwards.
ACATTTCCCTCCGCATCAAGCTCGGCAACCCCGTAGCGCTCCGGTTCGCTGACATAATAACCAAATATCGTCGCCTTGCGCTCCCTCTCTGCCAACCGGGCGGCAGCATCCAGCATTGCAGTGAAGGCATATCCAAAAAAAATATTGTCGCCAAGAATAAGTGCAACATCATCACTGCCAATAAATGTTTCACCAAGGATGAAGGCCTGGGCCAAACCGTCAGGAGAGGGCTGCACAACATAAGAAAGGGTGATACCCCAATCACCTCCGTCACCAAGCAGCTTCCTGAACATCGGCTGATCTTCAGGAGTGGTAATAACCAGAATATCACGTATCCCCGCCAGCATCAGCGTGGTAAGGGGATAGTAAATCATCGGCTTGTCGTAAACAGGAAGAAGCTGTTTTGATATGCCCCTGGTAACCGGATAAAGCCTGGTGCCGGAGCCTCCTGCGAGAATAATTCCCTTCATGGTTATGCCGTGTACAATTGATTACTTTTTCCGTGACATTTCCTGACTCACTCGCATACACTTTCGGGCAGCCTCAATAGCCAAACCACCCTCCTCTGCGCCGAACAGCTCCCAGGGAAGCCGAAATGTCGATTCATCTCCATATTTTACAAGCATTTTTTCGTGAGAATCATACGTTTCCAGTTCAGGCAAAAGCTGTTCAATCAGCGCCGCAGCATCGTTGGCAACTGTTCCCTCCGAGATCAGTTGTGATAAATGCCTGCCCGGTTTGTGGGTAAAAGGTGAAACACCAAAAAGCATGAGCACCGCCAGACCGGAATTTTCAACAACAAGTATCGAGCTGGAGACGCAGGCACGCCAGCGTTCAAGCGCATAATCATGTTCAGCCTCATGTAAAAAACCCTGGGCCAGCTCAAGCCGATACTCAACATCCCTCTGCAGTTCCATAACAGCCTCCTTTAATAAACATAGGTATACAAGGTTCAGACATAATAATGAGAGAGAACAACAGCTCTTTTCATACAAAAATCAATCAACAAACTCCTGAAACCTGCTATCCCGAAATTAGCCGGTCGAAAATATCATCAATAATCTGATTAAGAGAAAAACGAATGGCCTCCTGCTGTGCCGCATAGTTCCCTACAGGATACTCTGCAAACCCAACAAAGGAATGCGTAAAAACAGGCACCTTTTTGGCCCGCTCTGCCACTGTCACCTGTACCACAAGGGTAATACGATTTTTCACGGCCCGCTCAGTCATGCTGGAAAGCTGACCCGGTGCATCTGAAAATGAGATAATGACACCTTCAAGCAGCAGATCCGCCCGAGCAACAGACGGAATAACAAGGAGGGCACTCTGCGACTCTACTCTGTTAACAAGAGCTTTGGTCAGTTCCGCCCGAAATGCGGCAACACCTGCCCCTGAACGATCCTCAAAAACAGGAATTGCAATGGTTTTACAGTGTGCAGGAACTGCTGTACCACGAAAACTGTAACAGCCCTGAAGAAGGGCCATAAAAAGCACAAAAAGTACTGATGCGCCTGCTTTCCGCATGAGAGTTCCAGAGATTAATAGGTTCGACGATCAATTCTGTTCAGGATTTTACGGAAGGGATAGGTCAGAAGCAACCTCTTTTTTCTGAGGCTATTCAACGCGGAAAGGTAGATACCGGTTTTTGAGTCGCTCCAGCTTGAGGCAAGTTTCACGGCAAGCCTTGCGGCAACAAGGGGCGGCTGGGCGAAAATATCAAGAATCGTGCTAAACGTGGCTAACTGACGTAACAGTTCCGGGGTTGGGTGGTCGGCGCTGACCATTCCTGTACGTACCAGACCTGGATGGAGCAGCATGACAGAGATTCCTCTGTGCCTGTACTCTTCAGCAACAGCAAAGGTAAACCTCGCTATAGCGGCCTTTGTGGAGCCATAAGCGCTTATCCACGGAGTATTTGAGCCTCTCTCGGTACCAGAGCCAGCCATATTAATGACTTTCCCATTGATATGTTCCCTGAGAAAATAGCTGATTGCCACACGGCAACCGTTGTAAGCTCCTATAATATTGGTTTCAATGACCTTTCCCCACTCGTCGGGATCACTATCAGTGATACTTCGGAAAGGCTCAGAAATACCTGCATTGTTGATAAAGCAATCAACCTTGCCAAATCTTGACACAGCAGCCGCAAGAAGCTCCTCAATATCAGCCATTGCAACAACATTGCAGCGGCAACCATGAACCGTACCCGGTGGAAACTCAGCCACAGCAGCCTCCACATGGGCCATTGAGGAGGATGTTATGACCACTTTTGCACCTTCGCGAACAAACTCGTGAGCTATTGCTTTGCCAATTCCTCGCGTAGAGCCGGTAATAATGGCAACCTTGTGATCAAGCTTACCCATAACAACTACTTTTTCCCCTTTGCACCCTCAACCATTGCCTGGAGTTCCGGTCGACCAAGAGAGAATGTTTCAAGGGTAATCCCCTGCTCAATTGCCTCCCAGGCCTGACGAATACTGGCCGCCCCGGCTTTTGGCCCCATGGGATGACCAAAAACACCACGACCTGGCACAAAACCAAAATCAACACTGCCAACCTTGCGGTACACTCCTTCAAGCGTCAGCGCAGAATCGCTTCCTCCTGGAACCGGAAGTGAGCGACGGATATGTCCGAACTCCTGAAGACACTCCTGTATATTCTCTTTTACCTCCTCTTCGGGAGTCATCATTCTGCTGCCAAACCCCGGCATAATGATGGAATCAAGCCCGGCAAGTCGCTGAAGCTTGGTCATCACCCTGGAGTGAACGCCATATTTCTCCATGCGGCTGAAGGCGGCAATGAAAGGAAAATGGCCGATAAGAGGGACCTTTGTATGTTTTGCCAACATCCTGACAGCGCTGAGACCAACCGGAAGGGCATTCACCAGCAGCGCATTAGCTCCATTACTGACGGCAATATCGTGCAGCTCAATCAAGCGGTCAACCTCATCGGTTATATTTGCAAGATAAATTTTTGGTTCGCCAGTCTCCCGCTCTGCGCTCACTCTGGCATTTCCCAACGCATGAGATCGTTCGACAAGGGATGACCAGTCAACATCAGCCAGCATCTCATCATCTTTGGCAATATCAAGCCCGCCAAGCCAGCTTTGGCGGGCAATTTCAGCAAAGTCATCAGGACTGAGGCCGATATTTGGTTTCACGACACCAAAAAATATGGGGCGATCATAAGCCTTCAGAAGATCCCGAATGCCGTCAATACCAAATTTCGGACCATCAAAAGCAAGAAGATAAGACTCTGGAAAACTGATATCAAGCAGCTTGACCACCGGCACTCCGGGAGTAAAAAATGCTCCTTCGCCACAGACTGCAGAGAGAAGATTGGGAATTTTTGTCCCAAAATTACCATGAGGATGTGCAATAGTGACACGACAAGCGTGAATTGGCCCGGTTGTGGCATGATACACTGGATAACTCAGCTCCTGCAGCTCACCCTCAATGGTGAGATTGATAACCTTCGCTGCATACTTTGGACGAAAGTCTTCATCATGATCAACACGTTTCCACTGGGCAGTAGATTGTTCACTGCAGAAATGAGCAAGGGCCACCTCAATATCTCCCACACACTCCAGGTAGTAATCAAGCGTCAGGTAGTCTGCCATGTCGAGCTGCTCCCTTGAGGCAAAAAAACCTTTAATATCCTCTCTGTTCATAGAAAAACACCATACTCCCCTGTGTGCTGGCCTGCCACACGCTGCTCAAGGGCATCTATTAATAAAACCAGACTCCAATAATTGTACTTCTGTGCGACCAGCCACTTCTGCCATACTATCTGACCACCTGTGCAACTTATCCCTCTGCCTTGATGGAATTGAAGTAGTCAAACGCCTGTTGCGGATCAAGATGCTCATGAACCACTTTATTGACCGCTTTCATCATGGCCACCGGATAATCACTCTGGAAAATGTTGCGCCCCATATCAACTCCCGAAGCGCCCTCATTAATGGCGTTCCACGACATCGTCAGCGCCTCAAATTCGGGAAGTTTTTTGCCTCCGGCCATAACAATCGGCACCGGACATGAAGCAATAATCGTATCGAAATCCTCCGGCACATAATAGGTCTTGACAATCTGCGCACCGAGCTCGGCTGCCATCCTGCAGGCCAGTCTGAAATATTTGGCATCACGTACCATATCCTTGCCCACAGCAGTAACAGCCATGGTAGGAATGCCATAACGAAGGCCCATATCGACAAGCCTGGTCATGTTGTGAATGGAACGGGTCTCATACTCACCGCCAATGAATATCTGGAGAGTTATGGCTGCTACATTCATGCGGATGGCATCCTCGATATCCACAGCAAGCTCTTCATCGGAGAGCTCCTTGAGAATGCTCGGGCCTCCACTGCAGCGCATAACAACAGCTTTGGTAAGGCTTGGTGGTACTGTTGTACGCAAAATACCACGAGTCAGCATGATAGCATCGGCATAAGGCATAAGCGGCACAATATTGACATCGGGACGCTCAAGGCCGGTGGTCGGGCCCTGAAAATAGCCATGATCAATGGCAAGCATCACCGTTTTGCCGGTATCAGGCCGGAATATTCGTGAGAGACGATTCTTCATACCCCAGTCAAGAGAGTGGGCTCCCTTGAGAAAAAATCCATAGGTGTTAATCGGGGTATCAAGGTAATACTCTTTTGCCTGTTTGTCCTTGTCGTATTCAGCCATGTCGTTCAATCTCCTCTGTTTCAGTTGTAATTGTTTATCTGTTCATGCTCTCTCTCAACGGAGGGCAGCCGCAATGTTGCCGCCATCCACCGTGGTAATTGAACCTGTTGTCCTGGTTTCAAGGGCAAGATGCACAAAGGCTTCCGCCACATCTTCAGCGGTCACCTCAAGCTGCAAGAGGTTTCCGGCCATATACTCCCTCTCACTCAGACCCCGGGCGGCAGAGCGAGTCTTGATCATCTCTTCGGTAAGCAGGCCGGTGCGAATGCGATCGGCATTAATGCCGTTTGAACGAATCCCGTCTCTTCCATGATCAAGCGCATATTGACGAACAAGAAAAAGAGTTGCCGCTTTGGCCAGACCATAAGGGCCAAAATCCGGGCCGGGATTGACCGCCTGTTTTGAAACATTGAAGAGCAGTACGCCACCCGTGCCCTGCTGTTTCATCACTCTTACTGCCTCCTGGGCTATAGACTGGTGTGAAAAAAAGTTGATATCAAAACTTTTGCGAAGCAACTCGTCGGAAACTTCCCCAATGCGTCCCTGAATGGCAACACCAACATTGGAAACAAGAATATCAACGCCACCATATTTGCGACAGGTGGTATCGAATGCCGAGCGGATGTCGGTTCGTGATGTTACGTCACAGGTGAGGGCAAGCACATTGCCGCCGAGCGCCTCAGCCGCCTTGTCGAGTGCCCCACGGGTAAGGTCGAGTAAAACAAGTTCAGCCCCTTTCTGCCTGAAAGCTTTGGCTGTTGCCAGACCAATACCACTCGCTGCACCGGTTACCATAACCACTTTACCGGCAAAGACATCGTGATGCACCTTGGTCATTTTGGCCTGTTCCATGTCCCAATACTCTATCTCAAACACCTCACGGTCACTGATGGTCTCAAAAGCACCAAGGGACTCGGCATCAAGAATGGCCGAAGCCGTGCATGTTGCAATATCAGCATTCACTGCTGCAGATTCTGCGGTTTTGCCAAGCCCGAAAAGCCCAAGACCGGGAACAAGAACCACTCGGGGGAGCGAATCAAGCATGGTCACTGGCATTGCTGTAGCGGCCTGCTGGGTCTTGAAATACTCACGATACTCCTGACGATATCGTTGCACTGCCTCATGAACCGCCGCCTTGAAGGCAGGAATATCGCCTGCATCAGGGGCTGGGAGAACGAGCGGCTTATTCTTGGTCCTTATAATAAAGTCAGGCGTCATGGCACCTTTTTGACTTATATGAACAAGAACGGCGCTATTCACATACTCAAGAATATCGGCAGAGGTACGAAAATCCAGAATGAACTGATGATACTCACGTGTGCCAGGAGCTTTTTCATCAACGCAGGCGCCCCGGATAACAGGCGCTGCCACTTCAACCGGGGCAATTGTTGCCGGCAGGGAGACTGATGGAAAACTTTTTCTGCCAGCCGCAGCTATACGCTGTTCAAGCAGGGTAACCGCCTCAATCATCCTGCCGTAGGCCTCCTGAGCTGTTGACCCGAACGTCACAAGACCATGTTTCTGTAACACCAGCCCTTTTATATTCACGTCAGTTTCGTAGACGCTGGCTGCAGAACGGGCAAGGCCAAGACCTGGCTTGATATAGGGCACCGAGCCAAAACCCTCTCCAAGCGTTTCGCTGCAGAGCCGGACTCCATCCGGCTGATTACTGAGTGTGAGGAGCGCAAAGGAGTGGGTATGAAGAATATACCTGTGGGGCAGAAAAGCGTGGAGGAGCGTCTCAATGGATGGTGTCAATCTCTTTTCAGCCATGTGATCGGTCAGGCTGAACATATTCAACAGCAACAGATGTTTAAACTCTTTGGTAGACAACCGCTGAAGCGACTCTTCGCTTATCCTGTCGTTGTGCGTAAAAAGCTCCACAAGCTTACGAAGAGGCCCCAGCCGGAGGGGGGTATAGTCGCGACCGGTAACCCGGCTCAAATCAACACCGCTTCCCTTGATCAGCAGCACCTCCGATCGATTGCCAACCATATCGACCAGTTCACATTTGACCGAGGTATTGCCTCCACCATGCATCACCAGCGAACTTTCACGGCCAAGCAGGCGAGATGCATAGACCAGCTCAGCAAGTTCTGACTGCATCTCCGGCGTACTGCATTGCTCCCGCACGGAGCGTTGAAGATCAGCGTCGTTCCAAAGGTTCTGCATAACAGATTATACTTCTCACACCGAAAAACGGTATGATGATTAATAAAGATATGGAGATACAAAGCTCAACTCTGCTCTCTTTTTTTCTTTTCGTGCCACCCTTCAATAAAATATCCTGAGCTGTAGACAACAAGAAAACCTGGAATCACTATACAGAGAAAAATAATTTTATCGCTGATGGTCACCAATTGACCAGAAAACCATATCATACAGACCAGGAGAGACCAGGCAGGCCCTACAAACAGGAATGCTCTGTTCCACAGTTGTTTAAAGTTGTACTTCATAACTGACCATCCATCCTGAGATTGCGTTCGTTAAGTTTTTCCAGAATAATCCTGACCAGATATTGCAACGCATTAAGCACGTAGGTAACATAAGCCAGGAATGCATCCCAGAGCAGCACCTCCTGGGAAGCGCCAAACCAGGCCAGAAAAAAATAGAGGAGATGAAAGAAGGCGGCAACAGTGCTCCCGATATCTTCCCATAAAAACTCTTTGGAGTAGACCCACTGATCAAATACCTCTTTTTCAAAAAACATCCCCGTGATAAAGAGAAGAGCAAAAAAGAGCGTTTTAAAGAGAATCGCCAGACTTACCCAGTAAAAACCGGAGATAAAGAGGCCATTGGCAAAGAGGGTTGTTACGGTCAGGCCTCCAATAAAAAAGAAAAACTGAATTGGGGCAAGAATAATCTGAATATCTGTCCAGATGGAGGCATTTCGTTTGACAAGTTGTTCCGGGGTATAGCGGGGCATGTGACATTTATTACGGATAACAAAACAGGGAAATTTCGGCACAGCAGCCGAAAAACAGAGCTTCAATGGAGGGAATATAAAAAAACCGGAGCGAGAGAAAAAACAGACGGTCTGTTTTTATCTGAACAGAAAAATAGACGAACAGCCATCAACCCTCCGGCGAAACGCCACAAAAAGTCGAGGCTGTCGAATATTATCTGCTTTCACCACGAAATACCAAAAGTACAGATTCCAAAAACCAGTGTTGAGTGATGAATAAAGAGACTGTTGAATTATGGCTATGAGAATTAGTATTAATCGACTACCTTTACTCCATAAAATACTTTACAGGAAATGCGAAAAATAAACCTATGCAACATTTATACGCGTGACATGACACTAACTGTCAGCAGATACATCACACGCCGCACACACACTAAGATCAGAACCAATACATTCAAAGTTATCTGAAACCACGCCGCTCATTGAACCATTACCCTTGCAGGCAGTCAATACAGCCTCTTCAGAATTATTACGCGTCAAAACTATCAGTTCTGGTGATACCCACTCTTTCTTTATGCTCATTTTATTACTGTTTAATTGTAAGTGGATGCTAAAAAAACGTTCGATCAGCCGACTATTTCGCCATACACCTGCGACGCTGTTTTTTATTTCCAGACAACCAACACCCAACTCTTGTATAAAAAAACCGGGTGGCCCAAAAAAAAGCAAACAACAAGCCTGCGCCCAATTATAAAGAATAATTACGAAATAGCAAAACAGGCGCTGGATATTTTCCACCCCTCTTTCGGCTCTTTGCCGACAAGATGGGCTTTGATTGCACTCTTCATTCTTTACCCTGTTTACTGCCCATCGAACGACTCAACAGAAAAATGGTCTGGAGACACATCAGTCTGATATCGCTCATACATGGCAGTGTATGCCGCTTCGATATGCCTCGTAAAGCGTCGTGTATCAAACAGCGACGCGGTCAGACGATTCGCTGCCAACTTTTTACGAAGGTGCATCAGTTTCCCGGGGTTCAGAGCCAGCTCTATCGCCAGCGCTTCATACTCTGCGGGTGATGTGGCAATAAGTTCCGACAGTTGGAGAGCATGAAGAAGGCTTGCGGCAACTCGACTGATATACGATTCACCAGGAGAGGTCAAGACCGGCAGACCGGCCCATAACGCATCACTTGCTGTTGTGTGAGCGTTGAATACAACAGTATCCAGAAAAAGATCCGCTGTCCGATATCTGGCCAGATAATCGGCATACAGAGGGAGACGCTGAGCAAAAATCAACCGTTCAGTTTCAACGCCGGCACCTGCTGCTTCCCGACGTAAATTGACTGTCTCTTTTGGATGCCTTTCAACGAGCCAGAGCACACTGCCTTCGACATGCTGAAGAATCCGCATCCAGCTTGCAAACGCCGATGGTGTAATTTTATAACTATTGTTAAAACAACAAAAGACAAAACCTTTTTCCGGCAGGCCCAACTCTTTTCGAGAGAACACCCTGTCGGCAATGAGACGCTTCGAGTCGTTCGCCTGAAAACTGCCGGGCAGGTATACAATCTTTTCAGTAAAGTACTGCCGACTTTTTTCCGGAATAACTATTCTGTCCGCAATGAGATAGTCAATATATTCGGCTCCCGTCGTGCCAGGGTAGCCCATATAATTGACCTGTATCGGCGCTGCACGCAATGCAAAAACGCCAGTGCGGCTCCCGGCCGTAAACCCTCCCAGATCAACGGCTATATCAATCTCAAGAGTTCTCGAAAGCAGCGCAACATCGCTGTCTGAGTGGTTGCTCACATCAATAAACTGGTCAAATGCTGCTGCAACCCTTTGCCGCATCTCATCGTCTTCGGCTGATCCAAATGAAAACGCAATCACCTCAAACCGGCTTCTGTCGTGCATCTCAAACAGCCCGACCATCAGATAAGAGACTGGATGACAGCGGAAATCCGCTGAATAATAGCCAATACGAATTTTGTTGTGACGCCCGGGCCAGGGCATCACCGGAAGCGTTTGATTGGAAGGAAATCTTGTCTCTGCATACAGCTTCGCCACTCTTTGCTGGAGCAGGGGAGAATCAAAGAGAGCAAGAACAGGATATGGCGCCAACGCGCTTGTGCCACTCTCTATGATTGCCGCAAGGGTAACAAGGTGTTTCTCAAAATCACTCCATTCACAAATCATCATCCTGATATGCAACCATATCCCAAACCAGGCAACATTGCCCGGATTAGCCGCTATCGCCTTTTCATAACTTGACAAGGCCTCTTCATACCTCCTCATGCCTTCAAAGATATTCCCTCGACTCCAGTGCGCACGGGCATAATCGGGCTTGAGAGCAATCGCCTTTTCATAACTCAACAGCGCCTCCCTAAACCTCTTCAGCTCCAGCAAGACGTTGCCACGATTATAGTAAGCATCGGCATAACCAGACTTGACAGCTATTGCCCTGTCATAGCTGGACAGTGCCTCCTCATATCTCTTCAGCTCTTTGAAAATAACTCCCCGATTATTGTGCGCATCCGCATAATGGGGGTTAACAGCAACAGTTTTTGCATAACTTGCCAGTGCGTCATCATACCTTTTCAGCTCCTGCAGTGCCAACCCGCGATTATAGAGCAACATGGAGTTATCCGGGCTGATGGCAAGTGCCTGGTCAAACAACACCACCGCTTCGGTAAAGAGGCCTCTCTGTGCAGTAAGTGTCGCCAATAACCTCAAAGCCTCACTATGGTTCGGCTGAAGCTGCAAAAGCTCCCTGTAGATCGCATCAGCTTCAGTCAACCTCCCCTGATTATGCAGCACAAGAGCCGATTGCAGCGTGGCGGCATGATCAGAACGCTTGTTGGCAAACCCCGGCTTGCTGAAACGTTCAATTGGTTCAATGCTGAAATGCGCTGGAGGTAAATCAGCCATAGAGCGTTCATACATGGCACTGTATGCCGCTTCGATATGCCTCGTAAAACGCCGGGTATCAAACAGTGGTGTCGTCAGACGGTTCCGTTCCAGTTTTCGTCTGATGTGCCCCAGCTTCTCCGGGTTCAGCGCCAGCTCAATTGCCAGCGCTTCGTACTCTGCCAGTGAGGTGGTGATGAGTTCCGGCAGCTTGATGGCATTGAGCAGGCTTGCTGCAACCCGACTCGCAAATGACCCTCCCATACAGGTCAACACTGGCAAACCTCCCCACAACGCATCACTTGCCGTAGTATGAGCATTGTACGACAGTGTATCCAGAAAAAGATCGGCTGATCGATGCCGGGCAAGGTGTTCTGCAAGAGGCATTCGCCGGGCAAAAATCAGCCTTTCTGCATCAACACCACGCAGCATTGCCTCTTTACGCAAATTATCTGCAGCTTTCGGGTTATCCGCCAGGAGCCACAAGAGACTCCCCTCAAGACGCTTGAGGAGGCGCATCCAGCAATCAAAGATGGTTGGGGAAATTTTGTAGTTATTATTGAAACAGCAGAAGACAAAACCTTTTTCCGGCAACCCAAGCTCTTTTCGGGTAAACACTCTCTTTGCTATACCACGCGTTACATCGTTCACTTGATAGCTGTAAGGAAGAGAAACTATCTTTTCGGTATAATACTTTCTGCTCTGTTCTGGTATAAGTGTCGCATCAGCAATAAGATAGTCAATATATTCAGCACCCATCGTCCCTGGATAGCCCAGATAATTGACCTGTATCGGCGCTGCACGCAATGCAAAGATACCGGTTCGAGAATCCCGGGTAAACCCTTTCAGGTCAATGGCAATATCTATCTCCAAACTGCGCGAAAGCCTGGCAACCTCCTCGTCAGACTGGTTCCGTACATCAATAAAATGGTCAAATACAGCAACTACCCGTCTCCGCATTTCATCATCCTTGTCTGGACCAAATGAAAAGGCAAACAGTTCAAACCTTGATCGGTCATGTTCTTTAAACAACCCTGCCATCAAATACGAGGTGGCGTGGTTATGAAAGTCTCCCGAATAGTAACCAATACGAATTTTATCACGCGGGACACGTTTGGTAATCCCCGAAAGCACGGGATTAGCAGGAAATCTTGTCTGTGTAAAAATCCTGGCGGCCTGTTGCTGTATTGAAGGGGAGTCAAAAAGCACTAATACCGTAAATGGAGCAGATGCCTGGTTGCCACGCTTGATGTTTGACGCAAGTTGAGCGCAATGCCTGTCTACATCACTCCATTCACAAATCCTCATCCTTGAATGCAACCATATACCAGATATATTGGCATAGTCGGGCTTGAGCAGCAGTACTTTCTCATAGCATTCCAGCTCCTTCTCATACTGTTTTAAATGATGCAGGGCAATACCCCGGTTATAGTGCGCATCAACATAATCAGGACTCAGCAGCAGAGCCCTGTCATAACTTGACAGGGACTCTTCATACCGCTTCAACAGATGTAATACATTGCCACGATTCGAGTGAGCCTGAACATAATCAGGACTCAACACAATCGCCCGTTCATAACACTGTAATGCCTCCTCGTACCGTGTCAATTTGAAGAAGACATTTCCCATATTATTGCATGCGGCAACATAATCAGGTTTATATTGTATCGCCTTTTCATAACTGCTTATCGCCTCTTCATACCTCTTCATCTGCTGCAAGGCACAGCCGAGATTATAAAACAGCACAGGATCAGCGGATTTCAGTGTAATCGCCCGATCAAACAAGGCAATCGCATCGACAAACTTCCTCTCCCTTGCACAGATTATGGCCAACAGTGTCAATACCTTGACATCTTCAGGTTGTGACAGCAACATCTCCCTGCAGAGCGCTGCGGCTTCAGTCAAACGCCCTTGTTGATACAGCGAATGAGCTGATGGCAACATGGAGGCATAAGGTACCGGCAGAGAGGCCGGTTCTGGCGCAACGCCCTCTAACAGAGCCGAACTGATCTGTTGACCGGTAGCAAACTCTTGGGACGTTTGATGCAAGAGATCCATCAATGCCTCACAAACTTCTTCAAACACCCCGCTCCATCCGTCAAGACTCTGTTGACGGAAAAGACGCATCGCTGGATACCACGGACTGTCAGGACGATCAAGAAGCCAGCGCCAATCCGGAGAAAATGGCAGCAACACCCACGTAGGCTTACCTAATGCTCCACTTGCATGAGCCACACTTGTATCAACGCTGATAACAATATCCATGAGTTCACAAAGCGCTGCCGTATCACTGAAATCATGCAACTCATCACCAAAATGACGCATTTCTGGATGAGACTGGAGAACCGGCCTGTCAACGTCACGAACCTTTTTTTGCAGGCTGATATACTCAAAACCAACCGGAAGGTGTTTCAACAATTCCAGCAACAAAACACTTCTCACGGGGTCGTTGTTGTGCCAGGTGCTGCCACTCCACACCAAACCTATACGTGGCATTCTCTTTTCACCTAATCGTAACGCCCATGCGTTTACCTTTTCAGCATTGCTCTTCAGATATGCGGCTGAACAGGGAATCGTCTCAAGAGTGGTTTTGAATGCCAGCGGCAAGCTCAACAAGGGGGCTTGAACATCAAAATCCGGCAACGCTTCACCATAACCAACCAATTGCGCCACACCATCGAGACTGGCCAATAGTTTGACAAGTGGTTTCTGCACTTCAAGAATAACCTTCGCCCCCTTCTCTGCAACCATTCTTGCATAGCGACAAAACTGTATCGTGTCACCCAACCCCTGCTCACTGTACAACAAAACCCTCTTTCCCTCTATCTTTTCACTACCCAGCCAGAGGGGCTGTTCAAATTTGCGTTTTGGGAAAGCAAGAGCATCGTTCTTCCATCTCCATTCATACAATTCCCATCCTTTTTCAAAATTTCCGGTCAAGAGGCAACACAGGCTCAGATTCCAGTATCCGCCGGCATAATCTGGCTTGAGTGCAATGGCACGCTCAAAATTTCTCTGCGCCTCCTCATTCCTTCGCAAAGCCATTAACACATTTCCCATATTTGAATAGACCTCCGCACAGGCAGGATTGAGCTCAACAGACTTTCCATAACTATCGAGAGCCTCTTTGTACAGCATCAACTCTTTTAATGTTGCGCCCCGGCTATTATACGCTTCAGCATAATCAGGTTTGAGGGCTATTGCCTTGTCGGTACTCAATAATGACTCGTTATACCGTTTCAACTTTCTTAACGTGATCCCCCGATGATAGTGTGCGTCAGCTTTGTCGGGCTTGCACGCTATCGCCTTGTCAAAACTCAGCAAAGCCTCACCGTATCGCTTCAACACTTTTAACGTATTTCCTCGATTGTAGTAAGCATCAACATAATCAGGACTCAATAATATTGCCCGGTCGAAGGCCAGGAGTGCCTCAGCATACTGCCTCAACTCGTGTAATGCAACACCACGATTGTTCAGTGAACTGATGTGGTCCGGATTTATACTGAGTGCCCTGTCAAACAACTCAACTGCTGCCTCATACTGCCTCCTCTGCGCAGCAATGGTTGCCAAAAGCTGCAAGGCATCGACATGCCGGGGATGTAACTGCAAAAGCTCCCGGTAAATTGATTCAGCTTCAGCCAACTTCCCCTGCTTGTGCAACGCAAGTGCTGATGGCAGCATGGTGGCATGATCATAATGGCTGTTCGCCTCCGGCTTGCTGAAACTTTCGATTGGCTCAATGCTGATATGCTCTGGCGGCAAATCAGCCATAGAGCGTTCATACATGGCCGTGTATGCCGCTTCGATATGCCGCGTAAAACGTTGTGTATCAAACAGTGGTGTCGTCAGACGGTTCCGCTCCAGGTTTCGTCTGATTTCCCCCAGCTTCTCCGGGTTCAGCGCCAGCTCAATGGCAAGCGCTTCATACTCTGCCAGGGAGGTGGTGATGAGTTCCGGCAGCCTGATGGCATTGAGCAGACTTGCCGCCATGCGGCTCGCAAATGACTCTCCCATACAGGTCAGCACTGGCAAACCTCCCCAC
>CAIPMW010000086.1 GCA_903866255.1 uncultured Chlorobiaceae bacterium | reverse complement strand
GAAAGTCGAACAGGTTTTCCGCACCATCAAAAGTATCGACCTGCAGGTACGACCCATATACCATCATTATCCAGAACGTGTTCGTGCCCATATCTTCCTTTGCCTGTTGGCTTATTATGTTGAGTGGCATATGCGTCAAGCTCTTGCTTCTTTGCTCTTCGACGATGAGGAACTTTCTCAGAACAGGAAAGAGCGCGATGCTGTCAAGCCCGCAGTCTCATCAAAATCGGCAAAAAAGAAAAAAAGTACAAAAACCAACAAAGAGAGATTACCTGTTCACAGTTTCCGCTCGCTTGTCATAGAGTTGGGCACTCGCACTCGGAACCGGTGCAGAATGAAATCCGCACCAAAAAGCCCTGTGATTTTTCAAGACACTGAACCAACAACACTTCAGGCCCGTGCAATGGAATTGATTCGTTTGTACCCAGTAGATGGAAGTTGACTTTCCTGCCTTTTGATTGTGCCATAATGGGTTATCGTTTTTTTATACGGGGAACTTCGGTTTATACAACAGTTGAAGAGTACCTTGCCCAATACAGCCGGGCGCTCCGCTCAAGCCTCGAAAACCTCTGGGAGAAATATCATCAGCCATTGCACAGCATTCTGAAAGAACGGGGTGCTGCGAGTGTTGAGCTTGCAGGGTATTTGATGGAGTTGGGGTATGAGTGAGGAATTTGGAGTGGCTGGTGGAGTAGTTCCGTTGACCACATGGGGTGCAAAGCGGTTGATGTCTTTTTCGGGTAGATGTGTTTTGATGGGCTGAACTTGTTTGTTATAATGCCAAAAAAGGTTTTTTCCAAGGTATGTCCCGAGAGAGTGTGTTTGGTGGTCAAGTACCATCATTACTTTATGATGTGTGGCAACAGATTTCAATATAATGAATTAGGTAGGGCATACGATACGAATAACATGACTGAGGAGGACAGCAAATGCAATGGTCAGAAATACGAAAACAATACACCAGTAAGTTTGTATTACTGGGAGAGATAGTGGAAGAGAAAATGTCAGAGACCCAGTCGAAAATTCTGGAAGGAACGGTTCTGAAAATCAGTGATAATGGAAAAGAGATAAGACAAGTTTACCAAGAATACAAACATAAGGGCAGGGAGGTTTTATATTCTCTTCCTTCAACGCCGGAAGAATTTATTGTCGAAAATATTCCCTATAAAGGAATTATGAGGTGAATTTTGAATTGAAGCATGGATTGATATGGAATCACTTTTGAACTGATTTATGAGGGAAACAGCGTAGTAATAGACAACTGCATTGTCGATACAGGTTCGGCAGCGACTGCAATTGATATTGATCTGGTCAACTTCAATTACGGCAAATCAGCGATAGTCAAACGATTATTTGGGATAGGAGGCGGAACTCAGGAAGTAGTTTCTCAAAATGTTGGGAAAGTTATAATCGGTGGTAAAGAGTTAAACAATATCGAGATTGAATTTGGAGATCGTTGTGATCTCTCTATCTCGCACTTTTCGGCGATAGTTATGGTTCCGAAGGGCTGGAAGGCATCTCGCCCACAGAAGAGGAATTTGATCGCGCTACCAAGGCTGCAAAACCCCGAATCATCTTTGTAAAAAGCGAGACCGCATCGTGCCGCCATCCGAAAATGCAGGCACTGATTCGCAAAGCAGGCGACCAGCTCATCAGGCGCCGGTTTGCAACTATCCCTGAACTGACAGCAGGCGTTTACGCCAGTCTGGTAGAATATCTTGGACGATGGGGAGCGATTACGACCGGCCCTTTCGATGCTTCAGCCTGCCGGGGAGCTGCACTCACCGATATTTCAGAAGAGAAGGTGGCAACATTTCTTGATCGGGCAGTGCATGAACGCGGTTATGCCCATGGCCGGGGAACACCGATGCGTAGCGCACTGGTTCATCTCAACCTACTCGACAATGATCGACCGAGTAACGCGGCGATACTACCTAATTTCCCGAGCAAATTATGACGATGCCATGTCCGGCAGCTCAATTTTGAGCTCCTTGAGAATCTCTCTTTGTGCTTTGGTAAGCTCGGTGAGAATGTGTCCATACTTGCCAGTATAGGTCACCTTGGTAAGTGT
>CAIPMW010000085.1 GCA_903866255.1 uncultured Chlorobiaceae bacterium | reverse complement strand
TTAAATTAAAATTTATTAAATTATTGGCAATTATAATAAAAATATATATGGATAATAATTTATATTATCTGTGAAATAATTTATTGTAAATATGATGATTTGTATGATTATATACTTATTATTAATAATAATAAGTATACACATCACTCTTATCATATCTATTAATGATAAAAGTGACATACTTATTTATTATAATAAGAAATATAATGTATCAGGATACTTGGTTATTGATGATAATAAGCAGAAATAGAAGGATAAAATTTCTATTATGTCATTATATTATCGGGAATTTACATTGTACTATAAGATCAAGCTCAAGACTCGCATTAAGTGGTAATTCAGCAACACCGACAGCACTTCTTGCATGTAAACCATACTCACCAAATAGTTCATGAATCAAAGAAGAGGCACCATTGGCTACAATATGTTGACTTGAAAACCGGTGGTCACTGGCAACATAGAGAGTGAGCTTGACAATTCGCTCAATGCTCGAAAGTGTTCCTGTCAGCGTTTTAATTGCAGCAAGTCCATTGAGAAGAGCAACCCTTGATGCATAAGCCGCCTCTTCCATATTGGCATCATTCACCTTGCCCGCCCCGCCGGGCTCTATCAATATGCCGTTCCTGAGAGGAAGCTGACCAGAGGTAAAGACCAGGTTACCCGTGCGAATGGCGGGAGAGTAAAGTCCAGCTACTGGAGGCAACTGCGGAAGGATGAAGCCAGCCTTGACAATTTTTTCTTCGATAATACTCATACATAAAAAGATAAAACGGTTAAAAAAGGCGGTAGATACCTGAGAAAAACGCCACAAACGATCCTGTTGTGGTTGCGGTTAAAATTATTTATAGTCAGTGAGAAATCAAAGCATATTGATCACTATGGAGCATAATATTCTACCCCGAACTTCCCTTTCGCGCATCTATCTGATCAGCAGCGGGGAGGAAGATCCTGACCACAACAAACGACTCACCAGGCAGCTCAGCCTTCTCCCCCGCTCTATCAGTTGTATGGTACAAATTCGGGAAAAACAGCTTGACTCTCGCCAGCTTTTGGCGCTGGCGCTGGAGGTGCGCCAGGTTGATCTGCCTGAAGGCACTCTGCTTCTGGTCAATGAGCGGGTCGATATCGCTCTGGCGGCCTCTCTTGACGGCGTGCATCTGCCTGAAAGCGCCTGCTCACCCGATAAACTTCGCCCTGTTGCTCCAAAATTAATCTTTGGCTGCAGTGTTCACTCGCTAAAATCGCTGCATAAGGCTGAAGAATCGGGGGCCGATTACCTGCTATTCGGGCCTGTTTTTGACACCCCGTCAAAACGCAGATACGGAGCGCCCCAAGGGGTTGAAAGGCTTGGAGAGCTTTGCCGAACAACCACGCTTCCTGTTTTTGCCCTTGGCGGCATAACTCCAGAAAACGCACAACGCTGCATGGGCGAAGGTGCTTACGGCATTGCTGCACTCTCAATTTTTCAGGATCCATCCCGATTTGTTGAAACCATGGAACAATTTCACCACATTGTCTCGCCATGATCCCCTCCCTTCCTTTTCTCTGCGTCATCACCGATGAAGCTTTTTGCCCTGTCTCTCTTGCTGAAAAGGCTCTCGAGGGGGGGGCTGTCATGATCCAGTTAAGGCACAAAAGCGCGTCTGGAAATCAACTTTACTTCTGGGCGATCGAAATTCTCAACCGTTGCAAGAGATACAATGCGCTCTGTATCATCAACGATCGTGTGGACATCGCGATGGCAAGCAAAGCCCATGGCGTGCACCTCGGCCAACAGGATATGCCTGCCGCCGTCGCTCGAAAAATAATGGGTAAAAACAGCATTATTGGGATTTCAACCTCCTCAATTGAGGAGGCAATAATGGCGGAAAAAGATGGGGCGGACTATATCGGATTTGGCCATATCTATCCGACCTCCTCAAAAGAGAAGGGATACCCGCCTCTTGGCCCCAGGGCACTCCAGGAGGTTTCAAAACTTATTTCACTGCCAATTGTAGCTATTGGAGGTATCACTATCAACAACGCCGCATCGCTCATATCTTGTGGCACATCAGGCGTGGCCGTTATTTCAGCAGTCAGCGGGGCGGTTGATCCCGCTCTTGCCACAAAAAAGCTTGTTTCCGCCATCAAAATGGGAGATTCATGAAAAAATCCTATACCACCGTTCTCACTATTGCTGGTTCTGATGGCAGCGGCGGGGCAGGGATTCAGGCGGATATCAAAACATTTGCCGCCCTCCAATGTTATGGTTTATCGGTCATAACCGTCCTTACTGCGCAGAATACCATGGGGGTAACAGCTCTCTACCCTCTTTCCAAAAAATGCGTTACAGAGCAGTTTCGGGCTCTTGCTTCCGATATGGCAATTGATGCGGTAAAAATCGGTATGCTGGGGAACGCCAGCATTATTGATGCTGTTACTGCCTTGCTGAAGGAACTGAAGGGAGATCCGCCAGTCATTCTGGATACTGTTCTCGCCTCTTCTGGAGGAGCCACTCTCCTTCCACCGGAGGCAGTCCATCTGATGAAGGAAAAGCTCTTCCCGCTTGCTTCACTGATTACCCCTAATCTGCCGGAAACGGCTGCTCTATTGGGCTTAAAATATCCCCCGGCAACTCCTGAGGCTATAGAGGATGCAGCAAGAAGATTACGTGAAACCGGCGCAACCTCAGTTCTTGTGAAGGGAGGGCATGGAGAGGGGGAGGAGTGCCACGACTGCCTGCTGCATGAAAATCATTATTTCTGGTTCAGCTCAAAAAGAATCAACAGTTGCAACACTCATGGTACTGGCTGCACTCTCTCTTCTGCCATTGCGGCTTTCATGGCAAAAGGATTGACAATAGATTGTGCTGTAAAAGAGGCGAAAAAATGGGCTGGTGAGGCCTTGAAGGCTGGCGCCGAATACCATCTCGGGAAAGGAAACGGACCGCTTCACCACTCTTATCGTCAGTGGTGATAAGCTATTGCATTCCTGTTGGTTGGCGACCTATTGAGTAGTAGGTGAACCCTGCCCGCGCCATAAACTCCGGACTGTAGATATTTCGGCCATCAAAGACAACAGGATGGCTGAGTTCTTGTTTAATCATCTCAAAATCCGGGCTGCGGAAGAGAAGCCACTCGGTCAGCACCACAAGGGCATTGGAACCTCTCACTGCATTTTCCGGGCTTGAGGCATAATAAATTTCGTCACATACGCCGTAAATTTTCTTAACCTCATCCATTGCGGCAGGATCAAAGACCCTCACCTTTCCCCCCTCTTTCAGAATCTCTTCAATAACCCTGCGGCTTGGAGCCTCTCGCATATCGTCAGTGTTCGGCTTAAAGGCAAGCCCCCAGATTGCAAAAATCTGCCCCTCAATATTATCGCTGAAATGGCCTCTTATCTTTCTGATAATTGTGCTTTTCTGGTCGTGATTGACCGCCTCGACAGCCTGCAAAATCCGGGAATGGTAGCCGTGCTTGTGTGCGGTTCTTTCGAGCGCCTGTACATCCTTTGGAAAACAGGAGCCACCATAACCAACTCCTGGATAAATAAAGGAGAATCCGATCCTTGAATCCGATCCGATACCTCTCCGCACAGCCTCAACATCGGCACCAACCCGTTCAGCAATATTGGCTATCTCGTTCATGAAGCTGATTTTTGTGGCAAGCATGGCATTTGCGGCATACTTGGTAAGCTCGGCTGAACGAACATCCATGGCGATAAAGCGCTCATGACTGCGATTAAAAGGTGCGTAGAGAAAGCGGAGCAACTCTTTGGTTCGCGGATCATCGACCCCAACAATAATGCGTTCCGGTTTCATAAAGTCGTTGATCGCATCGCCCTCTTTGAGAAACTCGGGGTTTGAAACAACATCAAAATCAATAGAAATCTTTCTGTCAGCAAGTACCGAAGCTATCTTCTCTCGTACAAGATCAGCAGTTCCTACCGGAACCGTTGACTTGCTGATAACAACCCGGTACTCCTGCATAAAGGTGCCAATACTTTCAGCCACGCTGAGAACATGTCGTAAATCAGCAGAGCCATCCTCATCGGGAGGAGTGCCAACAGCAATCATCTGATAAAGCCCGAACCCTACTCCCTGACGAATATTTGTAGTAAACTTCAGCCGACCTGCCCGTATATTTTCCCCAACCATCTCTTCAAGACCGGGCTCATGAACAGAAATTGTTCCCTCTTTAAGATTATCAACCTTCTGCTGGTCAATATCGACGCAAAGAACATCATTACCCACCTCAGCAAAACAGGCGCCTGTAACAAGGCCAACATATCCAGATCCAAATATGGTTATCTTCACGGGTCACAATTGTTTTCTATTCCGTAACAATCACCAGACAACGTGATTTCTGCCAAAAAGCGTTTTCATCCCGAATAAGAAGAAGCGATGAAGTTTTTCCACCAACAAGTTCATAAGAACCAGCAGTATGTGGTGTTACAATATTAAGACTTCTCATCGGCTTGTCAAAAAAAAGATCTCTGGTCTCCAGCATGTCAACCTTTTTAAACAACTTTACATTAAAATCAGAAGCAAGACGGTACTCTTTGCCAAAAAGCTTCTCGATAGGATTTACAGATACAAGAATACCTTTTGAAACAAGTTCGTCGAAAGTGCCAGAAATGTAGTAGACTGTGTAAAGCTGAGCCTCCTGACCCTGAATGTACTCATCAAGAACATCCACTGTCGCGAGCAGTGATGAGAGTTGGGCATTCAGTTTCTGAACATTCCCTTTGAGCGCAGTAACCTCCCCGTCTTTGGTATTGATGGCAAGTTGCAGTTCTGATACAAGCCGGTCCAGAGATTCGACACGATACGAGGAAGAGCTGTTCTCTTCCTCCAGCTTGCGGACAAGATTTTTGCTCGCCACCAGCGTAGAGTCAATAAAGTGAATACTTGCCGCAATATCCTTGCCGATCTGTTCTGCGTTCTGGCTATTCTTACCCTCAATGCCGGAAGAGAGGCGCTCAACAACCGCCTCTTTCTGCTGAATACGACCAAGATTTTTCTGCACCTGAGCAAGAATCGCCATCACTGATTCAATATGCTGTTGCTGCGGGTCCAGCTTTTGCTTCTCGGCCGTACATGATGAGAAAAGCAACAGGACAGCAGCAGCTACAACCAAAGCAACCCTGAATCGGCTATCCCTTACAGCCATTGAATCCATTGTTCAACCCCCTCTTTTGTGCCATACCATCGGGTACGCGGTGTTGGAAGATGTTCTGCATCTGAAATAGTAACATTTTCAGCGCCCTCAAGAAAACAGCTTTTCGCTGGCACAATACCATCACCAGCAACATTACCATCATCCTGCACGCTTTCGTAAAACTTGAAACAGGCTTTCTCAACAAAACTCCCGTTATATTTGCCATAATACTTATCACTGACTACAGACACGACTGGATAATGCTCAAAAAATTTCGGGCGAAGATGGGTAAATATAAAATCTGTCTTTATCCTGGCATAATACTCATGAGTATGAAAGGGGGTTCCAAGTGTGATCATTTTGCCCACACGCCTTCCGGGATGGTAAATATCCTCCTGAAAAGGGTGTTCAAGCAGATAAATCATCGCCACAGTTCCTCCCCCGCTATGAGCCACAAGCGTTATCGGTTCGCCAGGAAATTTATACCCCATCTCCCTGACCGCACGATCAATTTTTTTCATGACCCTGTTTGTCGATTTTTCAGGGGACGGAGGAAATCCAACCCAATCAGCAAAAGATACGGGAGCAATTGCAATCCTCTCCTTTGGAATATATTCAGCAATCGCTCCTTTCATGGAGCCATAAAGAGTATCCCAGAAAAGAACGCCAGGAATAATAACTACAGGATTCTTCGGTACCTCCAGCATAATTGTATCAGAAACGATCTTTTTTGATAAACTCGCAAAATCACGACAATTTTTTCAATAACTCAACAAGCAACCCAACACCAAAACCTGTCCCACCATTTACCTTTCCACCGCTCTTCGGCATAAAAGAGGGACCTGCAATGTCAATATGTGCCCAGTTGGTATGGCCATCAATAAATTTCTCAAGAAATTTCGCCGCTGTTACCGAACCTGCCCCACGACCACCAGTGTTACTGACATCAGCGATATCAGACTTTATCTGCTCATCATAAAGATCCCAAAGCGGCATCCGCCACACCTTCTCACCTGATTGCTCTCCAGCCTGAAAAATCTCGTCCGCCAACGTATCATTATTTGAAAAAAGTCCAGCGACAGTATAACCAAGCGCAACAATACAAGCACCGGTAAGCGTCGCCACATCAACAATCACATCAGGATTATATTTCTGTTTGGCATAGGTCAAGGCATCAGCCAAAATAAGCCTGCCTTCAGCGTCAGTATTGCCAACCTCAACAGTAATTCCAGAATACGTCGTCATAACATCACCGGGTTGCTGGGCTGTACCACTCGGCATATTGTCTGTAGCCGGGATCAACCCGACAACATGGAGGGGAAGCTTGAGACGGACTGCCGCCTCAATTGCCCCCAACACACTGGCTGCGCCAGACATATCAGACTTCATCTCCCCCATATTTTCAGAAGGCTTGAGCGAAATGCCACCGGAATCGAAGGTAATCCCTTTACCAACAAGCGCTACAACCACTTTGGCTTTCCCTTTCGGCCTGTAATCAAGCACCGTGAAGGTCGGCGGATGATCGCTTCCCTTGTTGACCGCAAGTAAACCACCCATACCAAGAGATTCTATCTCCTTTTTATGAAAGACCTTTACATCATAGCCGTATTTTTTTCCTGACTCCTCTGCAGCTTTTGAAATATCCTCAGCATGAAGATAATTACCAGGAAGGTTGACCAGATCCCTGGCCATTTTTTTGCATGAACCAACAATCTTTCCATCGGCAACACCTTTTTCAGCCTCCACCAACACTTCTGATGGAACAACGACAAAAAGTTCAGCAATCTTTTTCGACTTGTTGTCTACGCCCTTTTTATCCAGTTTATCACTTTTCAGACGTTCAAACCTGTAGGAACCAAAATAACAGCCCTCAACAAGTGTTGCGATAATTTTTGCAACACTTTGCCCCATGGCAGAAGCATAAACTTCAACTCCGGAACAGTCAACCACCACCTTTTCGCTCTTCAATTCGACAGCTTTCGAACCAAAGGCAATGGCCGCTTTCCGCCAATCATCAAGCTTTTTTCCCTCCCCAGTACCGAGTAAAATTATCCTCGACGCAGAATACTCCTGGCTTCCACCATATACCACTACCGCTTCACCAGCGTCAGCCTTGAAAGATTTCAAAACTTGTACATTAATACCGTAAGGCAAAAGTGCTCTCTCTCCCTCATGTTGCAATCCAATACTACTGAACGGTAACACAAGAAGATCAGCGCCAATACCCTGAAGATCACTTTTTGTTACAATTATTTTCATGGGAAGTAATAATTGATGTTAGTTAAACATAAAAAAATAACTCTTTATGATTGTTTAAGAAACAACCTCAGATCTTCGAGTAAAACCATCTGTGCTTTGTCAGAAGAAAACTGAAAGAGACACCCTGCAGCATTCATGTGACCACCGCCACCGTATTTTTTTGCTAACTGATTGACATAAATATCCCCGCGTGACCTGAAACTCGCCTTGGTTCGGCCATCCTGCATCTCAACCATCAGCACAGCAATGCGCACAGAAGGGACACTCAAAAGATACTGGATTATGTGATCCGTGTCAAAGAGTTTACTTTCCGTTGCCTTGATCATCTCCTGTGATATGAAGAGCCATGAAATTTTCCCATTATCAAGAATGGTAATGGCGCTAAGGGCTGCGCCCAGAAGTTTTAGTGCATTTGGTGTCAAAGAGTTATAGATTCTGTCATAAAGTTCAGCCGCATCAGCCCCTTTGCTGACGAGATCCCCTGCAAGTTGATAGACATAGGGGGTTGTTTTTGGAAACCGGAAAGAACCTGTATCCGTCATAACCGCGACATACAGAGCCTGAGCAACCTTTGGTGTAAAGAGCTCGCGCCCCACCCGCTTCTGAAGCGCATAAATCAACCCATAAACCAACTCCCCGGTTGACGAAGCGTAATTCTCACACACCATAACATCCGTAAAATCATCAGGTTCAAGATGATGATCGACACAAACAAGTTTTTGACTGCCAAGCTCTCTTGAAAAACTCACATGAGGCCAGAGGGAGCCCATCCTGTCGCGTAAATTTGCATCAAGGAGCACAACAACATCGCAAAGCGTCAGCTCCTGGATAGCCTCCTCGCTTTTGTTATCAAAATGAGAAATCTTATATAAATTATTTAAAAATTGGTAGTTGGGTGGAACTTCAGTCGGGTTGACAACCGAAACCTCCTTTCCCAGAGACTTGAGTATAAGGGCAAGGGCAATTTCACTGCCGAGCCCGTCACCATCTGAATTTTCATGGGTTGTAAGCACAAACTGCTGCCCGTCAAGCAGCGCATCGATGACCGGAGACCATTCTACGGCGTTAAGCGTCCGACCATACTCTGGTACTATCATTCGTTGGATATATCTGTTATATGACAATAAAATTGAATTTATGCTTTTTTCCCCGTTTTATATAATTTGGCGTTCACCCTCTCTATTTTTTAAATAAGTAACTCCCTATCGAATCAATGACCACATCACTGCCAAACATCATGGATTTGAGCCTGAAGGAACTTCAGCAGACAATGATATCGAAGGGTGAACCTGGATTTCGAGCATCACAGATACACCAGTGGCTCTTTAGCCACCATGCACAAAGCTTTGAGAATATGACCATCCTGAGTCTTGGATTACGCCAGAAGCTTGCGGAAACATTTGCCATTACTCGTCCAGAGATGATCGAACACCATGAAAGTATCGACGAGGCCTGCGACTATCCTGCAAAGAAAATTCTGCTGAAACTCTCCGACAACTCCCTGATTGAAAGCGTCCTTATTCCCTCAACCGATCGGATGACTGCCTGCATATCATCACAGGTGGGCTGCCCGTTTCAATGCTCATTCTGTGCTACAGGTAAAATGGGACTGCGACGCAATCTCAGTGCCGGGGAAATTACCGGACAAGTTTACGCCCTCAACAACCTGATCACAGCTAAAGAGCCCGGACACACCTTAACCAACCTTGTGTTCATGGGAATGGGAGAACCACTGCTGAATACCGACAACATTATTGAAGCCATTGAGACACTCTGCACAAGAAATTATCGATTCTCCCTTTCGCAAAAAAGAGTAACCATTTCAACCGTGGGAGTAATTCCTGAGATTCAGAGAATTGGAAAATCTGGCATGAAAACAAAACTGGCGGTATCGCTTCATTCCGCCGATCAACAAAAACGCGAGTCGCTCATGCCCGTCGCTGCCAGACAATACCCGCTTAAAGAACTTGCAAAAACGCTTGCGGAATACAGCGCAATAACAGGAGTGCCTGTAACCATCGTGTATATGCTTCTCAAGGGGATCAATGATTCTCTTGAAGACGCAAAGTTGCTTGCACGTTTTTCCAGAAGCTTTTTATGTAAAATTAATTTGATTGATTACAATTCAATCATTAATATGAGCTTCAGGCCTGTTAGTAATGCTGCAAGAGACCTTTTCCGGGAATACCTCGTCGATGCAGGGCTTCATGTTACAATCAGAAAAAGTTATGGAACAACCATTAATGCTGCGTGTGGCCAACTCGCAACGACGGTTATGCCACTAAACCGCAATAACCTCTAACAGTTTCAACAACCATGGATTTGAACGATTTCATTCCCTTCAAGAACCAATTCGACAAGGCTTATCATGGCATTACCACCAATGCCACCCACACTTCTGAAAATCCGATTTTTGACGAACTGAGAGTGAGGCGGTTTGGAAGACCAATGTCAGAAGTATCAGAACTCATTGTCGAAAAAATTGAACGATGGATTGGCTGGAATCTGATAAACAAGAAAACGACGGTGGGTGGTATGACCTCCATCCGGGCTGAGGTGAGTTCCGTTATTCTTTTCGGCATGAAAATAAAGATTACTTTCGGACTTTTTGAAGAGATGGATGCCGGTGGATATCCCATCACAACAGTTAATGCCAAAGCTGAAACCCATATCGATGCACGTGGAGACCTTGGTGAAAGCCGCCGGGCAATCAGAATGATGCTCGGCGCGATGGACTTCAATTTCAGGACAGAACGGGTTAGTGAAGAAGACTATCAATACCGTTCAATGGATGTAAAAGGAGCCGATGCCTCCTGTCAGGCGATTTTTGACGAAGTCAAATTACAACATCAAACGAAACCAGAGAACATCAACAAAGCAACCGCTATCGAATTCAAGAAAAAACCAGCCGTACAGGCAATACAGATCAGGCCCACTCTCAAACAGCCAGAACCAGTCCAATCACCTTCCGATACGAACAACATACTACAGAGCATGACAACAGAAAACTCACTTCCGATCGATAAAACCGCAGAAGAGACAAAACCATCCAAGCCAAAAATCACGATTGTGACCACAAAAAAAAACCTGTAAAAATCGTTTGATGAGAATTATTCTATTGGGAGCACCGGGAGCCGGAAAAGGCACGCAGTCGAACTATATTGCCACAACCCTTGGCATACCACAAATTTCGACGGGCGATATGCTTCGAAATGCTGTAAGCGCAGCAACTCCACTTGGTATTGCTGCAAAAATAACTATGGATGCCGGTCAGCTTGTTTCCGATGAGATAATTATCGGACTTGTCAAGGAGCGTTTGACCGAAGACGACTGTGCTAATGGATGCCTTTTCGACGGCTTTCCCCGAACGCTGGCCCAGGCAGAGGCATTACGAAAAGATGGCGTACGCATTGACCATGTGGTTGAAATCCATGTTGAGGATGAGGAGATTATCCTGCGAATGAGTGGCCGACGTGTTCATCCTGCGTCTGGAAGAACCTACCATATACAGTTTAATCCCCCGAAAAAGGAGGGAATTGATGATGAAAGCGGAGAACCCCTTGTACAGCGAGGAGATGATAACGAAGAGACCGTTAAAAAACGGCTTCAGGTCTATCATGCACAAACTGCCCCGCTGATTGAATATTACACGGAGTTGTCGCAAAATGGAAACATCGACGCTCTCCGTTTTCATAATATTAAGGGGACAGGAAAAGTTGAGGAGATCCGCGACAGAATTCTTCAAGCGCTTGTCTCCTGAACATCAAGAAAATATCTCTCTCAATGGATAAAAAGTCAGTGCAGGCAAAGCGCTGACTTTTTTCATTCACCACCATGTTTGCACTGACGGTATCAGAAACAATTTTCAGAGGGGAGCCGTTTGTTATCAAGCTGCCCGATACGCTGGTTGAAGAGATCCATCCAGGGTGCATGGTGCTGCTTTCGGCCAAAAATGGAAATCAACGCATCTCGACCGGCTATATACTGGCCTTTTTATCCGAAGATAACGGAGAGAGTTGCACCATAGAAGTCTCAGACCTCCTCTATGGTGGTCGTCCCGTTCTGAGCCAGGAACTTCTGCAGCTTACAGCCTGGATGGCCGATTATTACCTTACAAGACAAATTGATACACTTATCTCCGCCCTTCCCGCTGCCGTAAGGACAACTGTTCATGATGTTGTTGAGATCACAGATTTTGAACTGCATGCTGAAGCGCCAAGAATTGTCAACACCTCCCTCCGACGCTCAATTATAAAAATGTTAAGTGCTGAAAAGCGTCTTACTATTCCACAACTTCAGCGTCGACTTGGAAAAAAACAGCTCTATCGCACAATTACGGAACTTGAGCGTGGGGGATATCTTCTCCTTTCAAAAAAGTTTTTATCAAGAAAACCCAAACAGAAACTCGCTTACCGCAACATCAACCCATTGTTGACCGAGATCCATGAGAAGCTGAAAATCTCTCCAAAACAGCTTGATGCATTACAACGCTTGACCGATCTCTACCCCGAATACACGTTTCCTGAAACCATCGGTGCTTCCAGAGAGACATTGAACACTCTTGTACATAAGGGGATGGCTGAAAAAATTCTTCTTGAGATAACAAGCAAGTTTTCAACCGGCTTTGCAGAACAACCACAATCCCAAAAAAATCTGACGGCTTTACAAAAAAAAGCGCTTGAGCAGCTCCGTTACGCTTTTGAACAACAAAAGTACCACACCTTTCTCCTGCATGGTGTTACGGGAAGTGGCAAAACACTGGTGTATATCGAATTCCTGAAAATCGTCCTTGCTGCAGGAAAGAGCGCAATTGTGCTGGTGCCTGAGATAGCCCTTACACCACAAACGGCAGGCCGCTTCCGTGAGCATTTTCATAATGAGATCACCATCATGCACAGTGCCATGAGCGAGCAGGAAAAATATGACGCCTGGCACAGCCTCAAGCAGGGGAAAACAAAAATTGCCCTTGGAGCACGCTCAACCATTTTCGCTCCCCTCGAAAACCTTGGAGCAATCATTGTTGACGAAGAACATGACGGGGCCTACAAGCAAGACCGCAATCCCCGCTACAACGCTCGTGACACGGCCGTTATGAGGGCGCTGTTCAGCAAGGCAATCTGTGTACTGGGCTCAGCCACCCCTTCGTTTGAATCGTTCCAAAACGCACGGAATGGCAAATACACCCTTATTAATCTCCTTGAGCGGATTGATGGAGCAACCATGCCGGTGATACATCTTGTCTGGATGCGAGATAATCCAAAAGCATCAGCATCAATCTCCGAGCTTCTTTACCAGCAGATATCCTTTCGAATGGAGAGAGATGAACAGGTCATCCTCCTGCAGAACCGACGAGGATTTGCCGGAAGCACCTTCTGCCTGACCTGCGGCCATATCCCTCACTGCAAGTTCTGCAATATTCCCCTTGTCTATCATTCCACTCAACAACATCTCCGTTGCCACTACTGTGGCCATACTGAACGCTATACGGCATCATGCGAAAAATGTGCATCGACTGAGCTGTTTTTTAAAAGCAGCGGCACTGAGCGCATCGAAGAGGAGCTGCAAACGCTTTTTCCTGAGGAGAAAATTCTCAGAATGGATGTTGATACCACGACCACCAAAGGTTCTCACGGACGGATTCTCAGAGAGTTTCACGAGCGCAAAGCCCGAATACTGCTTGGCACCCAAATGGTGGCCAAAGGGCTTGATTTTCCTGCCGTAACACTGGTCGGTGTGCTCATGGCCGATATTGGACTCAATATACCCGACTTCAGAGCTTCAGAGCGAGTCTTTTCACTGCTCACACAGGTGGCTGGACGCGCTGGACGGGCCTCAAAGCCAGGTGAAGTTTACCTGCAAGTCTATAACAGGGAGAGTGAGGTCTTCAAGGCCATCCTGCAGGGCAGTTATGAAAAATTCTTTATCCGTGAGTGTGCAACAAGAGTGGAGCTGCACTACCCGCCTGCATCGAGGCTCATAAAATTTGAGTGCAGCTCAGAGGATGAAAAAGTGGCCGAAGCTGCCGCGCTCCACTGTAAAGAGCTGCTGGCACAACACTTGCTGGCAGAGCGAGGAACCATTCTTGGTCCGGCACCCGCAGGTATTACAAAAATTAGGAGTCGCTATCGTTACCACCTCCTCGTCAAACTTTTCACCGGGAAGCTCTCACCCAGTTTCATCAAACAATTGAGCAACGATATAACCGCACGCTTCCGACCATCAGGCCTCGTTTTCACGATTGATGTTGACCCACAAAACCTCATGTAACCAGCAGAGTGACCGTGTAAATACGCACAAATAGTTGACTTCAATACTATCTGATATCTGCGGGCAGTTCAGGCAAGGAGATGGATGCGGGAAAAAACATAGTCAAGCGAGTCCTCGTTCAAAACAATCCTTGAAAAGCCTGTCGAACCGAGTTCCTTTGCCTGATTATTACGGTCACTCGTAAACTTGCGGCTCTGTTTGCCGTTATACCAATAGACAAGCCGAATCTTGTTTCCCTCAATTTCGAGAGCGGTAATACCACGCTTCCCAATGGTGCACCCGGAGTTGAAGATACTTGGGATGGCGATAGTATTGTAACGGCCGCTTCGCAGTCCGATTCTCTTGCCCTTCGTGTAACAGGCCTCAAGTTCAGTTTTCAGTGAAACAATGGTCTGCTCAATATCATTGCGATGCTCACTGGCTGCTGTTGTATACGCACGGCAGAGTTCTTCAATTCGATAGTTCAAAAAATCAACCTTTGACAGTGATTCAAACAGCGACCTGTGGGTGTGACCTATAATAGAGACAATTTTTGCCTGGTTTGAAAATTCATAAATCGATTTCTCGATGGCAAACCGTCGAGGGCTGTTGTAGGCTTTGGAAAAGTTCCTGATGCCAACAGGTTTGGCGATGTAGCGAATGAAAAAGATAACCGCTCTGCTGACCGTCGGATAGGTCTCCCACAACAGCTCCGATGCCTGGTGGCCATGAAAAAGCAGAAGAGTTTCATTGCCATAATGAAACTTCAGTGAATTAAACATTGACGAGGCCAGCCTGTACTCCCTCTCTTCCATCAATGCGGCATCATGGTTGCCATACGTTTTCAACATAAAGCCATTCAACTCAAACTTGAGAAACAGATCATACAACTCCCTCCATTCAGAGACAATGCTGTCAAGAGAAAATTTGAAAAGCTCCTCAATATCACCATTCAAAACAAGACTATATTTTTCAGGCAAATAGTAGCTACCAAGCATGGTGCTGACCAGCTCAGCATTACGCTTGAACTCGTCGCGTCGCCCTCCATTGCCAATATGCAGGTCGCTGAGAATGAGCACTTTCGACGAAGAGTCAAGCGTAATCGGCTTTGCTGTTTTCAGCAGATGCTCAAGGTAAGGATGTTTCTTGTTGTGATGGAGCTTCATAGTATAGCAGCCGTGCGTCTCAACCTCTATCAGGATTTGTTGCCGCTCCAGAGCGGTATATCTTCCTTGATATACTTAAAAAAAGTAAGCTCCGCAAGAATGAGTACATTGCAACATGACGATATGACGCGTTCCCTTTTCCGATTGCTGGAAAAAATAGCTTACTTATGCTACATTACCTTATGATGACTACAAAAACCATATCCCGCACTCTTGATTTCACCAGAACGATTCCAGAAAATCCACGACATGCTGCGTCATCGCCAACCCGATCTTACCGTGGTGATGGACAATGTGAACAAAGCACATAACCTCTCGGCCATCATCAGAAGCTGTGAGGGCGTCGGCATTGGTGAAATCCATGCTGTTTCGTACCGCAAGTCAATATATACCGAGCAAAATGCTGCCGCTGGCACAAGCAAGTGGATCACCATGAATCTCTATCCTGATGTAGAGAGTGCCTTCCAAAAGCTGACGACATCGGGAATGCAGATCCTCGTGGCAACAAACAATGTGGAGTACCAGGATTTCAGGAACATTGACTATACCCTCCCGACAGCACTCGTCGTTGGTGCCGAGTGGGATGGGGTGTCGGAAGAGGCCATCAAGGGAGCAGACATTACCATTTCCATACCGATGCTCGGTATGGGAGAGTCACTGAATGTATCGGTCGCCACCGCAGTTGTTCTTTTTGAAGCTCAACGGCAGAGATCACTGAAAGGAATGTACGATCAACCCAAACTCAAGCCAGATGCTCTTGAAAAGATGCTCTTTGAGCTTTCTTATCCACGTCTGAGCCGGGAACTGCGAGAAAAAGAACTCCCCTATCCACTTCTTGATGGACAGGGGCGGATTTCAAAAAGATTTTATCCCGAAATCATTGAGTGATAGTACTTGAGAAAAAAAGCCTCTTTTTCCTGCATAGCTGCCCGATCTTCCACCGACTGATCATCATAACCGATCAAATGCAGCGCAGAATGCAAGGTGACACGGAGAAGCTCCTCCTGAAAATCAACATTAAACTTTACCGCATTCTCTTTGACTACATCAAGCGAAATATAAAATTCCCCGTCAACATCACTCCCCTTGTTATAACGGAAAGTGATGGTATCGGTGGGATAATCGTGGTCAAGAAACTCACGATTGATGCGCTGTATCATCTTGTTACCACAATAGACACCAATGATTGATTCTGGCGAATAACCCTCATGTTTCAAAACCAGAAGAAGAGCTTTTTCGAGCAACTTCTCCGGGATTTCCCTTTTTGTAGAATTGTAAATTTCCATCGTCATAATTGCATCAGTTGTGATGCGTTGATGAGGGAATCAATATGTTTACTCTGGTTGTTGCGCACCCTGAAGGTCAGCTCAACCTCTTCATCAACATGTTTCTTTTCGATCACTTCAGTATGCTCGTACAAATAGGTAATCAGTTTGTAATTGGAAACATGAACGCTGATATGGCGTTCTGTGTATTCCCGCGCCACCTGCTGGCCAATCATCTCCTTGAGGAGAGCGATATTGATATCCCGCACAGCGGAGATACATACAGCTTCAGGATATTTTTCGCCAAGCTCCTGCAACAGCCCAGGATCCTGAAGAGCATCAATTTTATTGAACACCTCAATAATGTTGTCGTGGGTGACACCGATCTCTTTCAGCGTGTCGCGCACCACGGTCATCTGCTCCTCAAAACCTGGATGGCTGATGTCGACCACATGAAGCAAAAAATCGGCCTGCAACACCTCATCAAGTGTCGATTTAAAACTCTCGACAAGCGTGTGTGGCAATTTGCGGATAAAACCTACCGTATCCGAGAGCAGCACAAGCTTGTTGATGTTAAGCTCAAGACGCCGTGTCTTGGTATCGAGCGTGGCAAAGAGCCTGTTTTCAGCAAAGGCTTCCGCCTCAGGGCAAAGTGCGTTCATCAAGGTTGACTTGCCTGCATTGGTGTAGCCCACAAGAGAGACCCGCTGTACCATCTGGCGACTGTGAGTCTGGGTATCATGCTGCAGGGCAACCTCCTTCAACTTTTTTTTCAGCAGGGAGATGCGGTTACGAACCAGACGCCGGTCAGTCTCAATCTGGGTCTCACCCGGACCCTTGTTGCCAATACCTCCCTTCTGTTTCGAGAGGTGAGTCCATTTGCCGGAAAGACGAGGAAGCATATACTCAAGCTGAGCAAGCTCTACCTGCATTTTGGCCTGCGCCGACTGAGCCCTGATAGCAAAGATCTGCAGAATCAGCCCTGTACGATCAATAACCTTGCACTCCAGAGTCTGTTCAAGGTTTCTGGCCTGTGCCGGCGAAAGATCATCATCAAAAATCACCAGATCTATCTCGTGCTCCTTGACGAACGCAACAAGCTCCTCAACCTTTCCTTTGCCTATACAGTAGGCGGGATCACGCAACTTCCGATCCTGGATAAACGAATCCACCACATCAGCGCCAGCCGTATCGGCCAGAAAAGCGAGTTCATCAAGATACTCCTCAACCAGTGAGCGAGGTGTTTCGGGGGGGGAACAGAGGCCGACAAGAAAAGCCTTTTCCCTTTTGTTTTCAGGAGTAACAGTATTCAAAAGTTCTGTAATAATTTTCGTAAAAATGAAAAGTAATGATCAACAATATGGCATGTTGCTATATTACAACCATTGTTTTATCTTGGCGGTTCATCATGGGATCATATCGAACCGTTCAAAAATGTACACTTTTTTGCTTTCACCCCCATACTATAGAAGGCTAATTAAGCTGAAATGATCCAAACAGGCAAATAGATGCACACATCAGATGAATCAGAACGATAGCCGAAACTCTGCTGACCAGGAGACGGAAAAGCTGATAACGCTTGACGATGCTTATGCATACTGCCGCCAGATTTCAAAAGAGCACGCCAAAACCTTCTACCTTGCCAGCCTGTTTCTGCCAAAAAAACAGCAGAGACCTATTTTTGCCATTTATGCCCTGCTGCGCACCGTTGATGATGTGGTCGATATGGCTGAGGAGAGACTTGAACAGGGGCTTATCACCAGAGAAGAGATCAGTCGAATGCTTGAGAGCTGGAAAACAAAACTCAAGGCCTGCTATGCAGGAAAGGTTGAAAACGATCCCATCATGATGGCTTGGCATGACACGCTCAAAAGCTACACGATTCCGATAGAGCTACCGCTCGATTTAATGGATGGTGTTGCGATGGATATTGAGTTTAAGCCATTTGAGACGTTTGACGAGCTGTACGTTTATTGTTACAAAGTTGCATCAGTTGTTGGGCTGATAACCGCAGAAATTTTTGGCTACAGCAACAAAGAGGCCCTGCAGTATGCCATTGAACTCGGTATTGCCATGCAATTGACCAACATCCTGCGAGATGTTGGTGAAGATGTGAACCGTGGCAGAATCTATCTTCCGCTTGAAGATCTGCGCCACTTCAACTATTCGAGTGAAGAGCTGATGCAGAAACGGATGAATAGCAACTTTCTTGAGCTGATGAAGTTTCAGATCGCAAGAGCAAGAAGCTACTACAGCTCATCGGATAGAGGAATTCCAATGCTTGAACAGCGAAGCCGCTTCGGTGTCGCCATCAGCAGCGTCAATTATGGCAATATTTTAAATGCCATTGAAGAGAATCAATACGATGTTTTTTCTAAACGGGCATATCGCTCCTTCTGGCAAAAAATCAGCACTCTGCCTGCCGTGTGGCAGAAAACCCGTTAAGCGTCAAGACTCCGCAGGGGTTGCCCATATTTATTCACAGACCGAACTCATTACCATGCATAAAGAGAACGAACAAAATAAAAATAACCTGGAACAGCCAACCCAGCTCTCCCTCAATGACCAAATGCTGCGTCGTCTTGAAGAGCGCCAGCACCTGATGGATGCAGGGATAAATCCCTATCCAACCCAATTTGAGGTGACAAACTCCTCAATGGAAATCATCAAAGATTTTGAAGAGGAGGCTAAAACTCCTGTCTCAGTTGCCGGCAGAATCATGACCATCAGAAAGATGGGGAAAGCCTCATTTTTCCATCTTCAGGACTCCAGCGGCAGAATCCAGATCTACATGAAAAAGGATGAGGTTGGCGAAGCAACCTACAACATCTTCAAGCTGCTCGACATCGGTGATATCGTCGGAGTCAAAGGGTTCTCCTTCCGAACCAAAACGGGCGAAATATCGGTCCATGCCGAATCGCTGGAGCTGCTGACCAAATCGCTGCGCCCGATCCCCGTTGCCAAGGAGAAAGAGGTTGATGGCGAGAAGGTTATTTTTGATGCCTTCAGCGACAAAGAGATGCGCTACCGCCAGCGTTATGTAGACCTGATTGTCAACCCGGAGGTCAAGCAGACCTTTATCAAGCGATCAGCTATTGTCTCCTCCATGCGGAACTTTTTCACCGGGCAGGGGTGGCTTGAGGTTGAAACCCCTATTCTGCAGCCCATCTACGGAGGCGCTGCAGCCCGCCCCTTCACCACACACCACAATGCGCTCGACATGCAGCTCTACCTGCGCATCGCCAACGAACTCTACCTCAAGCGACTGATTGTCGGAGGCTTTGACGGTGTCTTTGAATTTGCCAAAGATTTCCGCAACGAAGGGATTGACCGATTCCACAATCCGGAGTTCACCCAGGTTGAGCTCTATGTTGCCTATAAAGATTACAACTGGATGATGAAGATGGTCGAAGAGCTGATCTGCCGGACCGCTCTTGCCGTCAACCAGAGCGACAGCACCATGTTTCTTGGCAACGAGATCAGCCTTAAAACTCCATTTCGCCGCCTGAGCATTATTGATGCTATAGCGGAATACACCGGCAAAAATATTGCTGGCCAATCAGAGGAGGAACTTCGTTACACCGCCAGGGAGCTCGGACTTGAACTCGATCCAAAAATCAGCAGCGGCAAGATTATCGACGAGATTTTTGGTGAATTTGTAGAGCCAAAGCTGATTCAGCCAACTTTTATCACCGACTACCCCACTGAAATGTCGCCTCTGGCCAAAGAGCACCCATCACAGCCGGGCATCGTCGAACGATTTGAACTCATTGTCGGCGGCAAAGAGGTGTGTAACTCTTTCTCAGAGCTGAACGACCCTGTCATTCAGCGGGAAAGGCTGGAGTCGCAGGCCAAACTGCGTCAGCGCGGCGACGAAGAGGCGATGATTGTTGACGAGGACTTCCTCCGAGCCATCGAATACGGCATGCCCCCATGTGCCGGACTTGGCATCGGAATCGACCGGCTGGTAATGATTCTTACCGGTCAGGATTCAATCAGGGATGTTATTTTCTTCCCGCATCTGAAACCGGAGTAGGGTAATACTCCCGGTACCAGGCCACAAAACGCTTGATCCCCTCCTGCACCGTTGTCTCCGGCTTGTAATGAACATCCTCCATCAGTTGATCAACATCGGCGCAGGTGTCGGGCACATCGCCCGGCTGCAGTGGCAAAAACTCCTTGATGGCGCTCCGGCCAAGCTGCCCCTCAAGTGCCTCAATGTAATCCATAAGCTCTACCGGACTGTTGTTCCCGATATTGTAGACCCTCCATGGCGCTTTGCTGCTGCCGGGATCGGGCTTGAGGCCTGACCACTCCGGATTGGGCTCAGCCACATGATCCAGCGTCCTGATGATTCCTTCAACAACATCATCAATAAAGGTAAAATCGCGACGATGCTTGCCGTAATTGAAGACCTTGATCGGCTTGTTGTTCAGAATTGCGTCGGTAAAAAGAAAGAGAGCCATATCAGGCCTGCCCCACGGGCCATAGACCGTAAAAAAGCGGAGGCCGGTTGTCGGCAGATGATAGAGGTTGCTGTAGGTATGGGCCATCAACTCATTGGCCTTCTTGCTTGCCGCGTAGAGAGAGAGAGGATGATCGACATTATCATGCACGGAAAAAGGGAGCGTCTCATTTGCCCCATACACTGAGCTGGATGAGGCATAGACCAGATGCTTCACGCCGTAATGGCGGCACCCCTCTAAAATATTGAGAAAGCCCACAATATTGCTCTCAATATAGGCATGTGGATTCTGAATAGAATAACGCACACCAGCCTGGGCGGCAAGATTGACCACCCGGTCAAACTCCCCTGTTGCAAAAAGCTCCTCCATCGCAGCACGATCAGAAAGATCAGCCTTGACAAAAGAGAACTTCTCAAAGGGCTCAAGCAAGGCAAGCCGCGACAACTTCAGTGAAACATCGTAATAGTTGTTCAGGTTATCAAGGCCGGTTACCCTCTCTCCACGCTCCAGCAGTCGTTTGCAAACATGGAAGCCGATAAACCCCGCCGCGCCAGTCACTAATATCTTCATTGAGATGGGACAAATTATGAGTTTCTGCCAAGTGCAGAATGGCTTGAAAAGTATCTTCAAGTTGTTTTGATACGCCATAATAAACACATTTTATCGACCTGGCAAGACAAAAGAGAGAACCCTTTTCAGGAAAAAACCAACAAAAAGGTAAAAAAGAGAAGCGAAGTTTAAATTATTCAGGTATATTCCGATAATATCCGAAATAATTTAAGCCTTTTGGTGATAATAGAGAATGATTCTCCGTCAACATCAAAAAATCAGATCACTATGAGTCGCTTCTTTGAGCGGTACGAACCAGAAACCCGTCAATTTTTTGATGAGGTTATCTCTCACGATGGCACTCCCCGTGCTCACTACGACAAAATGCTCCAACGTTTCAGGCAGTTCTCCTTAGACGATATCAAGGCACGGAGAGAGATTGTCAATATTTTTTTCCGGAATCAGGGCATTACCTTCACCGTCTACGGTGAAGATGAAGGGGTCGAACGTCTTTTTCCCTTTGATCTGATTCCGAGAGTGGTTCCCGCCCAGGAGTGGGAGACCATCGAAAAAGGGCTTATTCAGAGGATAACGGCACTCAACGCATTTCTGAATGATATCTACCACGATCAGAAAATTCTCAAGGACAAGATTATACCTGCCGAACTGATTCTTGGAAGCCAGCACTTCCGGCGCGAATTTGTTGGGGTAAATCCCCCGCTTGGCATCTATATTCACGTCACGGGTAGCGATATTATCCGTGACCGACATGGAAATTATCTGGTGCTCGAAGATAATCTGCGCACTCCGAGCGGAGTCTCCTACATGCTGCAAAACCGGCAGGCAATGAAACGTGCCTTTCCGGTGCTGTTCGATAAATACAAGATCCGCCCCATTGAAAATTACCCACAGGAGCTGCTCCGCACCCTTCAGGAGATTGGGCCATCTTCCCGCAGAGAACCCAATGTGGTGGTGCTGACCCCCGGTATCTACAATTCAGCATACTTTGAGCACAGCTTTCTTGCCCGACAGATGGGAGTTGAGCTGACCGAAGGCAAGGATCTTGTTGTGAACAATAACAAAGTCTATACAAGAACAACTCGGGGCCTTGAACTGGTTGATGTTATCTATCGACGCGTTGACGATGCCTATATTGACCCGCTGGTGTTCCGCCCCGACTCGAAGCTTGGCGTGGCTGGTCTGGTCAATGCCTATCGCAAAGGCAATGTCACCCTTGCCAACGCCATTGGATGCGGTGTTGCTGACGACAAGGTTATCTACAGCTTTGTGCCAAAGATCATCAAATACTATCTGGGGGAAGATCCGATTCTGGAGAATGTGCCAACCTGGCTGGCAAGTAATCCGGATGACCTGAAATACATCCTGGCAAATCTTGGCTCACTCGTGGTAAAGGCTGCCAACGAATCCGGCGGCTACGGTATGTTGATCGGGCCCGAGTCAACCATTGAGGAGCAGGAGAAGTTTGCCGAGATGATAGTGGCCAATCCGCGCAATTACATCGCCCAGCCAACCATTTCACTTTCGCGTCACCCAAGCTTTTTCAATGACACTGAACTTTGGGGATGCCACATTGACCTTCGCCCTTATGTTCTCTATGGTAAAAACATCACCATTGTTCCGGGAGGTCTGACGAGAGTGGCGCTGAAACGCGGCTCTCTGGTGGTCAACTCCTCGCAGGGTGGTGGCAGTAAAGATACCTGGGTTGTCGATGAATAATCAAAAACAGTTACCATCATGTTAAGCCGTGTTGCCGAATCGCTCTTTTGGATGAGCCGTTATTTTGAGCGGGCAGAGAATACCGCAAGATTTCTTGATGTCAATTTCAACCTATTGCTCGACCTCAACAAAATAACTCACGTTGAGAACCCGAACTACTGGATCGCTCTTATTCTTGTTACCAGCGACAAGGAGCGGTTCAACAGCCTCTACGACGAGTACTCGGCCCGTACAGTCACCGACTATCTGGTGTTCAATAAAAGCAACCCCAACTCCATCACCTCCTGCATCGGTCTGGCGCGGGAAAACGGACGGAGCATTATTGAGAGCATATCAAGCGAAATGTGGGAGCAGGTGAACAACCTCTACCACTACCTGCAGAGCGTGACACCCCAGTTTGTCCATACCGACCCTTATGGATTTTATAAAGAGATCAAAAATGCCTCTCATCTCTTTCAGGGAATCACCGACAACACCTTCTCCCACAATGAGGGTTGGGACTTTATACAGATTGCCAAATATCTTGAGCGCACCGATAATATTGCCCGACTGATTGATGTAAAATATCATATGCTGCTCTCGGAGGCGCAAAACCAGACCGAGATTGTTGCTGGCTCGGAAGATATTATTCAGTGGATGGCCGTGCTCAAAAGTTGCAGCGCTCTTGAGGCATTCCGCAAAGTCTATCTCTCAAAAATTGATCCTGACAACATCCTGCGCTTTCTCATTCTCGACCGGACATTTCCGCGCAGTATCAACTTTTCGGTTTGTGCGGCTGAAGATGCCCTCTGGCGCATCTCGGGCAGTTCCCGCCACCGCTATGTCAACAACGCCGACCGGCTTATCGGAAAACTGGAGGCCGAGCTGAGCTATACCGCCATTGAAGATATCTACGCCAAGGGGTTGCACCACTATCTTGAGGATCTGGAACAGCGACTGGTAAAAGTTGGGGAACAGGTACACCTTACCTATTTTGCCTATCACACCCCGGAAATTGAGCCGGTTGATATCGAAGAGGCACTCCCCTTTACCGGAGTGGCCGGTGGACGGGCCTACTGGAGTCAGGCACAACAGCATCAGCAGCAGCAACAGCAATAAACGGATGTAAACAACAAAGAGCATGATTCTGAAAGTTGAGCACGCAACCCTGTTTGAATATGATAATCCGATCTATGAAACAGCGACCGAGGTAAGACTCCACCCCGACAACAACCCGGCAGCTCCCCAGCGATGTGCAAGCTTCAAGCTTGAGGTCGATCCACCGGCAACCCTTTTTGAGTACACCGATTTTTATGGAAACCATGTCAACCACTTCAACCTGCTGCAGAGCCACAAGCGGGTGAAAATTGTCGCCACCTCGGTGGTCGAAACCAGCATGGGCGTCTCTGCTGCCGGTGAGGATGAGGATATCTATCTGATGGATTTTTCGTGCCAGAGCCGCTACGTCCATTTTGACCAGGCAATCCGCGAGTTTGCCGCCCGTTTTGGAACAGAAAGCAACAGCTTTCAGCTTGCCGAATCAATCTGCCGCCACATCAACGACACCTTCATCTACGAACCCGGAGTGACCGATGTCCACAGCACCAGTGCTGTGGTCATGGCTCTCGGACGAGGAGTCTGCCAGGATTTTGCCCACATCCTGCTCGCTACCTGCCGATACCTCAACATCCCGGCTCGCTATGTCAGCGGCTACCTCTTTGGAGGAAGCACCCCTGACGGACGTGACGAAGCCAGCCACGCCTGGTGCGAGGTCTATTGCGGCAAAGAGAGAGGATGGATCGGGATGGACCCAACTCACAAGACCCTCTTTGTTGATGAACGCTACATCAAAATAGGATCAGGGCGCGACTACGACGACGTGCCGCCAGTACGAGGAACCTATAAAGGCAATGCCAAAGAGAGGCTGAGCGTTTCGGTCAAGGTAAGCTCCATGGATGTCAAAGAGCCCTGAAACCCCTGAAACTTCATTTCGCTGTATGCACGTCGTTATAGCGACCAGCTTCCAGGCTACCCTTTGCTATCGGCAATTGCAGCCGCAGAAATATTCATAGCAAAATATTTTTTGCGATCGTTACAACTTCTCCCACTCAAACCTGCTGACATTTCTTGCCCTGGGGTCAAAGACGATGCCAATCAGGTAGCGCTCGCCACCATATTTCTCGTAATATTTCATTCTTTTGATCTGCTCAAGCGGCTCCCCGTCGGTCACCTTGAATTCAAAGAGAAAGGTTCTCTCGCCAGCCTTTATGGTCAGATCAATTCTGCCCTTGTTGCTCGTGTCCTCGGCAACAATGTCCACCCCTATACTGGCAAAAAAGGCATAGAGTACGCTGGCGTAAAAGCCCTCATACCTCTCGATATCATTGTTGGTGTAATTATTGTAGGCAATGCTTGCAAAAAGGCGTTTGATAACAGGTTCCAGACTTTCAGCATCTCCACTCTTCAAAAAAGCAAGCAGCTCACGGCGGATCGTCACTTATCCCGAACCACTCGTCATTGATTGCAAAATATATTTGTGAAAACTGAGCTGCACCTCCCTGTTGGGAAATCCCAGCTCGTACATCACTTCCATCTCATCATGTATCACGCGCTTGATGGTCAAATAGCCGGTCTGAAACAGAATGGTCTCTATATTGAGATTTTCAATGTCAAAGCTGTTGACCAGACTTTTGTCAACGGTGATATTCAAAAAATCAGGGATGAAATAGCTGTTTTTTTTGATGAGCTCAACAAGGAAGCGCGGCGTACAGGTTTCAAACCAGTAATTGTCAAACTCGAAATTGTTTTTGATAAAGAGCAGGATATCGAAAGGGTTATAAACACGGTCTCCCAAAAAGTTATAGCCCTTGTACCACCGTTTGACCTGCTCCATATCGACCCCCTCAAGATAAGGGACAAAAGAGCTCTCCAGATCAAACTGAGTGTACCCACAGACATTGCCATAGTCAGGGTTCAGGCTGATGTCTTCGAGATTGTTCAGACCACTGAAGAGCGACACTTTGGAAAATTTGCTCACTCCGGTGAGAAACACAAAGCGCAGATACTCGTCGTTCTCCTTGATTTTTGTGTAAAAATATTGCATACCGTTCCGAACGACCAGTGCCTCGGGAATATTCTCAATATTATCCAGAATCGGCTTGTCATACTCATCAATCAGGATGACCACCTTCTGGTGATATTTCTCGTATGCTTTCTCGATTAATTCTGCGAAACACTGGTTGGGGTCCTCTTTCTCGTCGCAATGAATATCAAGGCGTTTCTGATTGCCATTCAAGATATAGAAAAGGTTTTTGCGAAGAGTTTCCCTGCTGTGAATCCCCCCACTGAAACTGATTTTGATGACCGGATATTTCACCTCCCAGTTCCATTGCTCCTCAATCAGCAGTCCCCGGAACAGCTCCCGATTTCCCTCAAAAATATTTTTCAGCGTGTCGAGAAACAGGCTTTTGCCGAATCGCCGGGGCCGCGACAGAAAGACATATTGAAAGCTGTCAATCAGGCTGCGGGCAATCTCCGTTTTGTCGATGTAGAGATAATCACCCTCGATGACTTTACTGAACGTCAGTATTCCTACTGGCAGCTTTTTCATCATCACCCTCATTGTAACTCGTTAGCCGATCAGATGCATCGGTATTGTAACACACTGACACAACTCCACACTTTTTTTACGACTTTGGGAAACATAATACTCTTTGACATTTTAAAGCGCATCAGAACCTTGTCCACGAATTCCTGCCGGTAAAGGAGACAAACCAAGCTCTTTCAGGCACTCGTTGTGTTTGTTGGTAGCTGTTACAATTCGCTCTTCGA
The DNA here is from genome assembly GCA_903866255.1 of uncultured Chlorobiaceae bacterium. Classification (GTDB taxonomy): domain Bacteria; phylum Bacteroidota; class Chlorobiia; order Chlorobiales; family Chlorobiaceae; genus Chlorobium. The sequence goes on along the minus strand of CAIPMW010000085.1, from coordinate 10,325 downwards.
TGTTGACCAAGTCAGCATGTACCGCTGTGAGATCAATTTCAGCCTCTTCCTGAGCGGTGCTGATATAGCGTGAGATATTGAGGTTGTAGCCGTTGGTTTCAATCTCCTCCATCGTTACCCGTCGAGAGTAACGTAACTCCTCACAGCGGAATTGATAGGTGTCAACAATCTTCTCGATATCATCTTCCCGCAACCGGTTCTGCCGCATCCCTTTTTCAAAGTGCTCGCTGGCATTGATGAAGAGCACGTCGTCAGGCTTCTTGCATTTTTTGAGCACCAGAATGCAGACGGGAATACCATTGGAGAAAAAGAGGTTGGCGGGCAGACCAATGACGGTGTCAATATGGCCGTCCTTGAGCAATTTGGTGCGGATACGCTCCTCCACACCTCCACGGAAGAGCACTCCGTGAGGAAGAATGGTCCAGCGAAGGCTGGTGTGTTCAGCAGGAGACACCCTACTGATGGTATTCTTCTAACGAAATGTGAGGCAAGGGTGAATGACAAATACACCTGTTAATTTGCAGGAACTGAGAAGGAAGATATACCTCAAAGCGAAGGTGAAAGAAACTTGGCGCTTTTGGGAATTGTATGTTCATGTCTGCAAGGAGGAAACGTTATACGAAGCATACCGACTGGCAAAATCAAATGGAGGTGCTCCCGGTATAGACGGGATAACTTCGGATAGGCCACTCGAGTAGCTGTTTTGGTTACGTTAAGGATTGGGTAGAGAAGAAAATTCGGCGACATTTAATGCGAGTGCGCAAGCGTCAGGGGTTTGGTTGGAAACGGTGGAGTAGAAACTGGTTGTATAACCACCTCCGGCTATTTGCCGGTTACAGGGTGGCTCCCCGGAGCTTAAAGCACGCCCAGCAGAAACAGTCTCATAAGCTTTGGGAAGAAGCTATCAGGAAAGCCCGGTGCCGGAAAACGGTACGCCGGGTTTGACGTGGCGGGAATTGGAAACGTAAACATGGGAGTTGGACTGAGGGCCAGGACGAAAGTGCTGGAATTACCACCGAACCCTAAACTCAACGCGCCAGTTCTCGACCCTACCAAGATGTTCCGCTATAATCGAATCGGTACAAGGTTGTGGTGCAATAGAAATTTTTATTTCAAAATAGAAACCCTCGCATCACTCACTCCTGAATCTGCACCGCCATCCCATCCTTCAGCTCATTGGAGGGATGAACCACAACGCGCCGCCCCTCACTGACCCCGCCAAGCACCTCTGCCTGCCAGGTGCCGCGCATCCCGAGTGTAACGGCCTTTTCGACAGCCTTACCATCTTCGATCACAAAAAGATGCCAGCCATTCTTGCCTCTGAACAGGCTGCTGACCGGCACCTGAAGCACACTTTTGGCTTCACGGAGCACAATGCTCGCCTGAACACGGAAGTTATCGCCGAGCAGCGGTTCATTTGCGCCAAGTACCGCTACGATGTTGACCCGTTTTTCCTCAATACCGAGTGCTGACACTTTGTTGAATGCCGCAGGCACAACGGTTTTCACCACGCCCTGCAACTGCTTGTCGCCACCCCAGTTGGTAATCAACACCCTGCTCCCCTGCCTGACCATAATGGCGTCGGACGAGAGCACATCAATCACAAGTTCAATTGCCGAAGGGTCGCCGATGTCAACCAGTGGCGAACCGGCAGTAACGAGGCGTTCGCTTTTTTCATGAATCTTCAGCACACGCCCATCAACCGGAGAGAGCACTGTAACTGCTTTACCTCCCACCTGCCGATCTATCGTTGCCTGAAGCGCCGCAAAATTGAAACGGGCAGCTTCAACGCTGGAACGTGCCTGATCAGCCTCTTTTTGCGCGATGTTGGCTTCGGTTTCAGCAAGTTCATAGCTCTCTTTCGGAACAGCTCCTTCACGATAGAGATTCTGATAGCGGGCAAGGCGGCGTTCGGCCTGCTGAAGGGAGAGCTGCACGCGTCGCTGCCGGGCAACAGCTTCGTCAAGCGCTGCACGGGCTGACCCCACCCGTGAAGAGGCTTCACTGTACGACCGGGCATCAAGTTCAGCCGGTAACACCGAGGCAACAACACTCCTCTTCTTGACAACATCGCCCTCTTCAAGCGCTATTCTTACCAGCTTTCCGGTCACCGGAGCAGCAAGAACAAAGCGCTCATTCACCCGGGTAACACCCTCTCCGTCAAGCGTTACCTGAAGTGGGCCACGCTTCACCACACCGGAATCCACCGGCAGCGGAGAGGGTCGCATGACAAAAAAGAGGATCACCGCAGCAATTGCCACTGAGATCCCGATAAGGCGCAGCGTTTTTGAGAGGAGCATATTCTATTCCCTTGTTTTCAATACCTCAACCAGATCAAGCGTCACCAGCCTCCGTCTGACCAGAAGTCCGGAAAGTGCTGAAACAATAATGATAACCATAAAAGCAAAAAAAAAGTTATAGGCGCTGAAGACAAGCGGCAGCCGGTAGAGTTCAGAGCTTAGCCCTTCGGCCAGCAACCAGGAGAGCCCTATCCCGATCAGAAAGCCAACCGGAATGGCCAGAATGGTGAGCAGCGCCTGTTCGCCAAGCAGAATAACCGAGACCTCAGTTTCTGTCATGCCAAGAACCCTGAGGCTTGAGAGTTCACGCGCCCGTTCCGAAAGGGAGATACGCGCCCCGTTGTAGACCACAGCGAAGGCCAGCACACAGGCAAAGGTGGTGAGAATGAGCGTCGACGTGGTCATGCTTTGGGCAATCAGCTCATCGAAACTCTCCTTCATCGCCTTCAGCATCATGATACCGGCAACACCCGGCATTTTTTTGAAGGTGGTGTAGAGAGTGGCAGCCTTTGCCTGATCAATGCGCAGATAGGCCGCATTCAGCGCCCCGCCATCACCCGCAAGCCGGTTGAGCGCTCCAAGATTCATGTAGGCGGACAGACCCAGAATCTCATCAATGGTGCCACTGACCACCACCTCCCGATGAAGCTGTTTTCCCTGGAGAAAATCCACCTGCATCCTGTCGCCTACCCTGACACCAAGAATATCCGCCAGCGTTTTGGTGAGCACAACACCATCCGGCGGAAGAGTCAATCGCCGGTTGTTTTTGTCAACCAACCGCTGCAACCCCTCCGAAGATTGGAGTCCCCTGATCGACTGACGACGGACCCGGTGGCCGAAGCCCATTTTTACCGACTCTTCCCGATAATATTCATGCTCCAGCACCCCGTCAAGTGAAGCAATTGCATAAGCTACCGACGGAGGCATGGGGGTGTTGAAGAGCACCGTCACATCTTCACGATGCTTCTCGCTAAACTCAACCTGCACCATTCGTTCAGTTGAATCGTAGGTGAAGCGTCCGGCAACAAGAATAGCCACCGCCAGCGAAATCATCAACACCGACAGGGCCGCCTTCCAGCGACGACGCTCCAGATTACGCACAATAATTCTCAGGGAGACCGGTATTTTGCTCCGCAACGACTCGCGATCAAAAAAGCCTGGTTTATAGATTGCCGGTGATTCGGGCCGCATCGCCTCTGCCGGAGGAAGCTGCACCGCCTTTCGGACAGCACCAAGCGCACCGAAGACCGCCGCACCGAAGCTCAACAGCACCGACAGGGCGACATCCTCAAAACGAAAATAGTAGACCAGCTCCGCAAAATTGTAAAAATCGCCGTAGATATTCATCAGCCCCCTGCCGAGCCAGGCGCCAAGCAGCGTCCCTGCAACCGACCCAACAGCGGTGGGAATCAGGGCAAAACCGAGGTAGTGCAGCCCGACATCCTCGTTCGAGTAGCCCATCGCCTTGAGCACGGCAATCTGGTCGCGCTGGGTTGCCACAAGACGGCGAAGCACCACATTGAGCAGAAAGACCGCAACCGCAAGAAAAACAACAGGAAGAAAGGTAATCTGGATGCCCACCTGCTTGATTTCATCGACAATAAAGCGGTCAGAGAGCTGCTCACTCCGCCCGTACGCCCCAAGCGAGCCATAGCGCCTGAAGAGGTTGTCGAGCTGCATGATCACATCCTTTTCCGAGGCACCATGCGCCAGCGTCAGCGACATGTTATTGAACGCGCCACTCATATTCATGGCCGACTCAAGAGCCCGGCGGCTCATCCAGAAGACTCCGAACCGGCGCTTGTCGGGAAAAAAGGAGCCGGGCTGCACCTCATAGATGTACTCTGGAGAGAGACCCATCCCGACAATCAGCAGCTCCTTCTTTCGTCCGTTGATCACCGCACTGATATGATCGCCAGGCACCAGATGGTTGGCCTCAAGAAACGGTTTGCTGACAATCACCTCCTCCGGCTTGCCCGGTTCGATGTAGCGCCCCTTCTTCAGAAAAATATCGTTCAGCACCGGTGTCCGGTACTCAGGTATCGACACCAGCCTTGCTGTGGCAGGCTCATCAAGACCCGGCACATCAAGTGTCACATCGGCAATAATGCGTGTGCTGACCGAGGCCACCCCCGGAATTCGGCTTACCATCTCACGATAAAACTCCGGCGCTCGCTTGACCTCAACAAAGAGATCCGCAAAGCGGAACCGACTGTAATAGCGCTCCCGCGAAGCCTCCAGCGAGTACTTCACACTGCTCATGGAGACAAAGACTGAAATGCCGCAAGCGACCACCGCTGCAACAGCAAGCATCTGCCCTTTCAGGTGAAGCAGTTCACGCCACAACTTTCTCTGCAGGGGTTTCATCGCACTCCCCTACCAGACAAGTTCAGAAGGCGAGAGACGCTCAAGATTCTTTCTATCCTCAACAATTTCACCGCTGCGCAGGCGAACCACCCGGTCAGCCATACCGGCAATCGAAGCATTATGAGTGATCACCAGCGTTGTTGTCCCCAGTTCACGATTCACCTTCTCAAGCACATCAAGTACCAGCTTGCCGGTCTGAAAATCAAGCGCCCCGGTAGGCTCATCACAGAGCAGCAGTTCAGGCCGCTTGGCAATAGCCCGGGCAATAGCCACCCGCTGCTGCTCACCACCCGAAAGCTGCGCCGGAAAATGGTCGAGACGATGGCCAAGCCCCACCAGCAGAAGCGCCTCCTTTGCCGACATCGGATGTTCAGCAATCTCCGTCACAAGCTGCACATTTTCAAGCGCGGTCAGGCTCGATATCAGGTTGTAAAACTGAAACACAAAGCCGATTGAGCGCCGCCTGTAGGCCGTCAACTCAGCCTCAGTGGCCGCAGTAATCTCTCGCCCATGAAAAAAAAGCTTCCCCGATGAGGGCACATCCAGCCCTCCGATAATGTTAATCAACGTCGATTTCCCGCTCCCCGAAGCACCCAGCAGCACCACCAGCTCACCCGCATAAAACTTCACCGACACACTCTTCAGCGCATCAACCTGCACCTCACCCATGACGTAGGATTTCGACAGCTCGCTGATGTTGAGGACTGGCGAGTCTGGCGCTACGGTTGCGGGATGTTTTTGAAAATCAGGAGTTACAAGAAACATTCGGTATAAGGAAGTTTATTGTGCAAAAATTCAAATACTCTTTTTCACCAGTTGCACCAGTTCAGCAAGTGAAACCGCCTCAATATACTCTGCAAGACGATAACGTTCAGCTCCCGGGTAGACGACATATTTTCGTACAGGGTTGAGATCGATACAGGCAGCGTGGAAGCCTCGTTCGAGTTTTGGCGTCATGCTTCGCTTTATTTCGACCGCCCAAAGCGTTCCATCCGGCCAGGAGAGTAACAGATCAATCTCGGCGCCACCTCCTGTTCGGTAAAAGTACCCCTGAACCTCATCCGGAGCCGAGTTCAGAATATTTTCAATCACAAAGCACTCCCAGCTCTGCCCGACAACTGGATGTGAGAGCAAGCTCTCCTTGTCTGGTATGGTGAGTAATGCGTGAAGCAATCCACTGTCGCGCACATAAATTTTGGGCGCCTTGACGAGGCGTTTACCAATATTGCTTTGCCATGGTGGCAGTCGACGAACAAGAAGCAGATCCACCAGCAAGTCAAGGTAACCGCTCACCGTTTTGACATCAATGCCAAGATTGCGGGCCAACTGCGCAGTGTTCAAGAGCCCTCCCTGATTATGGGCCAGCATTATCCAGAATCTGCGAAGAGTTTCAGCAGCAATTCGAGGGCCAAACTGGGGAATATCCCGTTCGAGGTATGTACGAATGAAGTTCCTCCTCCATTGCAGACTCTCTGAAGGGCTTGCAGCAAGCAGACTATCAGGAAAACCACCGCGTACCCATAAGTCATCGACAGGTATTGAGCCTGTTTCCATAAGAGTGAATGGGAAAAGTTCCAGATAGGCAATACGACCTGCAAGAGTTTCACCTGATTGCTTCAAGAGATCAAGGGATGCTGAGCCGAGAAGCAGGTAACGCCCACTTGTCAGCCCGGCACGGCGGCCACTGTCAATCAAACCTCGAAGAACAGGAAAAAGAGCTGGAACACGATGTACCTCATCAAGAATGAGCAGTTTATCCTGATGGTCCTGGAGGTAGAGTTGAGGTTGTGCCATTTTCGACCGATCCTCTTCAGATTCCAGATCAAGATAAAGGGCATCAGAATTCCTGCTGATCTCAAATGCCAAAGTAGTTTTGCCAACCTGCCGTGGCCCAAGGAGAGCAACGGCAGGAAAATGCTGAAGAGCATCGATAAGTTTTTTTTTAAGTACCCTCGCTATCATCCTTACAATTATGGATATCTATTACATGATTTGCATGGTTAATCGCCATTATAGGCATTAGAAACGTAACGCGCAAATTCCTTAACTGACAGTAACAAAGGAGTAAAGAGGTTCAAAAAACAACGACTCCCCATAGAGGCGTGGAAGATACAACGCATAACAGAGCACCTCGCAGGATGAACAGAATCCCCTACCTGATAAAACTGGTAAACACTTTACCGACAGCTTCTGGCCCTGGCACTGAAACCTTTGTCTCCTCGCGCATCTTGAGCAGCCATGCCATGTTTCTCCCGAGCACCTCCATTATTTGCACCCCTTCCGCATCCTGCAACGCTTCGCCAGGTGCCCGTCCATGCGTTATATTCCAGTAATTGGAGGTTGCAAGAATCATCTCCGAATAGGTCAGATAGTGGTTCAGGCTGTCGAATGTGGAAGAGCCTCCGGTACGGCGAACCGCCACAACTGATGCCGCCACCTTCTGACGGAAAAGCCCGCCATTGGCTCCTGATACCATAAAGGCACGGTCGAGAAACGATTTCATGGTGCCCGCAATACCTGCAAAATAGACCGGTGAAGCAATAATAAGGCCATCCGCCTTTTTCATCGACTGAATCGACTCATTGAGCGAGTCACTGGTGATGCTGCATTTCTCATCCCTGTTCCTGGCACAGGTGCCACAGGCCATGCACCCTCTGATTACCTGATTGCCGATGTGCAAAATTTCAAAGTCGATGCCAGCCTCCTGCAATTGAGTGCCAACTCCAGCCAGCGCATGAAAAGTGTTCCCCTCTTTCTTGGGACTTCCATTAATTGCTATAACTTTCATGAGTTCAATATCCTTGTATTCGTTAGACAGTTAAACGCCAATAAACCATTTCACAATTGCCACGACTAATATTACGCATCAAAAGAGCAAGTCCTGCAACACCATCGCGCACCAAGCAATATTTCATCGCGAAATAGTGTAACAAAAAATCTTCTCGTTCATCGTGATAATCAACCGCAAAATAACAAGCAGAGGCTGTTACTGAAGATATTTTCATACAAAGAGGTGAAAAAAACCACTTTTTGAGGTACCCCTGTCACCTCTTCTCTGCCCGCTCTTGTTCTACCAGATATTTTGTCAGTTCAGGCCAGAATCTGAGCATTTGTCTACGATCCAATTGCTCAATCCCGGTACCATATCGCTCTTGAACAAATTTCTTCACGAGAGGTGAGGCTTTTGCCGCCTGAAAGTCGCGGTTACGAATGATTTCACCAAGAGCCGATAATTTTGTGGCGGCTGGTGCGCTGTAACGATCGACACCGGAAGTGGATGATTTGCTTTTCTCACCAGTCACCGCATTGACCAAACCGCTGTTATCCTGTACAGAAGGGGAACTTTGCACAGTTTGGTCCGTTATCACCTTTTGCTTCTCTGCACTTGATGGCCCATACCAGCCAAGGATAATCGGCAGAACGGCTGCGAAAATGGTCACTCCCCCACCAATAAGCGCTATTTTGATCTCAGTTTTCATCTTCATGCCTCCTTGATGTAAGAAAGAAAAAGTCTTTCTTTGAAGATAATGAGTGATACAGCAATAACAATAATTCCATCCGCGCTCGTTCAGGGATAAAGCATGACACACAGAAAGCCACTGAACAATAATAATGCCCTGAGTATGTTAGACGCCTTTCAGGGTGCAAACGATCAACTGAATCCGACAGACACCTGGGATTTGCGCTCGACTTCGTGGCAGGGGCGACAAATGCTGGCGCCTATCTGGCCGTCAAGCTCTATACATCACATATGACTGGCATGGTCTCATCAATAGCCGACAATGTGGTACTGGGCAACGTTGATCTTGCTCTCAGCGCCTTTGGAGGTATTATCTCCTTTCTGTGTGGTGCCGCAATAACGGCCATCATGGTCAACTATGCCAGACGGCAACGCCTGAACAGCGAATATGCTTTTCCGCTCCTGCTCGAGGCCGCCCTCCTTCTTTGCTTTGGCCTGCTTGGCGCTCAACTCTTTACCATCAAGGGGATGTTTGTGCCCACGACAGTGATGTTGCTCTGCTTCATGATGGGACTCCAGAATGCTGTTATCACAAAACTGTCAAACGCTGTGATTCGAACAACTCATTTGACCGGAATCATTACTGACATGGGGATCGAACTTGGAAAACTCCTTTACTTTAATCGGAATACCTCAGAAAAGCAGCAAGACGTTGTGGCGAATCGAGATCGACTCATGGTGCTTTCATGCCTGACCCTCTCATTTTTTTGCGGCGGTATCTGTGGAGCTCTTGGCTTCAAATACATTGGATACTTACTCACCATACCACTCGCACTCCTTCTTGTATTGTTAGCCATTGTACCGGCAATCGACGATATTCGAGTTTACCTGCGCAAAGTTATAAAATAATAGATGGCTACTTATATAAACCTTTCAATTCCATATTGGTGCAATTAGAAGTGGAAATCCGCTTTATTTACCGATTTCGATTCCTTGGTTTCAATTCCATATTGGTGCAATTAGAAGATTTATCAATATCGCTATTTATCTGAGATTTCGGCAATGTTTCAATTCCATATTGGTGCAATTAGAAGTATGACGCCGCATTCGGTTTATTTCGCTGTTTACGGGTTTCAATTCCATATTGGTGCAATTAGAAGCCAAACAACATCGATTCACTGAGAAATTTAATCGAGTTTCAATTCCATATTCCCTATGTGCAATTAGAAGTAGTCATGCCTATCCACGTTCTCGAAGTCTGACCTAAGTTTCAATTCCATATTGGTGCAATTAGAAGTCTTGGCCGTGACCCTGAAACGAAAACCACTGCATCGTTTCAATTCCATATTGGTGCAATTAGAAGCGACTTCAGATAAAGCGCACACAGGGGATGAGTGCTGGTTTCAATTCCATATTGGTGCAATTAGAAGGGGCTGAATATGAAGGTTTTGCGCTTGTCATAAATAGTTTCAATTCCATATTGGTGCAATTAGAAGCTCGCAGGGGCAAACCTCGCAGGGGCAGACCTCACAGTTTCAATTCCATATTGGTGCAATTAGAAGCACCATCTCGCCTTTTCAACCTCAATTCTTGCAATTGTGGTTTCAATTCCATATTGGTGCAATTAGAAGTCTCTTCATTGCTAACATCGACCCAATTTCCGCAATAGTTTCAATTCCATATTGGTGCAATTAGAAGATCTTCGCGATGCACCTGAGCGAAAGCCACAGTGATGGTTTCAATTCCATATTGGTGCAATTAGAAGTGACACAAGCGGCTTCAGCGCCGATTGTGAAAAAAAGTTTCAATTCCATATTGGTGCAATTAGAAGCTATTCTCTCTGCTGGTGGGTCTGGTGCATCTACTCCTTGTTTCAATTCCATATTGGTGCAATTAGAAGCGACAAGCTCCCACAGCGCCACAGTTGATGATTAAAAAGTTTCAATTCCATATTGGTGCAATTAGAAGTGTTCTTATCCCTCCGTCAATCGCTGTGATTTTGAGTTTCAATTCCATATTGGTGCAATTAGAAGAACCGCTGGCGAAGTCAGTCCAAGCAGGACACTTTGAAGTTTCAATTCCATATTGGTGCAATTTGTAGGTGTTTCATTCCCTTGTCCCAGTCAAGGCGCTGGCAATGTTTCAATTCCATATTGGTGCAATTAGAAGGAAAAGCTGAATGTCCCTCAAGCACAAGG